>DATHLN010000167.1:0-19144 GCA_035488115.1 Candidatus Limnocylindrales bacterium | reverse complement strand
TCCGAGGCGATCGCGATCGCCGTCTCCTCGGGCGTGCGCGCCCCGATGTCGAGCCCGATCGGTGCGCTGATCCGCGCGAGGTCCCCCTCCGGCACGCCGGCCGCGCGCAGCTCCGCGACGCGGTTCGCGTGCGTGCGGCGGCTGCCCATCGCGCCAATGTAGCCCGCGTTCTTGCGCAGCGCCACCTGGATGACGGGGATGTCGAACTTCACGTCGTGGGTGAGGATGATGATCGCGGTGCGCTCGTCGACGCGCGCGCGTTCGAGGAACTCGTCGGGCCAGGCGACGATGACCTCGTCGGCGTCCGGGATGCGCTGCTTCGTCGCGAAGACCGGGCGCGCGTCGACGACGGTGACGCGGTAGCCGAGATATTTCCCGATCCGCGCCATCGCGCGGGAGAAGTCGATCGCGCCGAAGACGTACATGTCGGGCTTCGGCGCGTACGCGGCGATGAACAGCCGCACCTCGACGCCGACCGGCTCGCCGTCCTCGCCGAACGTTCGGATCTCGTTCTCGCCGACCGCGAGCAGCGCGCGCGCCTCGCCGGACGCGGCATGGTTCAAGCCCGAAGTGCCGAGATCGCCGTACGTCTCGTCGGCGAAGACCAGCAGCTTCGCCCCGGCGCGCGCGCCGTCGAGCCGGGTGACGAGCGCGACCGGGGTCTCGGCGTGCAGCGCTTCGGCGAGCCGCTCGAAGAGCGTCACCAGTCGAGCCGCTCCACGAAGACGTGGATCGTGCCGCCGCAGGTCAGCCCGACCGAGATCGCGTCGGCGTCGCTGATCCCGTACGTCACCAGCCGCGGGCGCCCGCTCGCGATCGCGTCCTGCGCCTCTTCGTAGACCGCCGATTCGACGCAGCCGCCGCTCACCGAGCCCGCGACGTCGCCGCGCTCGTTGACCGCCATCGTCGCGCCGGGATCGCGCGGCGCCGACTGCTCGACGCCGACGACGGTCGCGACCGCGACGCGCTGCCCTTCCCCTTTCCAGCGTTCGATCGTGTCCAGAACGTCGGTCATGCGATCCTCCCTTCGATGGCGTCCGCGACGGTCGCCAGCGTTCGCAGGCTATGACCCGACAAGAAGGCGTCGAGATACGGCAGCGCCGCCGCCATCCCCCGGGCCAGGGGCTCGTACGCCGGGTGGCGCTTGTGCGGGTTGACCCAGACGATCCGCCGCGCCAGCCGCCGCAGCCGCAGCATCTCGGTCGCGACGAGCGCAGGGTCGTCGCGCTCCCAGCCGTCGGAGACGATCACGACCGTCCCGCCGCGCGCCGCGCCGCGCTGCGCGAAGCGGTCGTTGAACGCGCGCAGCGCCGCGCCGATCCGTGTCCCGCCGCCGTAGTCCCGCACGGTCTCGGCGATCGCGCTCATCAGCCGGTCGTCGTGCGCCCGCTTCAGCAGCGCCGTGAGGTCGGTGAGCTGCGTGGCGAACGCGAACGCGCGCACGCGCGGCCGCGCGACCGCCGTGACGCGGGCGTACTGCAGCAGCGCGCGCGCGAACGAGTCCATCGAGCCCGAGACGTCGAGGAGAAAGACGACCGGGCGGAGGCGCTCGCGCCGCCGCGTCGCGCGCCGCCGCACGAGCTCGCCCGCCGTGCGCGCCGCGCCGCGCAGCGTGCCGCGAAAATCGAACCTGTCGCCGCGCGCGTGCGATTGCCGGCGCCGCGACTCGCGGTACTCCGCCGCGACGCGCACGCGCGCGATCATCCGCAGCATCGCGGCGCGCTCGTCGTCGTCGAAATCCTCGAAGGGCTTGTCGGCGAGCCGGTGCTCGCTCGAGGCGACGACCCACTTCGTCGGCGCGCGCTCGGCAACGCGCTCGTCCGCGGGCCGCTCCGAGGGCGGCGGCGGAACGGACTCGCGCTTCGGCAGATCGCGCGCCTCACGCCGCGGCGGCGCATCGACGCCGCGCACGAGCCGGCGCAGCGCATCCGCGTCGCCGAGCGCGCCGAAGAACTCGAGAAACGCCGCGTGAAAGGCGTCCACGTCGTCGATCGACGGCAGCATCGCGGTGCGCGCGCGCCAGTACAGCGCGTCCACCGAACGCGGCGGCAGCGCGCGCAGCACCTCGGCGAACGTCCGCGCGCGCCGCGTCCCCGCCGCAACGCCGCGCGCGCGGAGCGCACGGTCGAACCCGGCCGCTAGCGCGGCTTCGTCGGACCGCTGCGACGCTGCGTCGCTCAGCGGCCGAGCTTCTGGAAAAGGTTCTTGGTCATGATCGCGACCGGCGAGGTGTTCGGCGTCAGCCCGGCGGCCCAGTTGATCGTCGCGCCGGTGAAGACGGTCCCGTTGCGCTGGTACAAACCCAGCGTCGCGTGCCCGCCTTGTCCGCCTTGCTGCCAGTCCCGGAGATCGGCGTACGCGAGCACCTTGAAATCGGACGGCGTCCCGTCGTTCCCCGTCACCGCGGCCGGGTTGACGTTCGGCTCGAGCTCCGCCGCGTCGGTCTCGTAGCCCAGCACGGTGGTGACGTCGCTCGTGCCCTCGCCGAAGCTCTGACCGTTCTTCAGGTTGGTCCCGGCGTAGATCCAGTGCGAGTCGTCGACGACGGTGTAGCCGCGCAGGCGCGCGGCGTTCGGCGCCTTCCCGTTGAACCAGCCGGCGCCGTTGCGAAAGCTCACGCCGGTGAGACGGTTCTCCGGACGGTTCACCGGCGGTTCGTAGAACCGCACCGTGACGCGCGACGGGTCGGCGCGCTGCGGGTCCTTGGGTCGCGGGTGTCCGGGGGCGTCCTCGGTCTCCTTGTAGCACGTCATGATGCGCTTGCCGTTCGAGAAGTCGAACCGCACCTGCCAATAGCACGTGTTCGCGCTCAGAAACGCGATGTTGCCGCCGTTCCCGACGAACGCCTCGCAGTGGTCGTACATCTCCTTCGACCAGTACTCGTCGTGCCCGGTGCTGATCATCAGCTTGTACGGCGTGAGCAGGTTCGGATCGGTGTGGAGGTCGACGCTCGAGCAATGGTCGAGCGTGAAACCGTTCGACTCGGCCCAGGCCACCAGCGGCCGCGTGTACTTCTCGAAGTGCTCGGTGCTGTCGTACGGGCGGTCGAACGAGAGCTGCGGCGAGAACCCGTTGTAGAAATCGCGGCCGCCCCACGCGCTGTAGGCCTGGACCGTCGTGTCGCTCCACTTCAGCAGGATCTTCGTGTCCTTGCCGGGTTGCGCCGAGCGCACGATGAACGGGATCCCCGCCGATCCGCCCGTCTTGCTGGTGAGCCGCGCGACGTAATACCCGCTCTTCCAGCCGGCCGGGATCACGGTCTGAGCCGCGGCGGCAGCCGGCCAGTCGCAGCCGTTCACGGCTAGCGCGCCGTCGTCTTCCTTCCCGGGCGCGTATCCGATCGCGTCGACCTTCTTCAGTGAGACGTCGGTCGCGCCGCGGCGGAGAATCTCCAGCGTGAAGTCCCGGTGCGCGGGATCGCACCGCACGTGGAAGTCGAGCGTCTCGCCGGGTGCGACGGAGAAGCGAGAGGCGTAGCCTTCGATCAGGGCCATCGGTGAGCTCCTCGAGCGTCTGCTCAGTTCGAACGATCGCGCGCCGCGGCGAGGATCGCCTGGGTCGAAGCGCGAGCGAGGTCGATGTCTTCGGGGTATTTCAAGACGCTCCCCAGGGACGGCTCGTACGCGTCGGCATCGAGCCGGTCCGCGCCGAGGAGCTGCAAGGTCTGCGCCCAATCGAGCGACTCCGCGATCCCGGGCGCCTTGCGCAGATCGCGCTCGCGCAGCGCCGCCGACGCGCGTGCGACGTCCGCGGCAAGTGCCGCCGGGACACTCGGCAGATGCAGCCGGATGATCTCGATCTCGCGCTCGACCGTCGGGTGACCGATCCAGTGGTAGAAGCAGCGGCGCTTGAGCGCATCGTGCAAGTCGCGCGTGCGGTTCGAGGTCAGCACGACGATCGGCGGATGCTGTGCGGCGACCGTCCCGCGCTCGGGGATCGAGATCGCGAAGTCCGCGAGAAACTCGAGCAGAAACGCCTCGAACTCGTCGTCGGCCCGATCGATCTCGTCGATCAGCAGCACGATCCCGCGCTCGCGCGCCGCGCCGAGCGCCGCCAGCAGCGGCCGGCGGATCAGGAACTCGTCGGCGTAGAGGTCCGGCGTGCGCTCGTGCGCGGCCTCCGCGGCGCGGATCGCGAGCAGCTGCTTCCCGTAGTTCCAGTCGTACGCCGCCGCCGCGAGATCGAGCCCTTCATAGCACTGCAGCCGCAGCAGCTGCGCGCCGAAAACGCTCGCGAGCGCGCGCGCCGCGTCGGTCTTCCCGACCCCGGCGTCGCCCTCGAGCAGCACGGCGCGCTCGAGGCTGACCGCGCACGCCAGCGCCGTCGCGAGCCCGGCGTCCGCGACGTACCCGGCGCCCAGGAGCCGTTGCCGGAGATCGTCCACGTCGACGGGGTGCGGCATGGCGCGCACGGTTCTGGAGACCGCAAGGAGATTCCGGCGTCGCGTCGGTAGCTTCCCGACCCCGCTTGTCCACGGAGACGCTTTCATGCAGATCGATCTCACCGTCAACGGGAAGCGAACCAGCCTCGACGTCGAGCCGCGCCTGCTCCTGGCGCACGCGCTCCGCGACTACCTCAATCTGACGGGGACGCACATCGGCTGCGACACCTCGAGCTGCGGCGCGTGCACCGTCTTGCTCGACGGGGTCTCGGTGAAGAGCTGCACCGTCTTCGCCGTGCAGGCGAGCGGCCACGAGGTCACGACGATCGAGGGGATCGGGAACGCCGACTCGCTGCACCCGATGCAGGAGGCGTTCTGGTCGGCGCACGGCCTGCAGTGCGGCTACTGCACGACCGGGATGATCGTGAGCGCGGTCGACTTGCTGCGCCGCAACCCCGACCCGAGCGACGACGAGATCCGCGCCGGCTTGGAAGGGAACCTGTGCCGCTGCACGGGCTACGAGAACATCGTGAAAGCGGTGCGCGCCGCGGGCAAGGCGATGCGCGACGGCGAGCCGCGGCACAGCGTCGCCGACCTGATGCCGATCCATCCGCCGGTCGAGGAACCACCGCCGAGCGGCGAGGCGATTATCCCCGAACAGCTCCAGGAGGCGAAAGCGTAATGGCGTTCACGACGATGGTCGGCGCCCGCATCCGGCGCCGCGAAGATCCGCGCCTCATCACCGGCCGCGCAACCTACGTCGACGACGTGCGCCAAGTCGGCACGGTCTACGCCGCGTTCGTGCGCAGCCCGTACGGCCACGCGAAGCTGACCGGGATCGACAGCTCGGCGCTGAAGGACGACCCGCACGTCATCGCGGTCTACACCGGCGAGGACCTGCACCACGCGCACGGGCTGAAGTCCTCGCTCCCGGTCGCGCACAAGATGGCCGACCTCAAGACGCCGCCGCACTACATCCTCGCGCTGGACGAGGTGCGCTTCGTCGGCGAGCCGATCGCGGTCGTCGTGGCGGACTCGCCGTACACCGCCCGCGACGCGGCCGAGAACATCGTCGTCGAGTACGACGAGCTCCCCGCCGTGATCGACATGGAGAAAGCGGCGGCGGGCCCGCCGTTCGTGCACGAGTCGCTCGGGACGAACGTCGCGTACACGTTCCCGTTCGCGGCCGGCGACGTCGGCAAGGCGTTCGCCGAGGCGGACGTGACGATCAAGCAGCGCATCGTGAACCAGCGCGTCGCGCCGGTCCCGATCGAGCCGCGCTCGATGGTCGCGAACTACGATGCGGGGATGCAGCAGCTCACGATCTACTCGGCGACGCAGATCCCGCACTTGCTGCGCACGCAGCTGGCGGTCGTCCTCGGCCTGCCGGAGAACAAGATCCGCGCGATCGCGCCGGAAGTCGGCGGCGGCTTCGGCGCGAAGCTGAACGTCTACGCCGAAGAGGCGCTGATCTGCTGGCTCGCGATGCAGCTCGAGCGCCCGGTGAAGTACATCGAGACGCGCTCGGAGTGCTTCCAGGCGATGATCCACGGCCGCGACCAGATCGACGACCTCGAGATCGCCGCGAAGAACGACGGCACGATCACCGGGCTGAAGCTGAAGATCCACGCGAACATGGGTGCGTACCACCAGCTGCTCACGCCGGTGATCCCGACGCTCACGGTGCTCATGGCGCACGGCTGCTACAAGTTCGAGAACATCGAGGCCGAGGTGGTCGGCGTCTTCACCAACACGATGTCGACCGACGCGTACCGCGGCGCCGGGCGCCCGGAGGCTACGTTCTTCGTCGAGCGCGCGATCGATATGGTCGCGCAGCGGCTGAAGCTCGACCCGGTCGAGGTGCGGCGCCGCAACTTCATCTCGGCGAGCGCGTTCCCGCACACGACCGCGACGGGGCTGACGTACGACTCGGGCAACTACGAGACGACGATGGACAAGGCGCTCGCCGCCATCGATTACGCGGGTCTGCGCAAGCAGCAGGAAGAGCTGCGAAAGCAAGGGCGCTATCTCGGGATCGGCGTCTCGACGTACGTCGAAGTCTGCGGGATGGGACCGTCGGCGGCGATGCCGGCGGCCGGCTGGGACTCCGCGACGATCCGCGTCGAGCCGACCGGGAGCATTACGGTGATGACCGGCGTCTCGCCGCACGGCCAGGGTGAGGAGACGACGTTCGCCCAGATCGTCGCGGACGAGCTGGGCGTCCCGATCGATCAGGTGACCGTGGTGCACGGCGACACCGACAAGGTGCAGTACGGCGTCGGGACGTTCGGCTCGCGCGGGACCGCGGTCGGCGGCGCGGCGCTGAAGCTCGCGATCGAGACGATCCAAGCGAAGGCGGTGAAGATCGCGGCGCATCAGTGGGAAGCGAACCCCGACGACCTGGAGTACCGTGACGGCAAGATCACCGTGAAAGGCGATCCGTCGAAGTCGATGACGACCGCGGAGGCGGGGTTCCTCGCGTTCATGGGCGATAAGCTGCCGCCGGGGCTCGAGCCGGGTCTCGACGCCACGCGGCGCTTCGAGCCGCCGAACTTCGTCTTCCCGTTCGGGACGCACGTGTGCGTCGTGGAGGTCGATGCGCAGACGGGCGAGGTGAAGGTCGTGCGGTATCTCGCGGTCGACGACTGCGGGCGGCTGCTGAACCCGATGATCGTCGAAGGGCAGGTGCACGGCGGGATCGCGCAAGGTCTCGCGCAGGCGCTCTTCGAGGAGGTCGTCTACGACGAGCGCGGCCAGCTGCTGACCGGGACGCTGATGGACTACGCGATCCCGCACGCCGAGCAGGTGCCGTCCTACGAGCTCGACCACACGGTGACGCCGACGACGGTGAACCCGCTCGGCGTCAAAGGTGTCGGCGAGGCGGGGACGATCGGCTCGACGCCGGCGATCGCGAATGCAGTGATCGACGCGCTCGCGCCGTTCGGCGTCGTGCATATCGACATGCCGCTGCGGCCCGAGAAACTCTGGGCCGCGATGCAAGCGAAACCGACGAACGGGAGCGTGCGATGATTCCGGCATCCTTCGACTACGTGCGCGCGGGCAGCGTCGACGAGGCGATCCGCCTCTTGGAGGAGCACGGCGACGAGGCAAAGCTCCTCGCCGGGGGCCACAGCCTGATCCCGATGATGAAGCTGCGCCTCGCCGCGCCGAGCGTGCTCATCGACATCGCCGAGATCCCGCAGCTCGCGGGGATCGACGTCAGCGGCGGACGCGTGACGATCGGTGCGCTGACGAAGCACGCCGCGCTCGCCGCGAGCGACGAGCTGAAGAAGAACGCGCCCGCGCTCTGGGACGCCGCCAACGACCTCGGCGATCCGCAAGTGCGCAACCGCGGCACGATCGGCGGCGCCTCCGCGCACGGCGACCCGTCGGCGGACTATCCGGCGGTTCTGCAGGCGCTCGACGCGACGTTCACGCTCGCCGGGAAAGGCGGCACGCGCGAACTCACCTCGGGGCATTTCTTCCGCGGCATGTTCGACACGGCGCTGGGACCCGACGAAGTGCTCACCCGGATCGCGTTCGACGCGGCGCCGAACTCGGCGTACGCGAAGTTCCATCATCCGGCCTCGCACTATGCCGTGGTCGGCGTCGCGGTGGTGCTGAAGATGGACGGCGGAACGATCGGCTCCGCCCGAGTCGCGGTCACCGGCGTCGGCGACGCGGCGTTCCGTGCGGGTGCGGTCGAAAGCGCGCTCAAAGGTGTGAACCCGACGGACGCCGCGGCGGTGACTGCCGCGTGTGCGAGCGCAGCGCGCGGCGTCACGGGACGTTCGGATACCTTCGCGTCCGCGGCGTATCGCGCCGCGATGGCGGACGTCTTCACCGCCCGCGCCGTAGCGAAGGCCGCTACAAAGAGATAATCGTCCTCTCGTCCATCGTCTCAGGCAGAACGGCGGTTAGGTTTCTTCGGCGCTTGCATCGCGTGCTTGAACGAAGCATCGTGTAACGTCGAGGTTAGGTCCGAGACGGCGTGTAAAATTGGCTCAAGGTTTCGTGTGACCGCCGAAACGCGACGTAATGCCGGATCGCCTGGAGAAAGTCGAATTCGGCCCGGCCCGTTTCAACGGCGTCGAATCAACTGGAGGTTAACGTCCAAAGAACGGATTCGGTGTAGGCGAGACCCAGGGGCAGGGTTCTTTGCGCAACCGTGCAAGGCGCATGCATTCTGCGTGCTGCATCGTTGCTATCTTAAAATGCACCCGCGGGTTTTCCGCATCCGCTCCAAGGAAAGCCCCTGCTTCGCCGGTGTTGCGGTCCATGTAGTAGGCATCAACCGTATTCGCCCCTTTTAATGCGCCCGGTTTGCCAAACGCGATTTCGCCGCTTTCATCTGTGAGGATCGCATTGGAAACGTCAGCTGCTTGAAATGAAGCCGAATCAGTGCTCGCTGCATTCCAAACGACGGCGTTCTTCATGTGAGCAAAGTCTAGTCTTGCATTGGTGAGGTCAGCGAGAATAATTGTGTTCTGAAGCTCTGCGCCGGTGAGATCGAGATAACTAAGATCCACATACGGAATAAGCATGCCTCGTAGATCGGCATGAGCAGAGACCCCACTATGTCTCAACAAGTATGCGACCAAGGAGCCCGTTGCATCAACTTCGGATGCTAAGTCTTGAAGTTTGGCCTCGCTTGCGGAAATTTCTCTCGGGGCATAGAGAAGATTGGAACGAATGCTATCTCTAGCGCTGCGTCGAAAGACATTCGGCAGCAACTGATCGGCGCCGTAGGTGGATCGCCGGGACACGAGTCGGTTTCCCGGCGTGTATCGCAGTGCGACCGCCCTTGCAAAGTTCGAGTAGGAAAGCGCTTGCGTCTCCTCCCTGAGGATCGCGTAGTCCACCGGTAGGTCGTCAGGGCTAATCCCGGGTCGCTGTATCCGATCTATCTGGCTTTTCGGTAGTCTTCTAAAAAGCCGCTGTGCCATCACAGTGCCCAATTGGTTTGCAAACAAAAATTCAACGCGGCGATTTGCAGCGATGGATGGACCTAATACATCGGGTCCGAGTCGCTGGAGTGTCAGTCTAATTTCTTCTTGAACGGCAAGGTCGTTCTCCGTCGAAAAGCGGTAGACTAGTGCTTGAACAATTTGGCGCAATCGCAGGTCGCGTGTGGGGCCGTCGATGTCGGTAACGCCGATGCGACTTTGCTCCCTTTTCAAGGTTACGTACGTTTGTTCCAGATACTCGTCTGCCGTTATCCTTTTCGTCGCGCTCGGATCGCCTAGATCGGAAAGAAACCGGAAGTATGTTTCTGTCGCGGCTTGCTGATTGCGGCTCCTCTCGTCGGTGTCGTGCACAGTTTGTTGGCGGTGGCTTTCGTCAGCTGAACTTTTTGCTTGAACGTACCATCCGCCCACGGCGACGAAGGCGGTCAATAGCGCCGTGCCGAGCGTTCGAAGCCATCCGTACTTGAGATCTTGAACTTCGCGGCGTTTCTTTTCCGTCTCGAGCGTTGCGTCGTCGACATTGTTGTCCTGCGAGCGCCAATCAAGAAGAGGTGCGCTCAGCGCTAGCAAGCCGACAACGAGGATGACGATTGCGAGCGAGATCGCGAATGTGGTTACCATGGGCTCTTCCTCCAACGCAAGGAAGTCCGGTCATGAGCATACATTAATTGACAGGTTGATGTCTTTCCTGCCCGCGGTGAAAGCGGTCTTGTACCGACGTTGTGACACGATTCTGCGTGCGTTGTTTAGACACGCAGCGAAATCAGCCGGGCGGTTTGCTCTTGAGCGTTTCGCCGACGGCGAACATCACCAGCAGCGTGCAGCCGAGGCCGATCAGCCAGCCGACGAGGCCTTCACCGACGGGGCCGGCACTCGAGAGCGAATAGCCGCCGCGGTCGTCGGGATGGTGCAGCGTGTCGACGTAGGCGGTCAGCGCGTCGAGGTCGTCCTGCGGGATCGCGTGCTCGCCGAACTGCGGCATGATGCCGGGGCCGGTGCGCACCGCTTCGGCGGTTTGCAGCGGCGTCGCTTGCAGCACGTCGGGCGCGAGCCAGCCGAAACCGGCGACGGCGCCGGTTCCGGTCGCGCCGTGGCACGCTTCGCAGTTCTCTTCGAACACGACGCGGCCGCGGGTCAGGTTCGTGACATCGGGATTTACTTTGGGGATCGGCACGCCGTGGCCGCCGTGCGAGGTGACGTACGCGACGATCGCGTCGATCTGCTCGCGTGGAAACGACGCCGGACCGCGCATCGGCTCGGTCGCCGGAACTTCGAGCGGCATGCGGCCGGTGGAGAGCTGGAAGTCCACGTCGGCCGCGCCGGCTTTGGTCAGCGGCGGACCGTCGACCGTGCCTTGCAGCTTGTCGCCGTGACAGTGGATGCAGTGCGTCGCGTACAGATCGCCGCCGACCTTGACCGGATCGCGCGCCGCGGGCGCGGCGACGTGCGTCAGCGGCGGCTTCGGCTGGCCCGCTGACGTCGTCGCCGCGATCAGCGTCGCGCCGGCGAGCAGCGGCACTGCGGCGAACGCGGCGATCACGGCGTCGGCACCGGCTCTTCCTCGAACCCGCCTTCCGGCGCGCGCTTCAGCACGACGCGCGACGGGTGGTCCTGCTCGTACGCATGCCGCGCTTGCAGCTCGACGCAGATCCGCCACGCGATCGCCGCGGCGATCACGGGCGCGATCCACACCGCGAAACGGTAGAACCACGCCAGCTGCTGCACCGAGACGTGCCACAGCCGTGCCTGCACGTCGTCGCTCGCCGCGAGCAGCAGCATCGCCGCGAACGTCAGCGCCGCGACGCCGACCGACGTGCGCAGCGGGTTCTGCCACGGGAACTGCAACAGCTCGTGATACGCGCGGTCGCCGGTCAGCTTCCGCTCCAGCCACGGCCACGAATACAGGATCCCGAACAGGACGCCGGGCAGCACGATCCCCGGCCAGAGCAGCGCCGAGATCGTGTGCCCGCCGAGCCGGATCGCCCACGGCGGCGCAACGCGCAGCGCGCCGTCGAGCCAGCCGACGTACCAGTCCGGCTGCGCCGGCGAGGCGACGGTCCACGGATCGTACGGCCCGTACTGCCACACCGGATTGATCTCCACGAGCCCGCCGAGCAGCAGCAGCACCCCGAACGTCGCCGCCATGAGCGCGAGCGATTTCACCGCGTAGGTCGGCCACAGCGGCGAGCCGACGACGTTGTTCTCGCGCTGCCGCTTCCCCGGGAACTGCGTGTGCTTCTGGTGCCAGAGGATCGCGACGTGGAGCGCGATCAGCCCGCCGAGCGCGAGCGGGATGAACAGGATGTGGATCGCGTACAGCCGGTTCGTGATCTCCGGGCTCGGGAAGTTCCCGCCGAAGAACAGGAACGCGACCCACGAGCCGATCACCGGGATCGCGAGCGCGATCGACTGCGCGATCCGCAGCCCGGCGCCGGAGAGCTGGTCGTCCGGGAGCGAGTATCCGGTGAACCCGTCGCCCATTACCAGCAGCAGCAGCGTGAGCCCGATGACCCAATTGAGATCGCGCGGCTTGCGGTACGCGCCGGTGAAGAAGACGCGCGCCATGTGCGTGATCACCGCCGCCGCGAACAGCAGCGCGCACCAGTGATGCGCCTGGCGGATCAGCAGCCCGGCCTGCGTCTCGAACGAGATCCGCAGCACCGAGGCGTACGCGTCGGACATCGCGCGCCCGTCGAGCGACGGGACGCCGTGCCCGTGGTAGATCGCCTGGTGCGACGACGGATGGAAGAAGAACGTCAGATACGTCCCGCTCAGCAGGATGAAGACGAAGCAATACGCCGCGACCTCGCCGAGCATGAACGACCAGTGGTCGGGAAACGCCTTGCGCAGGGCGTGGCGCAGGAACGGCGCCACGCCGAGCCGTTCGTCGAGCGCGTCGACGAGCTTGCGGATCATCCGGTCTCCCAGGCGTCCGGGCCGACGAAATCGGACATCGTCCCGCCCGCGCGCAGCGACCCGTCGGCGTCGACCCGGATCGGCAGCTGCGGCAGCGCGCGCGCCGCCGGACCGAAGACGACCGTCCCGCCGTCGAGCACGTCGAACGTCGACTGGTGGCACGGGCACATCAGCTGCTGCGGCCCTTCGCGGTACAGCGCGACCGGACAGCCCGCGTGCGTGCAGACCTTCGAGTACGCCACGAATCCCTGCGGCGTCCAGTCGCGGCGCTCGCCCGGCATCCGCAGCTGCTGCTCCGGGACGCGCACCAGCATGACGACGTCGTTCGCCATGTTCGTGAGATGATCGGGCCCGACTTGCCCTTCGGGAAACGCCGTCACGACGCTGCCGACGTCGAGCATGTCGGCGCGCACCGGCGAGCCGTCCTCGCGCACGAGCCGCATCCCGGATCTCCATCCGCTGCGCCCGATCTCGTTCTCGGGACTCGGCCCGAGCGAACGGATCGGGAACAGCGCCGCGATGCCGAGGAATCCCAGTGCGCTCCAGCCCAGCCGCATCAGCCACTTCCGCCTGCCGACGATCTCCGCCGCGCCGCTCTCGAGGAGCGAGACCGCGTCGCCGCGCTCGCGATCGGGCGTTCCGAGCGGGTGCTGCGGATCGGCGGTCTGCTCGTGCGGCAGCAGATCGCGGCTCCAGGTGATCAGCGCGCCCGCGATCCCGAACAGCGCCGCAGCGAGCCCAGCGCCTTCGACCTGCGTCTGCCCGCCAAATGCGAACGAGACGGCGAACGCCGCGCTGCCCACGAGCGAGAGCAGCAGCCACAGCGCCGCACGCACTTGGCCTCGCGTCTCCGGATTCTTCATCGTACGAAGTAGATGGTCGCCCAGAGCCCGACCCAGACGGCGAAGACGAAATGCCAGTAGTACGAGATCGCTTCGGCGCCCGCCGCGCGCTCCTGCGTGAACCCGGGCTTGTCGACGCCCGCCGTCAGGAACGCCAGCATGATGACGCCGGCGGTAACGTGCGCGGCGTGGAATCCCGTCATCCCGTAGAAGACCGAGCCGTACGCGTGCGAGGTCAGGGTGAACGTGTTCTTGCTCCAGCCGTGGAACGTTTCGGCGAGGAAGAGCACGCCGAACAGCAGCGTTCCGGTGAGCCACAGCCGCGCGCGGGTGCGGCGGTGCGCGTGCACGTCGCGGATCGCAAGGAAGACGAAGAGGCTCGAGATCCCGAGCAGCGCGGTGCCGAACGACGGCTCCACCGGATCGAGCACGACCCCGGCCGGCGGCCACTGGCCGCTGCGCCCGCGCAGATCGAAATACGCCGCGAACCACGCGGCGAAGAACATCAGTTCGGATGCGAGGAACAGGATCACGCCGAGAACGAGCGCGTGCCCTCGAACGGTCAAGCGCTCCGTGCTCACGGCGTTGCCGGTGCGTGCGGACATCCGGCATCTGCTTTACCCTCCGGTCGGCTCGGTGAGACGCGGCCCGGGCGGGTACGACATCTCCGACGACCCCGGAAGCCGGAGGACTTTCTGCACGTGCGGTTTGCCGCGCATACGACCACGCTCGCCGCGACGCTGACGCTCGCGCTCGGCGGCTGCTCCGCGATCCCGAGCGACACCACGCAGCAGGCGGGCCAGCTGCACGGCGTTTGGGTCGTCTTCCTATCGGCCGCGGCGGTCGTCTACGCGCTGGTCGCCGGGCTCATCATGTGGTCGGTGCTTGCGTACCGGCGCCGCGATCCCGCCACGGTGCAGGCGGCGAAGTTCCACCAGAACGTCCCGCTCGAGCTGGCGTGGACCGTCATCCCGGTGCTGGTCGTCGCGGGGCTGTTCGCGGTGACGTACGCGGGTGAACGGCACGTCGACAGCGTCGTTACGCCGCCCGGCGAGACCGTGCAGGTCGTCGGCTTCCGCTGGTCGTGGCGGTTCCTCTACCCCCGCGAGCACATCGCGATCGACGGGACGTCGGACCGTCCGCCCGAGCTCGTCCTGCCCGCGAACCGCACGACCGAGATCCGGCTCTCGTCGAGCGACGTGATCCACGCGTTCTGGGTCCCGGCGTTCCTGTTCAAGCGCGACGCGATCCCCGGAATCGTCAACGTGTTCGACTACACGCCGCTCAAGGAAGGCGTCTATCCCGGCCGCTGCGCCGAGTACTGCGGGACGTTCCACGCGCACATGTCGTTCACGGTGCGGGTCGTCTCGCCCGAGGCGTTCGCGCGCTGGGCGCGCGAGCGCGGAGCGCCGGCATGAGCGCGATCACCGCGCCGCCGCGCGAGCTGGCGAAGGAAGGCCTCGTCGCCTGGCTCGTCACCACCGATCACAAGAAGATCGGCATCCTCTACATGCTGACGAGCCTGGCGTTCTTCCTGATCGCGGGCTTCCTCGCCGACGTGATCCGTCTGCAGCTCGCCGCGCCGCAGCAGACGATCGTCGGTCCGCACGAGTTCAACCAGGTGTTCACGCTGCACGGGACCGCGATGATCTTTCTGTTCGTCGCGCCGTTCGGGTTCGGGCTGGCGAACTACCTGATCCCGCTGCAGATCGGCGCGCCGGAGATGGCGTTCCCGCGGCTGAACGCGTACTCGTTCTGGCTGTTCCTCATCGGCGGGCTGACCGTCTTCTCGGGGATCGTCACGCAAGGCGGCGCGGCGGACGCCGGCTGGACCGCGTTCGCACCGCTCTCCGACGTGCGCGTCTCGTCGGGCGCCGGCCAGGATCTGTGGATCCTGGGCCTGACGCTGACCAGCATCTCGGGGATCATGACGGCGATCAACTTCCTGGTGACGCCGATCGTCTTTCGCGCGCCCGGGATGGGGATGTGGCGGCTGCCGATCTTCACCTGGGAGATGATCGCGACCGCGCTGCTGATCCTGATGGCGTTCCCGCCGCTGGCGACCGCGTTCGCGATGCTGCTGCTCGACCGCCACGCCGGCGCGCGGTTCTTCGATCCGGGCGGCGGCGGCGATCCGGTGCTCTACCAGCACGTGTTCTGGTTCTTCGGGCACCCGGAAGTGTACGTGATGATCCTGCCGTTCTTCGGCGTGATCACCGAAGTCGTCTCGGTGTTCTCGCGCAAGCCGGTCTTCGGCTACACCGGGCTGGTGCTCTCGGCGTTCGGGATCGCGGGGCTCTCCATGGGCGTGTGGGCGCACCACATGTTCACCACCGGCGCGGTCGCGAACCCGTTCTTCTCGGCGCTCTCGTTCCTGATCGCGGTGCCGACCGGGATCAAGTTCTTCAACTGGATCGCGACGATGTGGCGCGGCGCGATCAGCTACGAGACGCCGATGCTCTTCGCGATCGGCTTCATGCTGAACTTCCTGATCGGCGGGATCACCGGCGTGATGGTCGCCTCGCCGCCGCTCGACTATCACGTCGAAGACAGCTATTTCCTGGTCGCGCACTTCCATTACACGCTCGGCGGCGGCTCGATGTTCGCGATCTTCGCGGCGCTCTATTTCTGGTTCCCGAAGATCTGGGGCGTCAAGCTCGGCGAAGGGCTGGGCCGGCTGCACTTCGCGCTGATGTTCGTCGGGTTCAACCTCGCGTTCTTCCCGATGTTCTTCCTCGGGATCATGGGGATGCCGCGGCGAGTCTACACCTATCCCGCGCAGGCCGGGTGGGGGCAGCTGAACCTCGCCTCGTCGGTCGGCGTCGCGCTCATCACGATCGGGACGGCTGTGCTCGTCTGGAACGTGATCGTCTCGATGCGGAAGAAAGTCCCGCTGCCGGACGACCCGTGGGGCGCCGCGAACTCGCTCGAATGGGCGACGTCCTCACCGCCGCCGGAATTCAACTTCCGCGCGCTCCCGCCGATCCGCTCGAAGCGGCCGGCCTTCGACCTGCACCATCCCGAGTTCGCGAAGGACTCGCCGAAGTGACGATCTCGCTGCGGATGTTCCTTTCGTCCACGACCTTCGGGCTCGTCGTCGCGGCGGTCTACTGGCTCACCACGCGGGAGAACGTCGGGACGATTCTCCTCGGGCTGTTCGGCGCGGGGTTCGCATTCGTCTCGGGATACGTGCGCGTGATCCAGCCGAAGACGCGGCTCGACGGCGACGCGCAGCGCGCGCCCGCCGAGCTCGCCGGGGAGACGATCGGCGTCTTCTCCCTCGAGTCGCCCTGGCCGATCGTGCTCGCGTGCTGCACCGCCGCGCTGCTGATCGGGATCGTGCTGCATCCGATGCTCGCGGTCTTCGCGATCGTCGCGCTCTTCGTCACGCTATGGCAGCTGGTTCGCGAGAGCGTCTGAAAGAGACTCCGCCGGGCTGGTACGCCCGTGCGGAGGCGTGGTTCAAGCTGCTCGCGTCGATCGTGCTCGCGTACCTGATCCTCGAGCGCGTGCTCAATTTTCTCGTCGAGCTGTCCGACGTCACGGTCATTTTCGTCGGCGGCGTGCTGCTCGCGTATCTCGTGCTGCCGCTCGTGAACAAGCTCAACGAACGGCTCCCGCTGTGGGCGGCGCTCTCGATCGTCTACGGTGGCGGCGCGCTGCTGATCATGCTCGGCATCTACCTGCTCGTTCCGATCATGATCGCGCAGGCGCAGGATCTCGTGGCCTCGCTCCCCGCGATGCGCAAGGTGCTCGACACCTACCTCTCCACCACGCACAACCCGATCGTCACCCACTTCCCGCCCGCGCTGCGCGGTTACGCCGCGAAGATTCCGGAACAGCTAGGGATCCAGCTGCAGCACTTCTCCGCCTCGTTCACCGCGCGCGTCGTACCGGCGCTCCTCTCGGTCGCAACCGTCGGCGCGCTGTCGGTCGCGATCCCGGTGGTCTCGATCTACATGCTGGCCGAGTCGACGATGATCAAGCGCTTCTTCGCGCGGATGGTCCCGCCGAAGCGGCGCGACCTTGCGATCGACATCCTGGCCGACATCGACGGCGTGATCGGCGGGTTCGTGCGCGGCCAGCTGATCGTCGCCACGGTGATCGGTGTGCTCGCGACGACGGCGCTGTTGATCCTGCACGTCCCGTACGCGGTGCTGATCGGCGTGTGGGCCGGGGTCGCGGACGTCGTCCCGTACGTCGGGCCGTTTGCGGGCGCGATCCCCGCGGCGCTCGTCGCGCTGTTCACCAACGGCTGGCCGAACGCGCTCGGCGTGATCGTCGCGTTCACCGTGATCAACCAGTTCGAGGGCCATCTGCTCGGCCCGCGCATCGTCGGCAGCACCGTGAAGGTGACGCCGCTCGCCGTCATCTTCGCGCTGCTGATCGGTGCGCACGTCTTCGGCCTGCTCGGCCTCATCATCGCGGTCCCGGTCGCCGGCATCGTCCGCGTGATCCTCGTCCGCCTCTTCCCCGACGAAGAGATCACCAACGCCGAGATCCGCCCCGGCCTCACCCAAATGCCCCAAGTCGAAGTCGACCCCGAGGCCACCGAAGCGTAGCCCGTCCGTGTCACCCTGAGCTCGTCGAAGGGTGAGAGAGCATCGCGCCCTTCGTGCGAGGCGCACTCTCATGCTTCGATGGCTTTAGCCGCCAAAGTTCGCCCGAACTTTGTCGGATAAAGCCGCTAGCATGACGGGGTCAGCCGGCGATGCGGTGTAGGCCCGAATAGACGTTCCAGCGGTCGGTGCGCACGAAGGCGGCCAACGTCAGGCCGAACTCGTTCGCGAGCTCGACGGCGAGACTGCTCGGGGCGGAGACGGACGCGACGATCGGGATGCGGGCGGCGATCGCTTTCTGCGCGATCTCGTAGCCGCAGCGGCCGCTGACGACGAGCGCGGTATGGCTGGAGTCGATGCCGCGCAGGGCGATGAAGCCGGCGATCTTGTCGACCGCGTTGTGGCGGCCGACGTCTTCGCGCACCGCGAGCACCTCGCCGTCGAGGTCGAACAGCGCGGCCGCGTGGAGGCCGCCGGTCGCGTCGAAGACGTTTTGGCGGACGCGCATCCGCTCGGGAAGCTGCGCGAGCAGCGCGCCGTCGATCCGCGCGTCGCTCTCGATCGCGCGCAGCCCGCGTGCGCGAAGCAGCTCGATCCCCGCCGTTCCACAGACCCCGCAGGCGCTGGAGATCGTGAAGTGCCGCTCCAGCAGCGCGCTCGCCTCGATGCGCGCGCGGACGTCGACGGTCACGACGTTGCCGCGCTCGTCGGGCGAGAGATCGCGGTCGTCGCAGTGGCGAATCGCGCGGATCGCCGCGCGATTCGGCACGATCGCTTCGCCGAGGACGAAGCCCGCGGCGAGCTCGAGATCCGCGCCCGGCGTGCGCATCGTGACGGCGACGCGGCGGGTCTCGCCGCGAGCGCACAGCCGAATCTCCAGCGGCTCTTCCACGCAGACGCGGTCGACCCGTTCGCGCAGGATCCCGTCTCGCCGAACGACGGTTCGCACGTCGACCGCCGACGAACGCGCGCCGATGACGTCCGCGATCATCCGGCGGCACCCCGCCGTTCGAGCCGCTCGCGTTGCGGCTGCACCACGTATTTCGGGTCTTTCGCCGAGTGCTTTCCGGCGGCGCTGACGGCGAACCGCTCGAACACGCCGGACATTGCGATGCATGCCGCGGCCGCGCGCGTGGCCATCGTATTTCGGCCGCCTGCGAGCGCAATCGCGCCGCCCGCGAGGCACAGGAAGTCGGAGACGCGCTTGAACGCGCCGCCCTTGCCGACGCGGTACGGCTCGAACAGGAACGGGCCGAGCCTGTGCTCCATCGCACGCTCGGCGATCTGCGTCCCGATCGCGCCGGCGATCATCATCCGCCGCGCGAACGCGTTCTGCTCGGGCGGCGCGAACGCGCATCCCACCGCGCCCGCCGCCGCGACACCGCTCGCGGCGAACAGGAACGGCAGCGTCTCGTACGCCTCGTGCCAGACGGGCGTCGCCGTGTCCGAGATCAGCACCGCGGTGTACACCGTCAGCCC
>DATHLN010000166.1:0-12029 GCA_035488115.1 Candidatus Limnocylindrales bacterium | reverse complement strand
CAAAAACGCGACCGGCCTGGAGCTACCTTCCCTCAGGGCGCTTACGAACCGCTTACATATCGGTAAAGATGGCGCAAAGATGAGCCATTCTGCCTAACCGGTCCGCGTCATCCCGGCGAGGCGGCGCCTAGGTACGGGTGGCGTATCGGTTGTTCGATGATGACCGCACACTCATAGAGGGCGGACGTCAGCGGCTGTATGCAGACGATGCAGTCTCCGTGCTGCTCGGTCACCGGCTCCGCGGGCGCGCGCTCAAACGGAGTCCGCGAGGATTGCCACTTCGTCAGCGCTCGAAGCGCATGGAGCGGCAGTGTCGGAGCGCCGGCTGCCCATAAGGCGACGTCTCCCTGCCTCCCGATGACGTAGATTCGACACGGTCCGCGCTGCCCGCCGAACTCCGCAACCATCGCCTCGACGATCGCGCGAGCACGCGCCGATGTACGGTACATGACGCGCGCGCTCGACATGGGCACACAATAGCGCGCGGACGAACGGATGCCTACCCCCGGGTTTCAGGGGCACGATCCGTTGTTTTGGGGATAGATGCGCTGCGCGCATCGGTGTTATAAGGGAACTCCGGAAGCCGGCGTTTTCGTCGGCGACCGCGATGCATTCGCTTCCAGCCGGAATCGTTTCCGAGCCGGCCTCGATTTGCATTACCCGGTGCTAAGGAACTTCGCAGCGTGATCGCTTATCAGATCCAGCCGATCCGAGCCGAGTCCGCCGACTTCGTAGCATCCCTTCGCGCGGCTCGAACGCGCGTCGTCATCGTGTCTCGCGGCGGCCGCATCATCGCCGCCGACGAGGCGGCCCGTCGAATGCTGAACGAGATAGAACAGGCCCGCGACTGTGAGCAGCTACCCCGGAAGCTCGATGAAGTGGTGCGCGCGTGGATTCGGGACGGCGCCGTTGGAGATCTTGCGGCAGCGCCGATCCCCGGGATGCTGCTGCGCGGGATGCAGCTAAGCGGCGCTGGGTCCCCGATCGCATTGTTGATAGAACCGATGTCGACGCGCGAAAACCTCGGTACGGCCGCCCGGCGGTTCGGGCTCAGCCGGCGGGAGCTGGACGTCGTGCGGCTGCTGCTCGAAGGCGACAGCGCATGCGAGATCGCTCAGCGCCTGGGCATCGCCGAGTACACCGTCGGCGACTACATCAAGCGCATCTTCGCGAAGACGCGTGTCCGAAATCGCAGCGAGATGATCGCAAAGGTCCTCGGGTGGAGTCCGACCCACAGCGTTACACCGGCCGAGACGGAGCACTAGCATGCGCCTGCGCTACATCTCACCCGCACTCGCCGTCACGATGCTACTCCTCACGCTGCCCGCGTCGGCGCTGGATACGCACGTGACGCCGCTCGTCGTGAACCTTCCGGCCGGGACGACGTCGCAAACCATCACCGTGCAAAATATGGCAGCGTCGACGTTGCGGATTCAGGTCGTGGCGTACAAGTGGACGCAGGACGCGGGTAGCCCGGAGAAGCTCCAGCCGACCGACGAGCTCGTCTTCTTCCCGTCGCTTCTTTCGATCGATCCGGGCGGTACTCGGGCGGTTCGCGTCGGCCTTCAGAACCCGTCACGCTCGCCTCTAGAACGCACCTACCGCGTGATGTTTCGTGAGCTGCCCTCGCTGGAGACCGCGTTCGCACCGAATTCGGCGACGATCAAGGTGCAGATGCAGCTCTCGATTCCTGTCTACGTCGAGCCGCTGAAGCCCGCGCCGAAGCCGCTGCTCGAATCGGCCGCCGTGCGCGGCGGCAAACTGTCGTTCCGCCTGAGCAATCCGGGCAACACGCACTTCAAGGTCTTGAGCCTCGCTGTTTCCGGCATCGACGCGCGCGGCGTCGCGGTATCGAACGAATCCGTCGAGTCGCCGGTCATCCTGGCCAACGGCGCGCATGAGTTCCAGGTACCGCTGGACCGCGCGTCCTGTGCAAAGCTACGGGAACTCATGATTTCCGTGCAAACCGACGGCGGCAGCGCGAAGCGGACCGTCGCGGCATCCCCGGACCAGTGCCGGTAACGTGATCCGATGATCGCGCGCTCGACGCCGCTGCGACGGCTGTTCTCCGCGATCGGTGCGCTGGCCCTGATCGCCGTCGCGATGCCTGCCGCGCCGGTCGGCGCGGCAGCGCCGGGCTCTGCCCCCGCCCTCGCCGGGGCGGATGCCGGGCCGCTTCCCGCGCCTGCGGCCGCCGGCGGCCGGAACGATAAAGCGTATTTCACGCTCGTGGTCAACGGCGTCCGCGGCGGTGACGTCCTGGTCATCCTTCGGACGCACGACGTCCTCGTCCAGGCCGAGGCGATGCGCCAGGTCGGCCTGCGCATCACGCCGGAACGCACGGTGAGGGTCGACGACGAAGATTTCGTGTCGCTGGCGGCGCTCCGCGATGCCCTGACCTACGACGTCAATGAGGACGGGCTGAAGCTGACCATAACGGCATCGCCCGGACTGTTCGAGAAACAGCAGGTAACGCTGGCAACGGAAGACCGTCATATCGTGCCGGGCGTCCCCTCGGGTGGCGGCTTCCTCAACTACCAGTTGCAAACGGGTTCGGGCAGCCGGCGTCTGGGCGGCACGGGGCAATTCGGCGTCGCGGTCGGCCGCGGCGTCGCGGAGGTTACGCTGAGCGAAGCAGTGGGCCGATCCGGGTACCGCTTCGCGAACGCCGCGTACACGATCGACGACGTGGTGAAAGCTCGCCGCTTCGTGCTCGGTGCGGCGACGATAGATGCCAACGACTTCGCGGGGTTGGGCGGGAGCGCGATCATCAACGGGCTGTCCGTTCGTCACGACGCCACGTTGGATCCGTCCTCGACGCGCCGTTACGGAGACGGCTTTGCCGGCGTCGCGACCACCGCTTCGACCGTCGATGTGTACGTCAACGGCAGCCTCGTACGCGAAGAGACGATCGGTCCCGGGCCGTTCGCAATCACCAACATCCCGCTCCAAACCGGGGTCAACCAGACGACCGTCGTCGTGCGGGACGCGCTGGGAAACGTGCAGCGTCTGGGGCGGCCGGACTACATCGGACTCGAACTTCTGGGTCGCGGTCAGCGCGCATACGATTTCGGCGTCGGGCGGCCGGCAACGGTCACCGGTGCGGCCGGATCCGGCCCGCTGTTCGCCGGTCGGTACGAGGTTGGGATCTCGAATGCCGTGACGCTATCGGCGCGCGGCAGCGTCGATGCGAATGTCACGAACCTCGGTGCCGGCGTCGGATTCGGGACGCGCTTCGGTGAATTCGGCGTGCTGGCGGCGGCGAGCCGGGCTCGCCGATCCGCCGGCTCGGACATCTCGCTCATCGATCTGGCGCATCCGTCGGATGTTGCCGTCCAGCCGTTCGCGGGCGCGCCGGGAGACGCCGCGAGTCGCGTTGCGGGTGCAGCGTACGCCTTGACGTACGGCTTCTTGTCGCGCCGTTACTCGGTGCGGGCTTCGATGGTGCGCCAGTCGGACCACTACGCGTCGATGTCGCTCGCCCCGCTGCAGGATCGCGTGACCGCGGACGACCGCGTCGTCGCGCGCTACGAGCCGGAGCGTCTCGGCGGTTTGCAGGTATCCGCGGATCTCGAGCGCTTGGCATATCGAGACGCGCCGCCCGTTCGGCAGCTGCAGCTGCAACTCGGCCGTACCCTCGGGCGAGAGACGTCGATGTTCGTCGGAGTCGGCCGAAGAGCGCTGGGAGCAGTGTCAGGCGCGACCTGGTCGTTCGGTTTCAGCTCGACGTTCCACGGCGTGCGGATCGGCACGACTTCGTCGTCAGCGGCCGGAGCGCATAGTGTGGCGATCGACGTCAGCAAGCTGACGTCCGGGGAGCTCGGTACATCGACGCAGGCGGAATTCTCGAATGGCGACCGGGGTGCGGCGACGACGATCAACTACGAGCGGCGCATGCCGTTCGGTACGTTGAATCTGTATTCGACGCTGGGCCAAGGCAGCAACGCGGTTCAGGCCGTCCTGAACGGGTCGGTCGCATATGCAGCGCGTTCGTGGTTCTTCTCGCGGCCGGTGCAGGACGGATTCGGCGTCGTCGACGTCGGCGTCCCGGGCGTCGAGGCGATGGTCAACGGGGAGTCGGTCGGCACCACGGACGCGCGCGGAAAGCTCTTCATCCCGACGCTCAGCGCCCTGTACGCTAGCCCGATCGAGCTCAAGAGCTCGACCCTGCCCGACAACGTCGTTTTCGAGACCATCGTGGGGGCCGCGACTCCCCGCTACCGGAGCGGCACGGTGATCAGATTCCCCGCGCGGACGCTCAACGCGTTCACCGGGAGCGTCAGATTCGACGACGACCATGCAAAGGGCCCCACGTACGGACGGCTGTTCGTGCACACCGCCTCCGGCGACCGCGTCTCGGATATCGGGCTGGACGGCGAATTCTACTTCGACGGTGTCCCACCGGGTGCGTATGATGCCACCGCCAAGTACGCAGGCGGGGAATGCGTTCTACGGCTGACGTTCCCCGCCGGTACCGGTTCGCACACGAAACTGGGAACGCTCTATTGCCGGCGAGAGACGAAATGAACGCACGCTTCGTGGCAGCCGTCGGATTGCTCTTGATGACGGCGGGGATGGCGCCCGTGCCGACAGCTGCTTCGGCGACCGCAACCTGCTCCGCGACGATCACCACCAGCCTGGGCAGCTATAACCCGCTGACGTCACCGGCCGGCGTCGTCGTACGGCCCGCAACCGTACGGGTGACGTGCGGGCTCCTTGGAAGCGCCGCTGGTCATCCGGTCGTGGTGACCGTCGACATCCAACCATCGCCGGGCGGCCACGTCATGCGCAGTGCATACGGGCGCAGCAAGCCGCTGAAATACGACGTCTACTTGCCGGACGGGAGGATTTGGGGAGACGGCACGAGCGGAACCGGGCACCTCGTTACCCAGTTCACCGGCTCCGGGACACAGGTCGTGCCCGCCGAGATCCACATCGCCGGCGGGCAAGATGCCGGCGTCGGCCGGTATTCCGATGCGACGCTGACGTTCGCGGTATCCGTCACGGAAAATTAGACGCGTTCGCGTACGCGCCGCACGATGACCGATGATTCGACCGCGCTTCGCGTGGCCGGATGCTTGCGTATTGTTCTCTGGAGCGCGATCGCGAGCGCGATGCGATGAGCCGGCCGCATGATGTCCCGAAAATGCGGGACTGTTCGTCGCGATCACGGCGATGTACAAACGATGAGGACGACGTGTCACTTGATACGATCGTTCGCGAGTCCTTTCTTCGGAGGCATCCGTGAACATCAAGTTTCTCACCATCGCCGCGTCAGCGGCTCTCGCTCTCTCGGCACCGCTGGCGGCGGTGGCGGGCCCCCCGAGCTCACCGATCTCGGTCGGGGCGCCGTCAGTGACGGCCACCGTCCTCGCGGACTGCGTGATCTCCACGCCGCCATCAGGCGGCTTTGCGTTCGGCTCGTACGACGACGTCAACCCGGGCGGCGGCAGCCCGACCCCGAACCCGACGTACACCTTCTCGTTCAAGTGCAACAACGGCACGACGTGGCACGTCCAAGGCGCGTCGGCCAACGCCGCGCCGGCTCCGGCGGCTGATTTTCCGCTCTCGTCCAGCATGAGCGACGGTGCGTCGCACTCGATTTCGTATACGATCACCGCGTCGGCAGCGACGACGGGCACGTCGTCGAGCAGCACCACGCCGGTCAACGAGACGCTCACCGGCTCAGCGACGCCCGCCGGCGCGCACACCGGTTCGTACAGCGACACGGTCACCGTGACGCTGTCGTTCTCCTAACAATCGGGTTCTCACGGCTCTGCCTCGGGCTGGGGGGTTCGACCCTCCAGCCCATGCCGGGTCCAAAGCCTCGAACGTCTCCTTCCGCAGCGGTAACGCTGCTACCGTGAGGCCCACCCCATGAAGTTCCGAACCCTAACCTCACCGACGGCGCTGATCGCAGCGCTGTTGGTGGCGATCCCGCAGGCCGGACTCGGTTCGCCGATCATCGTCGGCGCGCCGCCAGTCTCGCTCTCGGTGGTTGCGGACTGCAACATCACCAGCACGGCCGCACTCGGGACGCTCGCCTTCGGCAATGTCGATCCGGTCAAGCACACCATCACGCATCCCGCTCCGATCTCGTCGTTCACGATGAGCTGCAACGCAGGCACCCAGTGGGCGGTGGATTTGGAGGTCGATCCGGCGGCGTCCGCGTCATTCGCGACCGCGCAGCAAATCGTTACCGGTGCGATGACCGGAGCCCACACCGGCCACCAGTATCCGTTCACGGCCGACGTCATCCAGAATGGGACGTCGCCGAGCGGGGGCGCGGCGAGCTCAACGACGCCGTACACGGTCATCACGTCGGCCGGACTGTTCCCGACCGACGATGCGCCGGTAGACAGCTACATCGGAAAGCTCTACATCACGCTGTACTTCGAGTAACCGGTGCCCAGGAGGCAATTCGTGCACGCCCATTCCGTCCTCCGCGCGGGCATCGTAGCGGCCGGATGCGCTGCCCTCGTCGGCGGCGCATTCAACGTTCTCCGCGCGGACGCAAATGCCGGCCAGAAGACGATCTCGATCCCGGTCACGCTGTCCGTTTCCAAGGATTGCAAGATCGTCTCCGGGCCGGCGTCTGCTCTGAAGATCAGCGTCACCCTTCCGCGGGGCGACTACGACGATCACGCCTACTTCTTTACCGTGGTGAACGAAAGCGTGCTCTGCGAGAAGGGGACGAGCGTCAATCCAGGGCCGTATTCCGGTTCGGTCACCCTCCTCGAATATCCGCAGGACCACGACGGCGACGAGTCAACGACGCTCCGTTATTGGATCGCACCGCCGGGAACCAAGTTGACGACGGGCTTCGGCACCAACGGTGCTGCCTGCCCGCCGAGCATCCCCGTCCTCTCGCCGCTGACGTCCACCGCCTCCACGACACCGATCGTCTATCCGATCTTCGGCTGCGTGCGGTTCCCGGGCAGCATCGACGGAGGCACCTTCCAGGCGAGTTTGCCGGCGGACAAGCTCACCTTCTGAACGCGGGAGTCCCTATGAAGCGAATGCTCCTCGTCGCCGCTCTGTGCGTGACCGCTCTGGCGGCCGGCGCCGGGACGGCGGTGAACGCCGGACAAGTCAAGTCGGGGTCGATCCCGGTCACCTTGAGCGCGATCGCCGACTGTAAGATCACGAGCGCTCAGGGGACCTTCGCGTTCGGCACGCTCGACGCGATCAACAACTCTCCCGGATTCATCGCGAATCCGCAAGTGACGTTGTCGTTCCTGTGCAACAAAGGAACGTCGTATACGATATACGCCGGCCCCGTCGGTGGTCCGGCCGTTTCACTGGCGAACAACGGATCCTACAGCACCGCGACCGGGTTCGGCGGAACGGGCTACACGATCAAAGCCGTCAGCGGAGCCACAGGGACCGCGAGCGCGTCGTCCGCTGCGCTGGTCGCAGTCTTGAAGGGATCCCTGAATTCCGCGGATCCGGCGTCCGGGACCTATTCTGACAGCGTCGTCCTTACGGTGTCCTACTCATGAGTCGTCAGGATAACAGCATGCCGCGCTAAGGTTCACGCGAGAAAGCGAAAACCTCCATTCGGTGTACGGTTCGAAAAGAGAAGAGCCTCGGCGGTGGCCGAGGCTCTGCACGTTTCGGTGCGACGCCGGCGCTTTAGCGGCGCAGGCCGAGATCCGCGATGAGCTTGCGGTAGCGCTCGAGATCCTTGTGCTGGAGGTACGCGAGCAGGCGCCGGCGCTGACCGACCTGCATCAGCAGGCCGCGGCGGCTGTGGTGATCCTTTTTGTGGATCTTGAGGTGCTCGGTGAGCTGGTTGATCGACGCGGTGAGGATCGCGATCTGGACGTCGGCCGAGCCGGTGTCGTTCGGGCCGCGGCCGTACTTGGTCGAGAGCTCCGACTTCTGTTCTTTGGTCAGGGGCACGGGGTCAGGGGTCTCCTTTCAGACTCGCGCGTCAGCAGGCTCCGTGGGCCCGCGACGGCGACCGGCGGATCATATCAAATCCGGGGTGGGCAGTCAAAGCGCTACGGACCGGCGGTCTCGCCGCGCTCGTCGAGCGCCGCCTTGATGGCGCCACGGAGGGCCTCGAGCTCGGGTGCGACGTTGGTCGACTGCTGGCCGATCGCTTCGATCGCGGTCAGGACGCGGCGCGCCTCGCCGCGGTCGAGCGGGACGTAGAGCGCGCGAGCGAGCTCTTCGTCGAGCCGTTCGATCGCCCGCTTCGCCATGTTCGCCTGGCCGAACGAGTACGCGTGATGACTCGCGTTTCCGAGCAGCTTCAGCTCGGACTCCAGCCAGTCGCGATAGTCTTTGAGCAAGGCGTCCTCCTGTGCGCGCTGAACCGGGTCGCGCTGTGAGCGATGACTTCGTGGCGGTGGCGCGCGTCGGCGACGTCGCGCCCGGGAGCGGAAAGGCGGTCGTCGTCGGCGACCGCGAGATCGCGCTCTTCAACGCCGGCGGAACGTTCTATGCCCTCGACAACACCTGCCCGCATCAAGGCGGTCCGCTCGCCGAAGGCTGGATCGAGGGCGAGACCGTGACCTGCCCGTGGCACGCCTGGTGCTTCAAGATGACCGACGGCAAGATGACGCTCGGCGATTATGCCTCGGTCGAAACGTTCGACGTGCACGTCGAAGGCGACGTCGTCAGGGTGAGCCGCACGCCGCGCGAAGCGCCGCGCTAGCTCCAGATACCGCGAACGCCGTCGGCATGAATCATCGCTCGTCGCTACGCGAGTGCATCGCGCAAGTCGGCGACACGCCGCGAACCGGTCGCGAACAGCGCGATCCGCAGCGCGGTGACGAGCTCGTCGATCAGCGCGGCGACGGCGGCGTCGGACTCGTCGGCGGCGCGCAGGAACGGTAGCGCGAGCCCGGCGAGGTTCGCGCCGAGCGCGAGCGCCTTGGCGACGTGGACGCCGTTGCGGATCCCGCCGCTCGCGACCAGCGGGACGTCGGGGAGTGCGGCGCGCAGCGCGGCCGTCCCGCGCGGCGTCGCGTAGCCCCAGTCGCCGAACGCTTCCGCGATCCGCTCGCGCGCCGCGTCGCCCGAGCGCTTTCCCTCGACCCGCGCCCACGACGTCCCGCCGGCGCCGGCGACGTCGATGGCCGCGACGCCGCAGCGCAGCAGCCGCGCGGCGGTCGAGGGCGCGATCCCCGAGCCGACGCTCTTCGCGATCACTGGGACGTCGAGCGCCTCGCAGAGCGCGGCGATCTTCGGCTCCAGCCCGCGGAAGTTCGTGTCGCCGCCGGGCTGGATCGCTTCTTGCAGCGGGTTCAGGTGCAGGTAGAGGCCGTTCGCGCCGAGCTCGTCGACCAGCCGCCGCGCGTCGTCGGGGCGGACGCCGTAGTTCAGCTGGACGGCGCCGAGGTTCGCGAACAGCACGACCTTCGGCGCGACCGGGCGGACGTCGAACGTCGCGCGCAGGCTCGCGTCCTCGAGCATCGCGCGGCCGCTGCCGAGACCGAGCGCGATCCCGGCGGCCTCTGCGCCGCGGGCGAGGCGGCGGTTGATCTCGGCGGCGCGGCCGGTGCCGCCGGTCATCGACGAGATCACCAGCGGCGCACGCAGCGAGAAGCCCAGGAACGAGGTCGAGACGTCGACGTCGGCGAGCGCGATCTCGGGGAGCGCTTCGTGCCGCAGGCGGACCGCGTCCCAGCCGGCGTCGAGCCGCGAGGCGACGTCCTCGTCGAGACAGACGTCCAGGTGGCGCGACTTCCGCTGCTCGGTCGATTCCGCCATGGCGCGAAAGGCGTCCGTGCCGCGACCGGCGATCACCTCCCGGATGGACGCTGACGAGCCGGTGTACGACGGTGCGGCGGGGACGGCGGGGGGCGCCGCATTCGGCGCGGCGCTCGCGCGGCTCGCCGCGGCGAAGGAACTCGATGCGGCCGGGCTGGCGGCCGCCGCGGGGCTCGACCCCGTTCTGATCGAGCGCGTCCTGGCCGGCGAGGCGCGCGTCGCGGTCCCGGTGCTCGCGCGGCTGGCCCGCGCGCTCCGGCTGCGCCCGATCGGGTTTCTGCAGCAGACCGGCATCCTCGGCCTCGACGTCTACGCGGCGGGGCTGGACCCGCTCTACTTCCTCCCCGAGGGCGAGATCCGCTACGACGCCAGAATCTACATGCGCGAGATCAACCCGCGCCACGCGGTCCCCGAGGGCGACATGACGCGCCGCAATCCGTCGCTGAAGGCGCTGGCGGAGGACCCGCTGCTCGACGCGCTCGGGAAGACCGAGCTCGAGCTGGCATATCTGCTGCGAAGTGCCGTTCAGGCGACGGGTGGCACGATGTAGAAGGCGGCCGGTGGCCGGCAGCCAAGTTCGAGTGCCTCAGCATCGCCCGGCAGGGGGTGGGTCGCATGCACTCCGCTGGGCCGATCTGGCGGCCCCGTATCGTCGAACGCATCGAGAGGGCACTCCGGCACCGGATCGCTCTGATCGCCGCGCCCGCCGGCTTCGGGAAGAGCATCGCGCTCGATCAAGTCGTCGCACGGCTCGACGAGCCGGTCCTGCGGATCCGGCTCCCCCAGCGCGCACACGACGTGACTGCGCTCGTCGGCGCCTTCGCCGCCGCGCTCGACGTCATGCCGGGCGCCGATCCCGCGCTCGTGGCGGCGCTGCGCGCGACGGAGCCGGTTCCGGCAAAGCTCGTCCCGGCGCTCGAGGCGGCGATCGACTCGACGGCCTCGACGGTCGCGATCGACGGGCTGACGCGACTCTGCATGCGCGACGAAGGCGTGCGCGATCTCCTCGCGGCGCTCGTCGCGCACTCCGCGCTGCGCTGGCTGATCGTCACGCGGACGGCTCTCGGGTTGCCGGTCGCTTCCTGGATGGCGTACGACCACTGCGGCGTTCCGGTCGGCACGGCCGACCTCGCCTTCACCGAGGACGAGGCGCGGCAGGTCGCGGAGGGGGCGGGCGTCGGCGGCGGCGCGGCGGTCGACGCCGCGTTCCAATGGACCGCCGGCTGGCCGACCGCGTTCGTCCTCGCCCTCCGCGACCCGAGCACGAGCCCGAGCCGCGGCGTCGTCGCCGACTTCCTCGCCGAGCACGTCATGCACGAGGTCGCCGAAGCGGACCACGCGCTGCTGGTGCGGCTCGCGCTGCTGCCGATGATCGACCTTGCCCACGGCGCGGCGTTCGAGCCGGATCAGCCCGAGGAGGTGGAGGAGGCGCTGAGGCGCAGCGCCCCGATCGTCGACGAGGTCGGTGACCGCGTCTACCGGGTCCATCCGCTGGTCCGCGCGTTCCTGATCTCGCGGCTGAAGCGCCGCGCGAGCGGCGACTATGCCCTCATCGCCGAGCGGACTGGCCGCGCGCTGCTCGCGGCCGGGCGCCACGCCGACGCCATCCAGGTCTTCACCGATGCGGGCGACGCGGCGGCGATCGAGCGGATCGTCTCCGCCGAAGGGCACCGGCTCGTCGAGCGCGGCGAGACGCGCCAGCTCACCGCCGCGATCCGTGTGCTGAGCGACGCCGGTCGCGCGGACACGGCGGCGATCCTCTCGCTCCGCGCGACGCTCGCGTCGTACGGAGGCGACTCGCGCGCCGCGACGGCGCTCTCCGAGCGCGCGATCGCCGCGGCGCGCGACCCTGACGAAAAGCTGCGGCTCATCAACGGTTTCGCGCTCGAGCTCGTGAAGCACGCGGGGAGCGGGGCGCGCGAGACGCTTGCCCGGATCGCGCCCGCCCTCGCCGATGCGTGCGCCGGGTTCGGCGCCGACGCGCCGTTCCGGCTGGAGCTCCTCGGGACCCTGGCGCTCGTCCGCACCTTCCTGGGCGACGCCGAGGGTGCGCACCGCGCGCTCGCGGAGAAGCTCGAAGCGGCCGAGAGCTCCGACGACCGCCGGCTGCGCGCGACCACCTATCATCAGGCGAGCTACATCGCGTACATCGACGGCGACGCCGAGCGCAGCGCGCGCTATGCGGCGGCGGCGGCGCGGCTCGCGACCGAGGCCGGGCTCTTCCCGCTCGCCGCGCGAAGCCACAGCATCCAGTACGCGATCGCGATGGAGCTGCACGACGCGTACGACCGCGCGCTCGCCGCGCT
>DATHLN010000165.1:0-6228 GCA_035488115.1 Candidatus Limnocylindrales bacterium | reverse complement strand
CGCCGGTCACCCGCCCGCGCTGCTGCGCGACGAGCGCGGCATACTGCACGAGCTGCGCACCGGCGGGCTTCCGCTCGGCGTCGAGCCGCGCCGCAGCCGTTACGCCGAGACCGCGGCGATCCCGCCGGGCGCGATGCTGGTCCTCCACACCGACGGGCTGACCGAGGCCGAGCGCGACGTGATCGAGGGGGAGCGGCGGCTGCGCGCGATCCTCGCCGATCCTGGTCTGCTCGAGGTGAACGACGTCGCGCTGGCGATCCAGGCGCGGATGCTGCGCGGCGCGCCGCACGACGACGTCGCGATCCTGGTCATGCGGGCCGGCGAGGAGGACGAGCGCGGCGGGACGCTGCGCCGGTGGAGCTTCGCCTCGGAGGACGCCGTCGCGGCGCGGGCCGCCCGAGCGGCGATCGTCGGGGACCTCGAGGCGGCCGGCTTCCGCGAGAGCGCGCTGTTCGGCGTCGAGCTCGTCTACGGCGAGCTGATCGGGAACGCCGTGCGGTACGCCCCGGGAACGGTCGAGGTGGTGCTCGACCGCAGCGGGCCGGCGCCGGTGCTGCACGTGCTCGACTGCGGCGCGGGGTTCCGGATGACGCCCCGCTTGCCGTACGACGACATGAGCGAGCGCGGCCGCGGCCTCTTCATCATCAACGAGCTGGTCGACGAGTTCCACGTGTTGCGCCGCAGCGGCGGCGGGAGCCACGCCAGCGCCGTCCTGCGGCGCTGAATTCGTGTCGCCGCCCATGTTGAACCGGTCTTCGGCGGGGGAAACCCTGGCCGGGACACCAGCCCACTTGTCCCACGCCCCGGGGACCCTTCAGGGAGCCCGGGGCGTTGCCTTGCGACGGCGAACGTAGCCGCGCTCGAATGGACCGCTCGGTGAACGACGACCTGGACGCGCTCGAATCCGGAGCGATCGCGATCGTGCGCGACGCCTACCGGCTGTTCGAGCCGTGCTGCGTGCTGTGGTCGATGGGGAAGGACAGCACCGCGCTGCTGTGGCTGATGCGCAAGGCGTTCCTCGGCCGCGTCCCGATCCCGGTCGTGCAGCTCGACACGGGGATGGAGCTGCCGGAGGTCTACGCGTTTCGCGACCAGATCGCGCGCGAGTGGGAGCTCGACCTGCGCGCCGAGCACTGCCCGCCGGAAGAGTCCTGCGATCCGAGCCTGCCGCCGCAGTCGCGCGCGGCGGCGCGGAAGACCGAAGGCTTGCGCGCGCTGCTCGCGCGCGAGGGCTATCGCGCGGTGTTCGTGGGGATCCGCCGTGACGAGCAGGCGACGCGCGCTAAAGAGCGGATCGTCAGCCCGCGCTCGCTCGACGGAAGCTGGAACGTGCGCGAGCAGCCGCCGGAGTTCTGGGGCTACACGCTGACCGAGATCCCGCACGGAGGCCACGTTCGCGTCCACCCGCTGCTCGCGTGGACCGAGCTCGACGTGTGGCGCTACACGCAGCGCGAGAACGTCCCGATCGTGCCGCTGTATCTCGCGCGCGAGGGGATGCGGTATCGCTCGCTGGGCGAGAAGAACATCACGCTGCCGATCGCGAGCGGCGCGTCGACGATCGGCGAGATCATCGCGGAGCTGGAGACGACGCGCGAGCCGGAGCGCGCGGGGCGCACGATGGACTTCGAGAGCGAGGCGTCGTTCGAGCGCCTCCGCGGCGCGGGGTACATGTGAGCCGCGACGCGCGCGTCGTCGTCCTCGGCCACGTCGACCACGGCAAGTCGACGCTGATCGGGCGGTTGCTGCACGACACCGGAAGCTTGCCGGAGGCGCGGATCGCCGAGGTCGTCGCGAGCAGCCGCCGCCGCGGGCTCGAGACGGAGTGGTCGTTCGCGCTCGACGCGCTGCAGGACGAGCGCGACCAGGCGGTGACGATCGACACGACGCGCGTCTGGCTGCGGATCGGCGAGCGCCGCTTCGCGATCATCGACGCGCCCGGTCACGAGGAGTTCCTCGCCAACGCGATGACCGGCGCGAGCGACGCCGACGCCGCGGTTCTCGTCGTCGACGCGGAGCGCGGCGTCGAGGACCAGACGCGGCGGCACGTCTATCTGCTCGGGCTGCTGGCGATCCGCGAGGTCATCGTCGCGGTGAACAAGATCGACGCGGCCGGTGATCCGGCGCGCATCGCGGCGGCCGGCGACGCCGCGCGGCGCGCGCTCGACGCGGTCGGTGTGACGGCGAGCGCTGTCGTGCCGGTCTCGGCGCGCGACGGCGACAACGTCGCCTCGCGCTCGGCGCGGACGCCGTGGTACGGCGGTCCCGCGCTGACCGAGCTGCTCGCGTCGGTCGCCGCGCGGCGCGAGCGCGCGGACGACGAGCCGCTGCGGATCTGGGTGCAGGACGTCTACCGGCGCGGCGACGAGCGGGTCGTGGCGGGCGTCGTGCGGAGCGGGCGGGTGCGGACGGGCGACGTGCTCCGCGTCGCGCCGTCGGGGAAGACCGCGCGCATCGCGGCGCTGCGCGGCTGGCCGCGCGACGCCGAGAGCGCCGGGCCGGGAGAACCGGTCGGCGTCGTCTTCGACGCGCCGGTCTACGTCGACCGCGGCGATCTGCTCTCGCACGAGGACGGCGCGCCGGCGGCGGTCCGCTCGCTGCACGTGCGCGTGTGCTGGTTCGACCGCGAGCCGCCGCACGCCGGCGAGACGGTGCGGCTGCGCGCCGGCAGCGCCGACGTCTCGGCGCTGATCGTGTCGGTGCTCGCGACGACCGATCCGCGAACGCTCGAAGCGCCCGAGCACGGCGTCGCCTCGCGCGGGATGGTCTACGAGCTCGCGCTGCAGACCGCCGTTCCGGTCGCGCTCGATCTCCGCGAGCGCTGCGCGCTCGCGCGCCGCGGTGTCCCGGTCGGCGCCGCGCACGCGGTCTCGCTGCAGCCCCTCGGCGTGAACGTCGTGGCGGCCTCGCACTTGGTCGACGCCTCGGCGCGCGCCGAGCGCAACGCGCACCGCGGGCTCGTCGTGTGGCTGACGGGCCTGCCCGCGTCGGGGAAGACGACGATCGCGATGCACGTCGAGCGCGAGCTCTTCCGGCGCGGGTACCACGTCTACGCGCTCGACGGCGACACGCTGCGGACCGGGCTTTCGCGCGATCTCGACTTCTCGAGCGAGGGGCGCAGCGAGAACATCCGGCGGGTCGCGGAGGTCGCGAAGCTGCTCGCCGACGCGGGGACGATCGCGCTGATCTCGCTCGTCTCGCCGTCGGCATCGGACCGCGCGCGAGCGCGCGAGATCGTCGGCGAAGGCTTCCACGAAGTGTACGTCGCCGCGTCGCTCGCCACGTGCGAGCGCCGCGACCCGAAGAACCTCTACAAGCGTGCGCGGGCCGGCGAGATCGCCGGGTTCACCGGGATCGACGCGCCGTACGACGTCCCCGAGGCGGCGGAGCTCGTGCTGAACACCGAGCGAAACGACGTCGACCGCACCGTCGCCGATGCGGTCGAGTACGTGGTGCGGGCGGCGCGGCTGCGCGCGCCGTCGCGTTCGGTCAACGGGTCGGCGTAACGCTACTTTTTCTCGTAGGGGAGCGGTCCGCCGCGATGCGCCTCGCCCGGCGTCTCGGTCGGCTGCGGTGCGCTCGCATGCGGGGGTTTGTCGTGCTCGGTCGTCTGATGGTGCGGCGCGCGCTCGAGCTTCTCGAGCCCTTCGCGGTGCGCGTCGACCGGGTTCTTCGGATGGTCGTCGTCCATGACGAGCGCGTACCCGCGAACGCGCGGGCGCTCGCGGCGTTCGCACGGCGTGATTCGAGAGCGTTCGAGCGGGCGCAAGAACGGGTATCGTTCGATCAAAGGAGGTTGGCGTATGGCAACCCGTTCGAAGAAATCCGGCGGCCGCAAGAAGAGTACCGGCCGCAAGAAGAGCTCGACGTCCCGCAAGAAGACGTCCAGCCGTAAGAAGAGCACGAGCCGAAAGAAGAGCACCTCGAGCCGCAAGAAGAGCTCGAGCCGGAAGAAGACCGGCGGCCGGAAGAAGAGCACGTCGAGCCGCAAGAAGAGCAGCGGCCGCAAGAAGTCCGGCGGCCGGAAGAAGAGCACCGGCGGGCGGAAGAAATCCGGTGGCCGGAAGAAAGCCGGCGGGCGGAAGAAGGGCGGTCGCAAGTACAGCCGCGGCGCCTCGAACGAGGTCGGCAGCGAGATGCGACGCTACAAGAAAGGCACCGCGCGCAGCGGCGGCAAGGGCGGCAAGGTGAAGAGCCGCAAACAGGCGATCGCGATCGGTCTCTCCAAGGCGCGCCGCTCCGGCAAGAAGGTTCCGAAGAACCCCAACCGCTGAGACTCACCCTTCGACAAGCTCAGGGTGACATTAGGGCAGCTCACGATGACATCAGGGTAGGTCGTAGTCTATCGTGACGGGCGCGTGATCGGAGAAGCGCTCGTCACGATAGATCGACGCCGCGCGCACGCGCGGCGCGAGATCGGGCGTCGCGAGCTGGTAGTCGATGCGCCAGCCGAGGTTGTTCTCCCAGGCGCCTTTCCAGCCCGACCACCAGGTGAACTGTTTCTTCTCGTCCGGGCGCGCGACGCGGAACGCGTCGACCCAGCCGACGCGCTGGATCACGTCGTCCATCCAGGCGCGCTCCTGCGGCAGGAAACCGGTGACGCCGGCGCAGCGCGCCGGGTTGAAGACGTCGATGTCCTTGTGCGCGATGTTGTAGTCGCCGCAGACCAGCATCGGGTGCCCTTCGTTCTTCATCTGCGCGAGGTTGGCGATGAAGCGGTCGAGGAAGTGCTCTTTCACGGCTTGGCGCGCCGGCCCGGTCGTCCCCGACGGGACGTAGAGCGATGCGACGGAGAGCCCACCCTCGAAGTCCATGCGCACGAAGCGCCCCTCCGCGTCCATGTCCTCCATCGCCAGGCCGCGGACGATCCGCAGCGGCGCGCGCTTCGCGTAGATCGCGACGCCGGAGTAGCCTTTCTTCTGCGCGTCGACGAACGCGGAGTGGTAATGGGTGAGGTCGAGCGCCTCCGGCGGGAGCTGGTGCTCCTGCGCCTTCGTCTCCTGGAGGCAGACGACGTCCGGGGCCTGCGCGTCCATCCAGCGGAAGAACCCCTTGCGGGCCGCGGCGCGGATGCCGTTTAAGTTACAGGTGATGACGCGGAGCACAGGGACGAAGATTGAGCCCGGAAGCTTTCCGATCCCCCGCGATCGGGAGGCGGCGGTGCTGCGCGCCGCCGGGAAGGACGTGGCGCTCACCAACCTGCGCAAGCCGTTCTTCCCCGAGACCGGCGCGACGAAGGGCGACCTGCTGCAGTACTACGCCGACGTCGCGCCGTTCCTGATCCCGTACATGCAGGACCGCGCGCAGGTGATGAAGCGGTATCCGAACGGCGCGAGCGGCGAGTTCTTCTACATGAAGCGCACCCCGTCCAACGCGCCGCCGTGGCTACGCACGTGCTCGATCGAGCACGGCTCGGGCAGCATCATCGCCTTCCCGATGATCGACGACCTGGCGAGCCTGTTGTGGCTGATCAACCTCGGCTGCATCGACCTGAACGAATGGTACGCGCGCTGCGACGACGTCGACCGGCCCGACTACCTGCACTTCGACCTCGACCCGATGAAGGACGGCTCGACCTCGTTCGCGACGGTGCGAAAGGTGGCGCTGCTCGTGCACGAGGCGCTCGACGAGCTCGGGATCCCGGCCTACGCGAAGACCTCGGGCTCCTCGGGGATCCACGTCTACGTGCCGATCGTGCGCGGCCCGCTGCAGAAACAAGTCTGGACGTTTGCGAAGGCGTTCGCGCAGACGATGGAGCGGATGCATCCCGACATCGTGACGGCGGAGTACCGGATCGCGAAGCGGCCGTCGGGCCGCGTGCTGGTCGACTACAACCAGAACGCCTGGGGGAAGACGCTCGCGTCGGTCTACTCGGTGCGCGCGAAGCCGAAGGCGACCGTGTCGGCGCCGGTGACGTGGGACGAGATCGCCGCCGGGCTCGAGATCGAGGATTTCCGGCTCGACAACATCCGCGAGCGGCTCGTGCGGGTCGGCGACTTGTGGGCGCCGATGAAAGGCCGCACCGGACGGCTCGACATGACGAAGTTCATCCCCGAACCGGCGAAGAAACCGGTGCGAAGACGCTCGAGCGCGTCCGCCTAAGGCAATGTCACCCTGAGCTTGTCGAAGGGTGAGTCGTGGTCGTGCCCCTACGCGATGCGAACGGGCTCGTTCGCCGGACGCGGCTCGGTCTGTGCGGATTGGGGCTCACCCTTCGACAGGCTCAGGGTG
>DATHLN010000164.1:0-5202 GCA_035488115.1 Candidatus Limnocylindrales bacterium | reverse complement strand
TCGAGCGCGCCGAGCCGGATTGCAAGGACTCGAATGGCATCTATCCGGTGATCGACCGGTACGTGCAGCAGGTCGCGGCGCTGAACATCATCGAGCCGTGGACACGCCTCACCGTGCCGGTCGAGGTGATCTACGGGACGTCGGACTACGTCGTCGCGCGCGACGACCACGCGCGCATCGTCGACGTGGTCAACCACGCGCACCCGGGCAGTGCGACGTTGGATGTGGTGGACGGCATGGACCATCCGCTGCACGTCGCCGCGACGCCGGCCGTCGCGGCGGAGAATTTCGCGAAAGGAACACCCGGCCCTTACAACACCGGCTTCAGCCGCGCGGTGATCGGATGGCTCTGTAAGCACGAACGCTGCTCGTGAGCGTGGCTGCGGCGCATCCTTCGACAGGCTCAGGATGACATTGGGGCCGGGCCGCCCGCGTTCGCACGGTCCTCCGAAGATTGGGCGAGATTGGGCGGATGACCGAATCGTCTCCGTCCGCTACGAGTACACCGAAGCCGTCTGACGCGATTCGCGCAGGGCGTGGTACGCCCGGCGCGCGAGCTGCCATCCTTCGCGGGCGACTACGACGAAGACGCCGCCACGCGACCCGGTCGCCGAAACGCACGCATCGTTTCCGGCGGTGGCGCCGTTGCGCGTTTCGTCGAGCACGATGCCGGCAGCGGCGGCGCCGAGCGTGCCGGCGGCGCGGATCGATGCGACGTTCTCGCCGATCCCGCCCGTGAAGACGAGCAAGTCGATTCCGCCGAGCACGCCGATCATCGCGCCGACCGCGGCGCGCAATCGCCACGCGAGCACGTCAAGCGCGAGCCGCGCATCCGGATCGCGGTTCGCCGTCGCGAGCAGGGTGCGGACGTCGCCGCTGGTGCCGGAGATCCCGAGCAGTCCGGATCGGCGTTCGAGGACCTGCTCCAGCACGTCCGGCGCAAGCCCCTCGCGCAAGAGGTGCAGCAGCAAGCCGGGGTCGACCGAGCCGCTGCGCGTCGCCATCGGCAAGCCTTCGAGCGGAGTGTAGCCCATCGTCGTGTCCACGCTGCGCCCGCCGGCGATCGCGCATAGCGACGAGCCGCCTCCAAGGTGCGCCGACACGACGCGCGCTCGCGTGACGTCGAGACCGGCGATCGCACACGCGCGATGAGCCGCGTACTCGTGGCTCTCCCGTGATAGCCTATCCGCCGGAGCCCGCGGCGGGTGAGCTCGCGCGGGATCGCGTACGTCGTCGCGGCTTCGCCCATGGTGCGGTGAAACGCCGCGTCGGAGACGGCGAACTGTTGAACGAGCGGGCGCAGCTTACGGACGAGCGCGACCGCGCGCAACGCGACGCCGTCGTGGAGCGGCGCGTCGGCGCCTGCGCGCGCGATCGTTTTCGTGACCAGATCATCCAACGCGAGAACGGACGGTGCGTCGTCCGGCAGCCGCACCAAGCGGTGCGCGACCGCGTCGTCGTCCTCACGCAACGCCTGCGCCAGGGCATCGTCGGCCGTGCCGAGCGCGGCGTGCGACTCCCATACCGGGCGCGGCGGTTCGACGAGCGGCGGCAGCGGCCCGTCGAACGCGTAGCGCTCCAGCTTCACGCTGGTCGAGCCCGCGTTGACCGTCAAGATCGTCATCGCGCCGCGAACGTCCAGTCGACGACCTCGGGGAGATCCTCCCCGGTCGCGACGATGTACTCGGCGTGGCGGCGCAGCATGTGCTCGCAGAACGCCCGCGCCGCCTCCGGCGCGCGGTAGGTCGCGCTCGACTCCTCGGCGCGGCGCAGCGCGTCGAGCGCGAGATGGTACCGGCTGACGCGGTTCAGCACCGTCATGTCGAACGGCGTCGTCGTCGTGCCCTCCTCGATGTAGCCGTGCACGTGGAACCGGGCCGGCGAGGAGCGTCGGTAGATCAGCTCGTGGATCGTGCGGGGATAGCCGTGGTACGCGAAGATCACCGGCTGCTCCGCGGTGAACAGCTCCTCGAAGCGCACGTCGTGGATCCCGTGCGGGTGCATCTCCGGCGAGGCGAGCGCGAACAGATCGATCAGGTTCACGACGCGCACGCGCAGCGAGGGCGCGTGCTCCCGCAGCAGCGAGACCGCCGCCAGCGTCTCGAGCGCCATCACGTCGCCGGCGCACGCCAGGACGGCGTGCGGCTCGGAATCGTCGCCCGCCCAGGACCAGCGGCTCGCGCCCGCGGCCGTCTCCACCCGGGCTTGCGCGAGGCCGAGCCACTGCGGCGCATCCTGCTTCGGCGCGACGACGACGTTGATCACGTCGGTGCCGCTCAGCGCGCGCTCGCTGACGCACAGCAGCGTGTTCGCGTCGGGCGGGAAGTAGACGCGCACCGACTCAGGACGCTTCGTGAGCACCGTGTTCACGAAGCCCGGCCCCTGGTGCGAGTAGCCGTTGTGTTCCTGGCGCCAGACGTGCGAGGTCAGCAAGAAGTTCAGCGGCGCGAGCGGCTTGCGCCAGGGCGTCTCGCGCGCCATCTTCAGCCACTTCGCGTACTGCGCGACCATCGAGTCGACGATCGGGACGAACCCTTCGTATGACGCGAAGATCCCGTGGCGACCGGACAGCACGTAGCCTTCCATCCAGCCTTCGCACGTGTGCTCGCTGAGCATCTCCATCACGCGCCCGTCGTGCGCGAGATGCTCGTCGGTCGCGATGCACGGGAGCAGCCACGCGCGCGCGGTCTCGCCGAAGACTCCGTCGAGCTTGTTCGAGGACGCTTTCGTCCGGCGAGAAGAGGCGGAAGTTCGCGTTCGGCGCGTTCGCGCGAAAGACGCCGGCGAGCCAGTCGCCGAGCCTGTGGGTCGCGGAGCACGCGACGTCTCCGGGCACCGCGACGTCGCAGGCGTATGCGTCGAGCGCGGGCAGCCGCAGCGGGATGCGGCGGCCGCCGCCGTTCGCGCGCGAGCTGCGCCCGATCAGCCGCGCCGGGCGCGGCAACAGCTCGAGGATGTCGGCATGCGGGCGTCCTGCTTCGTCGAAAAGCTCTTCGGGGCGGTACGAGCGCAGCCAGCGTTCGACCGCGGCACGGTGACCGTCGTCCCGCGCCGGATCGGTGATCGGAATGCCGTGCGAGCGCGGCGTGTCGAGCACCGCCTTGCCGTCGATCGTGCGCGGACCGGTCATCCCCTTCGGCGAGCGCAACACGATGACCGGCGGCGAAACGCACTCGGCGCAGCGCAGCGCCGCGGCCCGGCGCGCATCGAGCCGGTCGTAGGCCGCGTCGAACGCGCCGGCGACCCGCTCGTGCATCGGGTCGCGATCTTCGTCTTCCGTGACCGCGACGAAGATCGGCTCGTAACCCATGCCGCGAAGGTACGCGCGCAGCTCGTCCTCGGGCATTCGCGCCAACACCGCCGGGCCGGAGAGCTTGTAACCGTTGAGGTGCAGTATCGGAAGCACCGCACCCGAGGCGACGGGGTCCACGAAGAGATGCGAGAGCCACGAGGCCGCAAGCGGCCCGGTCTCCGCCTCACCGTCGCCGACGACGCACGCGACGACGACGTTCGGATCGTCGAGCGCGACGCCGTATGCGTGCGAGAGCGAGTAGCCCAGCTCGCCGCCTTCGTGGAGCGCGCCCGGCGTGTGCGCGGTTAGATGGCTCGGCATCCCGCCGGGCCACGAGAACGCGCGCGCGAGCGCGGTCGCGCCGTCCTCGTCGCGAGCGAAACGCGGATCGAACTCGGCGAGCGTCCCTTCGAGGAACAGGTTCGCGTAGATCGCCGGCGCGCCGTGGCCGGGGCCGACGATGAGCAGCATCTCGGCGTCGCGGTCGCGCACCAGGCGGTTCAGGTGCGCGTAGATCAGGTTCAGACCCGGCTGCGTCCCCCAGTGACCGAGGATGCGCGGCTTGCAGTCGGCCGCGGTCAGCGGCCGCCGCAGCAGGACATCGTCGCGAAGGTACAGCTGTGCGGTCCCGAGGTAGTTGGCCGCACGCCAGTAGCGGTCGAGCGCGGCGGTGCGTGTCGCGGTGCGGCCGTTGGACGTGGCTGTCGTCGTCATCGCAACCGAGCATATCGAAGCCGCCTGCGCGCGTCGTGAAGCGGATGAGAACCGGCCGTCCCAGGCCGTTCCACGAACGTTCTCACCGGCCCGCGAGGATGGGACGATGAAGCCCGTCTTTCAGCACATCACGGTTCCGGTCGACGGCTCGACGACGTCCGAGCGCGGGGTCGCGTTCGCGCTGGAGCTCGCGCGGGACGGTGGGCGCGTCTCCTTCTGCAGCGTCGTGGACCCGATGCTCGTCTGCACGCCGGCCGCGTACGGCGCGAGCATCGATCCCGCGCCGATGCTCGGCGTGCTCGACGACGACGCCGCCACCTTCTGCCGGTCCGCGAGCGAACGGGCCGGGAAGGCGGGCGTCGCGGCGGACACAACGGTGCTTCATGGCGCCTGCGTCGCGCAGATCGACGACTTCGCCGAGCGGAACGGCTCCGACGCGATCGTCATCGGTACGAACGGACGGACCGGATTTTCGCGTGCCGTCCTCGGCAGCGTCACCGAAGGGATCCTCCGCCGCGCGACGATGCCGGTCGTCGCGGTCCATCGCGACGACCAGATGCGGACCGGACCGCTCGCCGTCGCGATCGACGACTCGCCGGCCGCCCGCGCCGCGCTCGATGTCGCGATCGGAATCGCCGCCGCACGCGGGATTCCGATCCTGTTGCTCCATGCGTGCGGCGCCAAGTCCGATACCGCCGCGGTGAACGCGATGCTCGACCGCGCGAGGGAGCGCGCTCGCCTCCGCGGGGTCATCGCACAAACGGTGGTGCACGAGGGCCCCGCCGCGGAGACGCTCGCGCACGAGGCGGAAGAGCGTGATTGCTGCATGGTGGTGATCGGAACGCACGGGCGCTCGGAGCTTCGGCGGCTCCTCCTCGGGAGCGTCGCCGCCGCGGTGCTGGAACGCGCGCACGTTCCGGTCGTCACGGTCCGGTGCGCCGCGTGAAGCGGCTTGAAGAACTCGTGACGTCCGGGATTCACGGAATTTAGCAATACGCCTTTGAGGTGGAGTTCATCGTGATCAGCAAGGTCATCGCCGCGACCCGTACGGTCGCTGTCATCGCAGTTTTCGGAAGTCCTGCCGTTTCCGCCGCAACGCAAGATGAGGAGGCGCAGTACGGCGCCCAGCTCCACAAGGAGATGATCGCGCAACGCGAAGTCGTCGCGTCCTCACCGCTGTACGACGTTCTGCGACC
>DATHLN010000163.1:0-6154 GCA_035488115.1 Candidatus Limnocylindrales bacterium | reverse complement strand
GCCGGTGCGGCGGTGGGCGTCGCGGGGGCGGGCGTGGCCGACTGGCCGAGCGGACCGGCCTGCGCAACGGCGGTGCCGCCGAGCGCGAGGACGGCGAGCGCGGCGAGCGCGATCTGACGAAGGTTCAACGGGACCTCTTCTGGGCGGGGTGCGGCGATGCGAGAACGGTGTCTCTTCGCAAACGGCGCGGCCGATCATCCCAGCCGCGCGCACGCAAGAAACGTATCCTTTCGGAAAAATCTCGCCGCCTCGGAGGTTTCCGGATCGCGGGCTGCGATCTCCCTACGGTCCGGTGAGGCGAGACGACACCGGCGGGTGTTTCCTTGATGAGGTACGGCGAATGACATTTCGAGGCGCCGCGGCTTCGTGTTTGCTCGTCCTGGCGGCGAGCGCATGCGGCGGAGGTGGAGGCGGAGGCGGGGGGACGGGACTCACGCCGCAACCCTCGTCGACCCCGCTCCCGTCGTCGATCACCCAGAGCCAGGCCGTCGGGCCGGCCGGCGGGACGGTACCGGTGACGCTCCTGGGGCAAACTCTGAACGTCATCGTTCCGAGCGGTGCCCTGGCCGGGGCGGGGACCGTCGCGGTGACGCTCTACGCGCCCTCGGCCGCGCCGAAGACGATCAAGTCGTCGGTGCGCCGGCCGCGCGGCGTCGGTGCCGATGCGGCGCTGGTCGCCGAGTTCAGCGTGACGGTCACCGGCACGACGCTCCTCAAGCCGCTCCAGGCCTCGGTCGGTACGATCGCGGCGGTCGCCGGGTCGATCTTCCGCCTCGCGGGCTACGGGACGCACTTCGACGACGTCGACACGGTCACGTACAACGGGACGACTGCGACCTCGGACCTGAACGTCGCCTGGCCGCGGATGTCGCTCGCCTCGAACACGCTCTACGCGTTCTACACCGAGCCGCAGGCCGAGGCCGGCACGCCCGCGCCCGTCGTCACCGTCGGCACGAACGCGAGCGGCCCGATCGGGATGTTCGGGACCGCGACGTTCACCGCCAGCGAAGCCGACGCGAACGGCTTCCCGTATCTGGATCCGAGCTTCACGTTCTCGCTCGACACCGCCGCGCTCGGCACGATCAACGCCTCGAGCGGCGCGTTCACGGCGGGCGCCGTCGACGCGACCGGGCACGTCGTAGCGACCGATACGACCGCGGGCCGCGGGAGCCCGCACGGCAGCGGAGCGGTCAGCGTGAGCTCGCAGCGCCCCGGCTACGCCGGCGACACGTTTGCCTTCACGGGGACGCTCAGCTCGACGACGCAGCAGACGAACTCGAACATCACCACGCAGCCGCAGACCGACGCCGCGACCATCACGCTGAACGCGAATGTCGACCCGTCGTTCACGGCGAGCACCGGTGGCGGCCAGAACCTCGTGCACTCCACCGAGGTCGACACCTATCCGCTGCGGACCATCACCACGAAGACCGACAGCCGGTACCTGTACGCGGCGAGCGGGGCGAGCGCGACGTTCGCGATCGTCTCGAGCGACGCAAAGGACTCGAACGGCGCCGAGTACGTGAACGCGTACGGTTCCGGAAACGGCCTGCTCGACGTCCTGCCCGAGACCGCGGGCGCGTTCGGCCCGAACGACGCCGCGTTGACGTACACCGAGAACGATCCGGCCGGGTTCACGCGGCAGCGCACGACGGCGGCCGCGGGCTCGTACACCGAGATCGACGGCGACGCGCTCGGCGACGCGCAGACGATCTCGCAGAACGGCGACTTGAGCGGAACGTACGACGCGACCCAGTACACCGGCTTCAAGTTCGTCGTCGGCGCGCCGTCCGGGTCGTCCCCGAAGATCACCATGCAGATCTACCGGAACGGGACGCTCTCCTCGACGATCAGCATCACGTCGTGGATCCCGGCCGGGACGACGCAGCCGTCGGCCGAGACCGACACCGAGACGCTCGGCGTCGCGTTCCCCGCGTCGTGCGGCGTCCCGTCGAAGTACGGGACGAGCGGCAACCAGACCGTGCAGACGATCAAGCGCGTCGACGCACCGCTCGGCGACGCCGAGACGGAGACGACGACGACGTACGTCGCGCCCGGCGTCGGCCCGGTCTGCGTCCAGATGACCGACGCGACGAACACCTACTACGACTACACCCGTCAGAACGGGAATTTCGGCGTGTACTACAGCAACGCGCAGCCGGTCCAGACGACGTCGATCAGCGAGACCCTCACGCTGCAGTCCGCCTCGACGCAGGGCGGGACATCGACCAAATCGGCCCTCCGCTCGTCGTCCTCGTTCGCGCCGAGCGCGCTCGCGCCGGTCGTGCTTGTGCGGGCGCGTTTCGAGCGCGTCGTGCGCGATCGGCTCGCCGCGCTGCGAGCAAACGCCGCTCAGAGCTCCGGAGCGCAACCGCGATGATCAGAACCGCAAGCATCCTGGCCGCGGCCGGTGCCGCCGCGCTGTTCGCCGGTTGCGGCGGCGGTGGGAGCAGCAAGCCTCCGACGCCGCAGGCGCCGACCGCGCCCCGGAATCCCTCGCCGACCGCCTCGACGACGTTCAAGTACCTGCAAGGCGCCCTTCGGCACGCGACGCCGACCGGGCCGGCGCACATCGGAACGATGCGCGTCGACGTGCAGATGCAGCTGCGCAACGCCGCGGCGCTGCAGCAGTACGCGGCCTCGGTCGGCGACCCGCAGAGCGGGCTCTACCGTCACTTCCTCACGCCGGACGAGATCGGAGGGCGCTTCGGCGCCTCGGACGCCGACTGGAACGCAGCGATCGCGTATTTCAGGGCCGCTGGGCTGCAGGTGACGGGCTGGAAGCAGAAGTCCGTGCTGCGCGTCGTCGGGCAGCAGTCGGCGATGGAGCAGGCGTTCGGGACGACCTTCGCCGTCTACAAAGGCCCGAACAACACGACCGTCTACGGGCCCGCGACGACGCCGCACTTCGCGACCCCGCTCGCGGTGCACTCGGTGACGAACATCGTGTACTCGCCCACCTGGACGAAGCGCAACTCGATAGCGGTCCCGCCGCACGGCGCCGGCCCCGGCTTCGACTTCGGTATCCCGCCGCAGCAGATCGCGGCGGCGTTCGACTACACCGGCGCGTACGCGGGCGGGTTCACCGGCCGGCAGATCACGATCGGCGTCATCGGGACAGGTCCGATCTCGCCCGCCGATTATACCGCGCTGAAGCAGATCGTCGGGTTGCCGAACACCAACACGATCACGCAGGTGAACGTCGGGAGCGCCGCCGCCGCGCAGACCGGCGGATCGCCGACGGCAACGCCGCCGCCGGTCACCGCGCCATGCACCGGCACGCTTCCCACGTGCAATCCGGAGGACTTCGAGGCGCAGCTCGACACGCAGCAGACCGCCTCGCTCGCGCCGTCCTCGAACGTCCTGTTCTACCTCGCCTACGTCCCGCAAGAGTGCAACGACCCGAACTATCCGCAGAACGGAAAGTGCGGTCCGAACGACACCAACTACGGACCGCAGCTCGGGATCGCAGAGGCCACCGACGAGGTGCAGCAGGCGATCAACGACGACCAGGCCGACGTCATCTCGGTCAGTTACGGCATCGCCGAACAGTATAGCGACTACACGCAGGCGGACGGGACGACGTACGACCCGAACGGTCTGGAGCCGACGCAGTTCGCGATGCTCCAAGCCGAGGGGATCGCGGTGTTCGTGTCGTCCGGCGACGCCGGCGCGCAGGGGTGCGCGGTGTCGTTCCCCGGACCGGGCTACGGCGTCTCGTCGCCCGACCAGCCGTGCGTGAGCGCGCCGGCGGTCGACCAGAACGTCACGAGCGTCGGGGGGATCACCGCGCCGGTCGACGAGTCGGGGCGCAAGATCGGGCCGTTCACGACCTGGGGCGTCCAGACCCAGCGCGGGTTCGGCGCGACCGGCGGCGGCTTGTCCGTTGCGGTGCCGAGGCCGAGCTGGCAGACGGGCCCCGGCGTAACCGGCTCCTTCCGCAACCAGCCCGACGCGGCGCTCGACGCCGACCCGTTCACCGGCGTGACGTTCGTATCGAACGCTGCCTTCCCGTCGCAAGCCGGGATAGGCGCGATCGGCGGGACCAGCGTCGCGGCCCCGCAGATGGCCGCGATGTGGGCGCTGGTGCTCGACGCCTGTCGCACCACCCCGGCCTGCGCCTCGAAGGGGACGGGCGCGTACCCGTACCGGCTCGGGAACGCGGCGCCGTACTTCTACCGGATCTACAACGACGCGACGCTCTACCCGGCGACGTTCCTCGACATCGTGGACGGCGGCAACGGCGTGACGCCCTGCAAAGTCTCGTCGGCGGCCGGTCCGTGCCCGAATCCGTCGCCGACTCCCGATCCGGGCTACAAGGCGGGCAAGGGCTACGACCTGACGACGGGCGTCGGAGTGCCGTTCGCACGGCATTTGATCAAGGCGGTCGTCGGCGTCTGAGGCGGCAAAGGGGCGCCGGAATGCGGTATCCGGCGCCTCTTGCGCCCGGTGATAGAATAGGAAGGCTGTGAAGACCAAGGGTCACCCCAAATGGTATCCGGACGCGCGCGTGTCGTGCGCCTGCGGTGCCCAGTTCACCACCGGATCGACGTCCCCGACGATCAGCGTCGAGGTCTGTTCCAACTGCCACCCGCTCTGGACCGGGCAGCAGAAGTTCCTCGACACGGCCGGCCGCGTCGAGAAGTTCAACCAGCGCGCCGCGATGGCCGACAAGAAGAAGGCCGAGGCCGCCGCGCGCAAGTCGCGCAAGCAGGCGGACACGCAGGAGAACGCTCCGGCTTCCGTTTAGCCGCGCTCTGACGAACCCCGGAAGCGAGCCGTCCTTCGGCTCGCTTCTTGCATTCACGATGCAGTACACCGACCGCCTCGAGACGCTCTCGAACCGCTTCGACGAGATCGACGCCGCGCTCGCGGACACGAGCGGCGGCTTCGATCAGGCGCGCTTCACCGCGCTGATGAAGGAGCGCGCCTCGATCGAGGAGACGGTCGCCGCCTACCGGCGCTACCGTGACGTGCTGCGCGCGATCGCGGACAACGACGCGCTGCGCGCGGACAAGAGCGATCCCGAGCTCGCCGCGCTGGCCGAAGAAGAAGCGGAGGAGCTGCAAGCGCGCCGCCGCGAGCTCGAGGCGCAGCTTCAGGAGCTGATGCTCCCGCGCGACCCGAACGACGACAAGGACGTCTTCATCGAGATCCGCGCCGGCGCGGGCGGCGACGAGGCCGGGATCTTCGCGGGCGATCTGCTGCGGATGTACACGCGCTTCGCCGAGTCGCGGAAGATGCGCGTCGAGATGCTGAGCGAGAGCGAGAACGAGGCCGGCGGCTACAAGGAGGTCGTGATCGCGGTGAAGGGCGGCGAGCCATACCGCTGGTTCAAGTACGAGTCGGGCGTCCACCGCGTGCAGCGCGTCCCCGCGACCGAGGCGGCGGGCCGCATCCACACCTCGACCGCGACGGTCGCGGTGCTGCCCGAGGTCGAGGACGACGGCGAGGTCGAGATCAAGCCGGGCGATCTGGAGATCGACACGTTCAAGTCGTCCGGGGCCGGCGGGCAGCACGTGAACAAGACCGAGTCGGCGATCCGCATCACGCACAAGCCGTCCGGGATCGTCGTCGCGTGCAGCGAGGAGCGCTCGCAGCTGCAGAACCGTGCGCGCGCGATGGACATGCTGCGCGCGCAGCTCGCCGCGAACCAGCGCCGCGAACGCGAGGAAGCCGAAGGCGCACTCCGCCGCAGCCAGGTCGGGACCGGCGACCGCAGCGAGAAGATCCGCACCTACAACTACCCGCAGGACCGGATCACCGACCATCGCATCAACGAGAACTTCGGAAACATCGGCAAGATCCTCGACGGCGATATGGAGAAGCTGATCGTCGAGCTGCAGAAGTGGGAGAAAGCGAAATTACTTGCTACTGCTGCGGCATGAGCGCAAGGTGCCATGGTGGATTCGCAGCCCGCAAGGGATGCGAATCCTGACGATCGGCGAGGCGCTGCGCGACGCGGCCGTGCGATTGGAGCCGGTCGGCGGGACCGGGCGGCTCGACGCGGTGTTCTTGCTCGCGCACGCCGGCGACGTCTCGCGCGCCGAGATGATCGCGCAGCGCGAGCGGGAGCTTCCGCCCGGCGTCGCGGAGCGGTTCGAGGCGTACGTCGCGCAACGCGAGCGCGGTGCGCCGATCGCGTACATCACCG
>DATHLN010000162.1:0-15702 GCA_035488115.1 Candidatus Limnocylindrales bacterium | reverse complement strand
CGGTCGCCGGCGACCTCGCGAACCGGATCGCGCTCGTCGGCCGCGACGAGCGCGTCACGTCGACGATCGACGCCGGACATCATCCCGCCGCGGTGCTGTGGTCGGCGGACGGCCGCACGCTGTACGTCGCCGACCGCGGATCGGACACCGTCGAAGCGATCGCCGCGAACGGCGCGCGGCACCTGCGGATCACGGTGGGGCTGCACCCGGTCGCGCTCGCGAGCGACGGAAAGCGCCTGTACGCGGCGGTCAGCGACGACGACACCGTCGCCGTCGTCGATCTCGCGACGAACCGGCTGGTACAGCGCGCCCGCATCCCGTTCGCGCGCAGCGACGCCGTCGGCACGTCGCCGAACGCGCTCGCGCTCGCCGGAGACCGGCTCTACGTGCCGTGCGGCGCCGCGAATGCGGTCGCCGTCTTTCGCACGGGGGCGGGCGGGCTGACGCCGCTCGGCGCGATCCCGGCCGGCTGGTATCCGACCGCCGTCGCGGTCGACGGCGCGCACGGCGTGCTCTACATCGCGAACGGCAAGGGCGAGTCGAGCCACGCGAACCCGCGGTATACCGGTCGCGGCGACACGGACTTCATCGCCGCGAACCTCGCCGGCTCAATCCGCCGGATCGCGCTCCCGTCCGACGCCGCACTGGCGCGCGGGCTCGCCGAGGTCCGCGAGCTAGCGCAGCACGAGAAGGCTCCGGCGAACGCGGTCGTGCGCGCGAACGGCCCGATCCGGCACGTGATCTACGTGATCAAGGAGAACCGCTCGTACGACCAGATCCTCGGCGACGTCGCGGGCGCCGACGGCGATCCGTCGCTGGTGATGTACGGCGACAAGGTCACGCCGAACCAGCACGCGCTCGCGAAGCGCTTCGGCGTCTTCGACCGCTTCTTCGAGGACGCACACATCAGCGCCGACGGCCACAACTGGTCGACGGCCGCGTTCGCGAACGACTACCTCGAGCACATGTGGCCGCAGAACTACGCGAACCGGCGCGCGTTCTACGACTTCGAGGACGGTGCCGAGGCGTCGGTTCCGCACGCGGGCTATCTGTGGGACGACGCGGCGAGGCACGGCGTCTCGCTGCGCAATTACGGCGAGTTCGTCACCGCAGGCCCCAGCGCGCCGACCCCCGTCTCGTCGATGAACCGCGTGCTGAACGCGAACACCGATCGCAACTTCGCGACGTTCGACATGAGCGTCGAGGACATGGCGCGCTTCACCGAGTGGAAGCGTGAGTTCGACGCCTACGAAAGCTCGCGCACGCTGCCGGCGCTCGAGATCGTCCGCCTGCCGCGCGACCACACCTCCGGGACACGTGCCGGCGCGGTGACGCCGTCCGGGATGATCGCGGACAACGATCTGGCCGTCGGCAAGCTCGCGGAAGCGGTCTCGCACTCGCCCGACTGGGGCAGCACCGCGATCTTCGTCGTCGAGGACGATGCGCAGAACGGCCCCGACCACGTCGACGAGCAGCGCGCGCCGTTCTATTTGATCTCAGCTTATGCGGCGGGCGGCGTGCAGCACGCGGCGTACACGCAGGCCTCGGTGCTGCGCACGATCGAGATCCTGCTCGGGCTCTCGCCGATGTCCGCGTACGACGCGGGCGCGACGCCGCTGACCGCGGCGTTCACCGCGACGCCGAACCTCGCGCCGTTCGACGCGCTCCCCGCGCAGGTCGATCTCAAGGCGAAGAACGCGGCGACCGCCTACCGCGCGAGCGAGAGCGCGCGGCTCGACTTCGCGCACGCCGACGCCGCCGACGAGGGGACGCTCAACGAGATCCTCTGGCACGACGCCAAAGGCCCGCGAGCGACGCCCCCGCCGTACGGGATCTTTACTGCTGCGCGTGGATCTGGAAGCTGAAGTCCGACTTGTTCCCCGCCGGTTTGTCGTGCGCGAAGTTGTGGCAGCCCAGGCAGTTGTAGGGGACCGTCTGCTTCACGAACGTCTCGAGGATGGGGTTCCCGAGCGAGTGCGGCTTCGGACCGCCCAGGTTTCCCGACCACTGCGTACTGATCTCTTCGTAATGCGACCACGGTGAGTTCCCGAGCATCGCCTGGAACTTCGGATTGAGCTGTCCCGCGGTCGGCGGCGTCGCGGCGACGACCTGCACCGGCTTGTTGCGCGGCGTTCCGTTCGGGTTGAGCTCGATGTACGGGGTCGGCGCGGTCTGCACGTTCGGCGGGCACTGCGCGGCCGGGCAGTTCGGGTTGTTGAACCCTTTCTTGTAGTCCGTCTGCTCGAACGTCGTCCAGAGCCAGTTCGGCTGGCCCGCGGTCTTGTGCGTGATGTGGAGGCCGACCAGCCCGGCCTTCACCGGGTTCACCCCGGGGCTCGGCGCGCCGCTGTCGTCGTTGTAGACGATGGCCCACTGCCAGAAGAAATGGGTTGGGTCGTCGTTCTTGCCGAGGATCTTCCACGCCGCCTTGAACTCCATCGCACCGACCGGCCCGGAGGTTCCCGGGCGCGCGCCCTGCGGAAGCTTCAGAACGCCGGCGGCCTGCTGCCCCGACTTCGTCCAAAGCCGCTTCGCGATGATGTAGCGGTACTCGTCGAAGTTCATCGCGACCGTGTACCGGACGAAGCGCCCGTTCTGATCGGTCACCGGCTGGTCGGTGGCGTCGAGGATCCCTTTGAGGCCCGGGTCGGTGAGCGGCGCACCCCGCATGCCGCCGGTGAGATGACGGCGCTGCTCGACGTTCAGCGCCGTCACGAGATCGTGGCTCTTCGCGCTGTGATGCAGGAACAGCGTCACTTCGGGATGCTTCGCCGCCAGCGCGCGAACGCGCGGAGGAAGCTGCGCGAGCGCGGCGCTGCGCCCGCTGCCGTTGGCGCCGGTCGGCGTCCCGCACCAGCCGGCCGGACGTCCCGACGGAACGAACACCGCGTCCGGCTGGAGATAGCTTAGCCAAGTCGGATTCGCCGGTGCGGTCGCGATGTTCTTGGTGGAATCGGCGATGCAGCGGCCTTTCACGACGGGCCAGTTCATCGCGATGAACGTGAGCCAGCCGTACGTGTCCGCCGACGGCTGACCGGGCGTCCCGACCATGTCGAGCGGCGGCTGGGCGCAGGTCGGGTCGAGCGAGGTGGGCAGCGGCGGAAAATCGGTGCCGCCGCGATTGTACTGAGCGCAGGTGACGCTCGACGAACTCGGCTGCGGCGAGGCTGCGTTTGTGGCCAGCGTCCCGCTCGTGACGAGCGCGGCGCAGCCCAAGACAGCCAGAAGAGAAGCGTTCCGGAGGGCGGTCTGACGCATTCGAACTCCTTCACCCAAAAGACAAAGCAACCGCCCGTTCCCCGTACCGCACGGGTTCCCTTTCGGTCGCTTGCCGCCGAACGCGGGTCGGACGCTGCGGCCCTACGCCGGACGGCGCGCGAAACGCTCACGAAAAGGCGCTGAAGGTCTTGGAGCTGTTTCGTGAGGAGACGGCCAAACCGGTCGTCGCGTTCTATCGGGCAACGACGTACTTCGTGCTGAAGCGCAGCCGCGGCGCGGCGGAACAATTCGACGCGTTCTTCCAGCTGGAACAGACGAAATCGGTCGATGAAGAGATTCTTCCACGGGCGCGAGATCTTCGCGACACCGCACGAGCGATACGCTCACGCGTAACCGGCTCCAAACCGTGTTCGACGCCGCGCTTGCATCGGGGTCGTTGCCCCGCGCCCTAGCGCACATAGGCCCGACGGCCCAAATCGGCACGTTCGGAAGAGGACCCCCGCGCCGCGACCGAAACGTTTGCGACAAACGTCCACTTCGGGCGCCGTAGGGCTACGGCGTACCAGCCGCAAGGGAGTTCCGCATGGCATCTAACGCGTCGGCGGGTGGAAACCGCTGGGCAATCGCATTCGCCGGGGTCATCGTCATGATCTGCCTCGGCACCGTCTACTCGTGGAGCATCTTCACGCGTCCGCTGATCGCGACGCAGCACTGGTCAAATACCACGACCACCTGGGCGTTCGCCCTGGCGATCTTCTTCCTCGGCATCGGCGCCGTGATCGGCGGCCGCTGGCAGGACAAGTCGGGTCCACGCAACGTCACGATCGTGGGCGTCGTGCTCTGGGGGCTGGGCAACATCCTGGCCGGCATCGGGACCACCGCGCTGGGCGCGTGGTGGATCTACCTGACGTACGGCGTCATCGGCGGGCTGGGGCTGGGGATGGGCTACATCACCCCGGTCGCGACGGTGACGAAATGGTTCCCCGACAAACGCGGGCTCGCGAGCGGCATGGTCGTGATGGGGTTCGGCCTGGGGGCGTTCTTCTACAACCAAATCGTACCGCGCATCGGTTCGTTCGCGGACGCCGCGAAGCACGCCGGTGCGTACATCACCGCGAAGGACGCGGCGACGAAAGCCGGCACGGCGTTCGATCCCTCGCAGTTCCCGATCACGCCGGCAGACACGGCGGCGGTCATGTCGATCTTCATCTGGTCCGGCGTGATCTTCCTGATCATCGGCGGGATCTGCGCGACGTTCATCAAGAACCCGCCGGCCGGCTACACCGTCTCCGGCGCCGTCGCGCAAGCGGCACAGAGCGGCTACAGCTACACGCCGAGCGAGACGCTGCGCACGCCGCAGTTCTACCTGCTCTGGCTGATGCTGTTCCTGAACGTCACGGCCGGCATCCTGATCATCTCGAACGCCGTGCCGATCTACAGCGATCTCACCGGCGCAGCCGCCGCCGTCGCCGCGCCGATCTACGGCTTCTTGGCGGTCTTCAACGGGCTCGGGCGCTTCTTCTGGGGCGCCGTCTCCGATCGCATCGGCCGCAACTATGCCTACGTGCTGATCTTCGGGATCCAGGTCGTCGTGTTCTTCATCCTCGGCAACCTGCATAGCCTGTTCGCGGTCGGCCTCTGCTTCGCGATCGTGCTGCTCTGCTACGGCGGCGGGTTCGGAACGATGCCCTCGTTCAACGCCGACTACTTCGGAACGAAGTACCTGGGCCAGAACTACGGGATGATCTTGACGGCGTGGGGCTTCGCCGGGATCGTCGGCCCAATCGTCGCGGCGAAGGTCAAGGACGCGACGGGATCGTTCACCAACGCGCTCGTCCCCGTCGCGATCATGCTGCTCATCGCGGCGATCCTGCCGTTCATCACCAAGAAGCCGACCGCACCGGTGCGGACGGCGGTCGGAACGGCGTAGCTCCGGGCGCACGCATCCGAAATGGCGAGGACGTCGCGCGAGCGGCGTCCTCGTTCCGTTCGGCGCCTTCCTCGCCGGGGATCGTGCTGCTGCGCGCCGTATTCCCGGAGCATGATCCAGCGGGTGGAGTTCGTCCTCGGCGCGGCGTCTTTGCTCGCCGCGCTGCCGCTGACCGCGCGAGGCGATGAGCCGCCCGCGGCGCCGGTCGAACCGGATGAGGAGCCCTCAGCGTCGCCGGCGCCCGGCGCGCAGAAGAGCCCCGCGCCGAAACCGCGCCCGAGCAAGAAGCCGCACGTTCACGGCCCCAACGGCGTCGTCACGCTGCCGGAGCACCGTCCGATCGAATGGAGCCTCGAGGTGCTCGACGGTCCGCCGTTCCGGTTGAGCGCGTATCGCGGCAAGGTCGTGTTCGTCAACGTGTTCGCGACGTGGTGCCCGCCGTGCCGCCTCGAGCAGCCGGCCGTCGTCGCGTTCGCCGGCGAGCACCCTGACGACACCGTCGTCATCGGGATCGACGTCGACGAGGAGGACAACAAGGTGCGCGACTACCGCAAGAAGTTCGGTATCCCGTACCCGATCGCGATGGACCGGTACGACAAGATCGTCCGCCGCGTCTATCGCGAAGGCCGCATGGTCTTTCCGACGACGATCGTCTTCAAGCCCGACGGCACACTCTCGTGCGCGTGGGCGGGCGATGCGACCCAGGCGTGGTTCGAGTACGAGCGAAAGGTCGCCCTCGGCCTCGCGAACTGAGATCACGGCCGTGAAACGCCTCCTCGCGGCGCTCGGCATCCTCGCCGGCGGCGCGATGATCGTCTTGGGTCTCGGCTGGTCGTCGTCGCAATCGGAGCCGGTGTCGCAGGCCGTCTTCGAGCGGCTGCCGGCGTCGGTCGAGCTGCTCGTCTCGGCGTTCATCGGTGCGATCGTGATCGGCGGGATCACCGGGCTCGCGCGAGCACGCGCGCGCGCGGCCGTCGTGCGTGGAACCGTTGCGGCCGCTGTGCTGGTGTGCCGCGCGATCCCGGTCGCCACCGCGGTGCTGCTCGTGCAGCTGGCTATCATCTTCACGCCGCCGGCGCCACACGCCGGCACCGCGTCGCCGAACGCGTTCGACGACCGCGAGCTGATCTTGTTTCGCATCGCGCCGGTTCTCGTACTCGCAGTACTGTTCGGAGCGTGGGCATCGGTGATCTTCTACGACCGCTTTCGCGCGTCGCTCGACGTACGGATGCGCCGGCGCGACATCCTGACGACGATCGCAACCACGGCGGCGTTGCTCGGGCCGGCGCTGGCATCCGCGACGATTCTGGTCGAGCCGAGCTTTGCGTGGCCCGGAGTGCAGCGCGTCTTCGGCAGCGCGCTCCACCAGTTCGACGTCCGCCTCGGCGCGGGCTTCGTCGTGCTGTATCTCTCCGCGGTCATCGCGGTCGAGGTATGCACGGGCTCCGCGCATACCGAACAACCTGCCCCGCGCGATCCGCGTCGTCGCCTTTCGCCGGCCGGTGTAGCCGCGTGCGCGACGTTGCTCGCGGCGGTCCTCGCCGCCGCGGTCGCGCCGCTCGTGACACCGGCAGACCCGAACTCCATCGACCAGGCTCACTGGATGGGATACCCGCTCCCGCCGGGTACCGCCGGTCATGTCCTCGGCACCGACGAGAACGGGCGCGACCTGCTCGCGCGGCTCCTGTTCGGTCTGCGAACGTCGCTCGGCATCACCGCCGGAGCGGTCGTCATCGCGACCGTGCTCTCGGCGCTTGCCGCGTGGGCCTTTCGCTCCGTCCGGTGGATCGGCACGGAACGGGCGCTCGGCGTCGTCGCGATTCGTCCGTTCGGCGGATTTCCGCTGATTCTGGTCGCCGTCATGTTGCTCGTCGGAACGACGCGCTCGAGGGATCTTCCGAGCCCGTTCTTGCTGGCGGGCTTGATCGGTGCCGTTTCGTGGCCCGCGGGCATCGCGGCGTTTCGTGTCTCCGGCGCGCGCAGGCTCTCGGGTATCGTCGCGTTGACGGGGGGCGCATTCTTGCTCGAGACGACGATCTCGTCCATCGGCTTCGGCGTGCAGCCGCCGGCGCCGTCGCTCGGCAACATGCTCGTGAACGCATTCTCGAACCTTACCGTCGCGCCGGCCGTCACGCTGGCTCCTTGGATCACGATCACCGCGGTGCTCGGCGCGCTGTACGCGCTCGCCGACGCGTTGCGCGACATGCCGGAAAGGCGCTCCGAGCGTTCGGACTAGGGCCGCATGATGCCGGTGTGCCCGAGCGAGTACCGGCCGGGCTGCGGCCACACCGCGAGACCGTGCGGCTCGGCCCCGACGCGGATCTTACGAACCTTGCCGGTCCGCGTGTCGATCGCGTAGACGGTCGCATCGAAGCGGCCCGAGAGCCAGAGCGTGCGGCCGTCGGCGCTGACGTTCCCCATGTCGGGGCTGCCGCCGCCGGGGATCGCCCAGCGCCGCACGACGCGCCGCGTCGCGAAGTCGATCACGGAGACGCTGCCGTACGTGCTGTGCGGCTTGCCGCGCAGGGCGTGCGTTCCGCGGTTCGCGACGTAGAGCTGCGTGCCGTCACGGCTGGGGTATAGGCCGTGCGCGCCGACGCCGGTCGGGATGAAACCGACCTCCTCGAGATGGAGGCCGTCCACGATGAAGACGCCGTCCGCGTGCATGTCGGCGACGAAGAACGTGTTCCCGCCCGGGCCGACGCGAATGTCTTGCGGCATCCCGCCTTTCGAGAGCTTCAGGTAGCCGAGCACCTTGCGGCGCGCGACGTCGACCTTCGCGAGCCAGCCGTTGAACTCGCAGGTGAAGAGCGCGTAGCGGAGATCGCGCGCGTAGTCGCCGTGGTTGATTCCGACGCACAGCGGCACGCGCAGCGAGCCCTTCAGGCGCATCGTGCGCGGGTCGCGGAAATCGAGCCGCGCGCGCGCTTCCGCCACGATGATCGCCGACGAGCCGTCCGGCGTGAAATACATGTTGTACGGGTCGTCGACCGGGATCGTGCGGCCCGGCTTCGCGGTGCGCGGATCGATCGGCGTCAGGCTTCCGTCGGTCCGTCCGGCGCCGTTGCTGGTCACCCACAGCGTGCGCAAGTTCCACGCGGGGACGACGTGCTGCGGGCTTCGTCCGGTGGCGATGCGGCTCACCACGCGAAGCGTGCGCGGGTCGATCACCGAGACGTATCCCGACGCGCGGTTCGGCACGTAGATCCGCGCTAGGTCTCGTGCGACGGCGGGCAGCAGCTTCTGCTTCGCCGGTGCGGCGGAGAACGTCGCCTGCGGCCCGGGCGTCGCACGAACGGAGGCTCGGGGCGACGCGTTCGGCGCCGTGGTGCGCTCGGTGCGGCGCGGCGCGCAGCCGGTAGCGCTGCCGACCGCGGCGAGCACGCAGGCCGCCGCGACGATCCGAAAAGGGAACGGCACGTCCTAGCGCCGCCGTCCCGGTACGATGGCGCGCCGTATCGCGCGCACGGCCGCCGCGACTTGGGCGTCGGCCAAGGCACGCCCGCGTTCCGCGGTCGCCGCGCGGGGGTCGTCTCCGTAAACGCCGTCGGCTGCGCTCGGGCGCGGTGCGGAGCGCAGCTCGCGCAGCCGCACCATCGACGGATCGGTCGCGAGCATCAGCGAGGTGTCGTCGCGGTCGGCGTGCCCACCGGACGCGCGGTAATACTCCGGGATGAAATGCGCGCGCGCGGAAGTCGTCGCCCAGCGCGCGTTCAGCCGATCTGCCACCGCCCGGAGATTGGACTGATACCCTCCGTGATCCCCGAGGAGCACGACGTCGCGGAAACCGTGCGCGCGAAAGCTCTCCGCCGCCGATTCGATCGCCTGCTCGAACACCGCCGCCGGCACCGTGATCGTCCCCGGAAACCGCATGTGCTCGCTCGGCGGAGAGGTCGTCCCTTCAGGAACGTACGCGACCACCGGCGCGACCAGCGCGTTCCCGAGCTCGCGTGCGATCCGCTCCGAAAGTATTGCGACGCGCCGGTTGTGCTTCCCGAGCGCGACGTACGGCCCGCTCTGCTCGGTGCCCCCGACGGGGATGATCATGGTCGTCTTCCCCGCGCGCAGCGCGTCGCGGACTTCGGTCCACGTCAGCCGTTCCAGCACGACCGCGCCCGTCGCGGCCGGAGCCGACGCCACGGCAGCGCAGCGCGCCGTCGAAACCGCAGCCGCCATAAGCGCTGCGGCCGACAGCGCGCCCGTGACCAGAGATCGCAGACGAGTCAGATCGAAGAGCTAGGCGGACGCCGCCGCTCGCCGCGCGGACCGGGCGCGCAGCGCGCCGACCGTCGCACCGGTCAGCACGAAGCCGATGATCCCGTAGCCTCCGTCGATCAGCATCAGCGCGATCGACTGGCCCTGGAAGAAATACTCCGTCAGCATCATCGCCGCGAAGATGCAGACGCCGGTCAGAAGCCCGACCTGCGCGCCCTTCTTCGCGTCGCCGGTCTCGTAGTGCCACAGCATGTTGTCGAAGCAGTACGCGACGAGCAATCCCGCGGCGAACGAGACGACATACGGGAAGTACCCGTACCGCGTGAGCTGGTCGGTCGTCTTCCCGAGCGCCGCGAGCCACGCGTTCCCGAGCACCGTGTACCAGATCGCGCCCCACGCAAACATGACGATCGCACCCGCGACGATACCGAGATAGTTCGGACGCCGAGCGTTCATCGAAAATCCCTCCATCCAGCCAAGTAGGCTTGCGTCTAGCCTACACCGTCATTCAGGATGGCGCAAATATGCGCGGGGATCGTCGGCGGAGTCGCGGCCGGCGTAGACCACGCACTCGCGCAGGACGTACCCGCCGACGAGCGCGCAGGCCGCGGTGATCAGCGTGCGCAGCCGGTGGGGTTTTTCGGGGCGCCTCTTCGAGAGCACGGACGGCAGGGATAGCAGCGCCGGGACCGCGATGCCGAGGCCGAGCGTGTAGGTCTTGAGCTTGCGGCCGCGCGCGCCGCCGAAGAGCGCTTTCCCCGGGTCGCCGGCGGCGCGCTCGTAGTCCAAGAGCAGCGCGGCTTCGGCGAGCGAAGCGAGGACCTCGATCGTCTCGAGCTTCTTCGAGGTGCGCGCCGAGCCGCCGGAGAGCCCGATCAGCACGTTCTGGACAGCGCAGCCCGTCGACGCGCCGGAGAGCACGAAGATCGCCGGGATGTGGCGCCGCCCGCGGTACCACACCGGGATCGCGGTCGCCGACAGCAGCACGCCGGTGTAGCACGCCATGAACGCGGACGAGACCGCGTGCGCCGCGACGCGCGGGCGCTTCGGCACCCAGCCGAACGGGTCGAACGAGATCACGCCGTCGGCGCGCGCCTGCTCCATCGCGGCGAACCCCGACGTCGTCGCGAACGTCACCAGTGCGTAGACGCCGACCGACATCGGCGACTTCAGCTTGAAGATTCGCAGCATGTTCAAGAAGCGTTCGGGGCGGCCGAGGTCCTTGATCAGCAGCGCGGAGCTCAGTGCGGCGCCCGCGAGCGCGGTGTACCGCCCGTTGCGCACCAGCGCCTCGTCCTCGGCATCACCGAAGAGATGCGCGATCGAGGCGAGCGCCGCGCTCGCCGCGGCCGCGCCGCCGACGAAGAAGTACGAGACGATCTCCCATCGCCAGTGCGCCTTGCGCAGCACCGGGTGGTCGTAGTAGGTGTCCTGGCCGCGGCCGAAGCCGCCGTCGTTGCGCTGCATCGACGCGGCGACCGCGTCGGGCGAGAACTGTCCGGCGGCCTCGTAGCTCGTGCCGTGCCGTTGCGCCGGTTTCTCCGAAGCCTGCCCTGAGCCTGTCGAAGGGTCCACTACGCGGACTCCTCGCGGAAACCGCGGAACACCGAGATCCCGACGACCGCCATCGTCATCGCCGCGAGCAACCCGACGGCGTACGCCTCCGGCTGGAACTTCGAGGGCAGCACCGGCTTGGGCGGCAGGTTGAAGACCTCGGGACGGTCCGGGATCAGGAAGAACGCGTTCAGCGGCCCGACGTCGCGCGTCTCCTCGCCGTCGACGCCGTAGAGATGCGCCTCGCGGCCCTGGTCACGGAGCGCCGCGACGCGCGCTTTTGCCTTCGCGCGCAGCTCCTCGACGGGGCCGAACTGGATCGAGTCGGTCGGGCACGACTTCGCGCACGCCGGCTCCAGACCGTCCTTCTGGCGGTCGTAGCAGAGCGTGCACTTCTGCGCGACGCCAGACTTCTGCTGAACCGCCACGACGCCGAACGGGCACGACGGCACGCAGTAGCCGCAGCCGTTGCAGACGTCCGGCTGCACGTAGACGTCATCGAACTCGTTACGCACGATCGCGCCGGTCGGGCAGGCCTCGAAGCAGCCGGCGTTCGTGCAGTGCTTGCAGACGTCGGACAGCATCATCCAGCGCGAGGCCTCGGGGGTCTCGCGGTCCATCTGCTCGACGAACGCGACGTGCCGCCACGTCGTCGACGAGAGCCGCCCGGTGTTGTCGTACGAATCGCCGCTCAGCGCGAACCCGTCCGACGGCAGCTGGTTCCACTGCTTGCACGCGACCTCGCACGCCTTGCACCCGATGCACAGCGTGACGTCGGTGAAGAAGCCCATCTCGGGGCCGGCGCTCACGCCGTCTTGCAATCGCTCGCTCACGCCTCGCTCTCCGTGTCCTCGGTGCGTTCGATCAGGTTCTCGCGCTGCTCCCACTCGCGCTCGCGCTGCGCGCCTGCCATGATGACCTCGGCCGGCACGATCGCATCGTCGGTCGTTTGCGCGGTGCCGGCTTCGACGCGTCCGCCGCGCTCGGGCTTTCCGAGCGGGGTCTGCTCGTCGGCCGGCACCGGCATCCAGGTCGGCCCTTCGTGCGCCGGTCCGCGGCGCCCGAGCCGGAGGTTGCACGTGAACGCCTTCGCCTCGTGGATCGAGACGTTCGGGTCGGCGACGAGCGGCGGCAGCACGTTCGCCGCGTCACCCGTGACCAAGCCCTGGTAGCCGTAGTGGATCGGCATTCCGATCTGGTGCACCCACTGCTTCGGACCGATCTTGAACGGCGCGATCCGCCCCGTCACGAGCGCCTTCGCCTCGACCTCGCCGCGCGCGGTGCTGATCGTGACCCAATCGCCGTTGCGAATCCCGAGCTCCACCGCGAGCTCCGGTGAGATCTCACAGAATGCCTCCGGCTGCAGTTCCGCCAGCCACGAGTTCCAGCGCGTCATCGCGCCGGTCAGGTGGTGCTCGGTGAGGCGGTACGTCGAGAGCACGTACGGATACTTCGGATCGCCGATCGCGTGGTACGGGTTGTCGCGCCGGCGCCACTCTTTGAGCACCGGGTTGTACTGCTGGTGCGGGTAGAGGAAGTTCGGCACCGGCGACTCGCGCGGCTCGTAGTGCACCGGGAACGGTCCGTCGACCGTCCCTTGCACGCCGAAGATCTCCGCGACGCCGTACTCCTGGATGATGAACGGCGCGGTCCCGTCGTGCGCGTCCATCCCCTTCGAGCCGGGCTGCGCGCGGAACGTGGGCGGCTTCGTCGCGGGAAAGTCGGGGACGTCGAGGCCGGTCCACTTCTTCGCCTCCTCGTCCCACCACACGTACTTCTTGCGCTCGCTCCACGGCTTGCCGTCGGGATCGGCCGACGCGCGGTTGTAGAGATTGCGGCGGTTCGCGGGCCACGCCCACGCCCACTCGAGCGAGACCCAGTCGTCGCCCTTGCGCCGGCGCGTGAGGTTCTTGTCCTTTTCCGGGAAGTAGCCCGTGTAGATCCACGCGCCGGCCGCGGTGCTGCCGTCGTCCTTGAGATCGACGAACGTCTTCACTTGCTCGCCGGTCTCGACGACGTAACCGTTGATCTCACGCATGATCTTCTCGACGTCCGGCTCGCCGCGCTCGCGCTCGTGCGGATCGTCCGAGTCGTAGTTCCACGTCATGTCGAGGATCGGCCGGTCGATCGCGCGGGTGGAGCCGGCGTAGAGCTTCTTGAGGCGCTTGCCGAGCTGGTGCGCGAGCGAAAGATCGCTGCGCGCATCACCCGGCGAGCCGACGGCTTTCTCGTGGAACTGCACGAGGCGCATCGTGTTCGTCAGCGTCCCGGCTTTCTCGGCGATCGCGGCCGAGGGCATGAAGAAGACCTCGGTGCCGATCGTCGAGGGATCGACGCCTTCGCGCTTCCAGAACGCCGCGGTCTCCGTCTCGAAGAGATCCTGGCAGACCATCCACTTGAGCCGGCCGAGCGCGGCGCGCTGCAGCGCGGCGTTCTGCCCGCCGACGGCGGGGTTTTGTCCCCACAGGATCAGCCCTTCGATCCCGCCGTCCTTCATCGTGAAGAACATCGGCTGGTGCGAGTGGTCGCCGGTGTTCTTCGGCAGGTAGTCGTAGGCCCAGCCGTTCTCGGCCGTCGCGGCCGCGCCGTACCACGCCTTCATCTGCGAGACCGCGTACTTCGGCCAGTTCGACCACCAGCCGGTCGGGTTCGCCCAGTTCTTCTTCCACTTCTCGAACGTGTCTTCACCGCGCTCGAGCGAGGGCGCCTTGATGTAGCCGGGGAGCAGGTCGTAGAGCGTCGCGATGTCGGTCGAGCCCTGGATCGACGCGTGCCCGCGCAGCGCCATGATTCCGCCGCCCGGGCGACCGGTGTTGCCGAGCAGCGCCTGCAGCGTCGCGGCGGCGCGGATGTTCTGCACGCCCACGGTGTGCTGCGCCCAGCCCATCGCGTAGCAGTACGTCATCGTGCGCTCGCGCCCGCTGTTCGCGACGACCAGCTTGCAGAGCTCGACGAACTGCTCTCTCGGCGCGCCGGTGATCCGCTCGACGATCTCGGGCGTGTAGCGCGAGAAGTGCTTCCTCAGCAGGTTGAGCGCGCAGCGCGGGTGCTGCAGCGTCTCGTCCTTCTTCGGGCGCTTCGTCCCGTGCTCGGCATGGCCGCCGGTCGTCGGCGACGTTCCGTCGCCCTGCGCGTCCTTGGCGCTTCCGGCGGCCTCGCCTGACTCGCCGCCCGTCTCCTCGAGCTCGTACTTCCAGGTCGCGGCGTCGTACGTTCCCTTCTCCGCGTTGAAGCCGGAGAAGATCCCGTCGAGATCCTCGGTGTCCGCGAACCGCTCATCGACGATGTAGCTCGCGTTGGTGTAGTTGAGGACGTACTCCTTGAAATACGCCTCGTTCTGCAGCACGTAGTTGATGATGCCGCCGGTGAACGCGATGTCGGTTCCGCTGCGGATCGGGATGTACTCGTCCGCGAGCGCGCTCGTGCGCGTGAAACGCGGGTCGATGTGGATCACCTTCGCGCCCCGCTCCTTCGCCTTCGTGACGAAGCGGAACCCGACGGGGTGGTTCTCGGCGAAGTTCGACCCTTGGATCAAAATGAGGTCGGCGTGCTGGAGGTCCATCAGGAACGTCGTCGCGCCGCCGCGGCCGTAGAGGGTGCCCAGACCGGGCACCGTCGAGCTATGTCAAATTCGGGCCTGGTTCTCGACGAAGACGACGCCCATCGAGCGCGCGAGCTTCGCGATCAGGTAGTTCTCTTCGCAGTCGAGCGTCGCGCCGCCGAGCGAAGCGATCGCGGTCGTCCGGGCGACGCGCCGGCCCTGATCGTCGAACTCGGTGAACGTCCGGTCGCGGGTCTCCTTGACGCGCTCGGCGATCTTCTCCATCGCCCATTCGTACGGGACGTCGGTCCACTCGGTCGCGAACGGCGCGCGGTACTTGCACGTCGTCCAGCGGTTCGGGTTGACGTGGAGCTGGAACGTCGCCGCGCCCTTCGGGCAGAGCGTCCCGCCGTTGATCGGCGAGTCGGGGTTGCCCTCGATGTCGAGGATCTCGTCGCCCTTGCTGTAGACCATCGTCCCGCAGCCGACCGCGCAGTACGGGCAGACGCTGGGCGTCTTCTTCGCGTCGGCGATCCGCGGGCGGAGCGTGCGCGAGCGTTTCGAGAGGACGTTCGGCAGCGGCGCGACGCGCTTGCCGATCTCGCCGGCGACGCCGGCGAGCAACGAGGTGAGGTCGATCGTGGGGCGCTTCGTGCTGGCCAAGATGTCCTCGCAGTGGAAGGGCGTGGGCTAGGATCGGGACGGCTTCGCGACGGGTACAGCGATCCCCGTGACCCAAGCCGTGCTCTTCGATGTCGACGGGACGCTGATCGACTCCAACGACGCCCACGCCCGCGCCTGGGTCGCCGCGCTCGCCGAAGCGGGGTACGAGGTGCCGTTCGAGCGGGTCCGCCCGCTGATCGGGATGGGCGGCGACCGCGTCCTCCCCGAGCTGGTCCCCGGCCTCTCCGACGAGACCGAGCCCGGCAAGAGCATCATCAAGCGCCGCCTGGCGATCTTCAAGGAGCGCGAGCTCCCGCATCTGCGCCCGACCCGCGGCGCCCGCGAGCTACTCGAGGCCACTCGCGCGCGAGGCGCGCGCGTGATCATGGCAACCTCGGCAAAAGGCGCCGAGCTGAAGGATCTCCTCGCCGTGGGCGACTTCGAGCCGCTGGTCGACGAGGCGTCCACGAGCGATGACGCCGACTCTTCGAAGCCCGCCCCCGACATCGTCACCGCCTCGTTGCAGAAAGCGAACGTCGCCGCGAACGAAGCGGTGATGGTCGGCGACACCAAGTACGAC
>DATHLN010000161.1:0-14743 GCA_035488115.1 Candidatus Limnocylindrales bacterium | reverse complement strand
CGAGACCGTGCGGCCGAGGTGCTCGTCGTCGAAGGCGTCGGGGATCGGGTAGCCGAGCACGCCGATCGCGGTTCCGGGGACTAGCTTCGCGATGCTGCCGAGTTTGACGGGTCGCTGGTTCTTCAGCGGAACGTCGACGATCGCCAGGTCGTCGGCTTCGCCGGTCGTCGCGATCACGCGCGCCGGCGCGTGCGGGCCGTCGCCGATCGTGGCGACGAGGTCCTTCGCGTCGGCGACGACGTGCGCGTCGGTGAGGATGCGGGTACCCCACGAGCCGCTCTCGACGACGACGCCGCTGCCGTACGCCTCGTCCCACTCACCCTTGTGCTTCTCGGACGGAATCCGCATCGTGAAGAGGACCACCGAGGGATGGAGCTGCCGGTACGCCGCGACGTACGGCTCGCTCTGCGTCTTCGCGGTCGTTTCCGCATGCGAGGTGCAGCCGGTCAGAATGATGCAGACCGTTGCGACGGACAGCAATCTCCGGCGTACGATGTCACCCTGAGCTTGTCGAAGGGTGAGCGATCGGGGCTGCACGTCAGGATGCTCTCTCATGCTTCGATCCTTCGACAAGCTCAGGACAGGCTGAGCTCAGCATGACATTTGTTGCACGATTCAGGCGTTCGACAGGCGCGCCGCGATCGCTTCGCGCAGGCGGTCGATGCCGGCACCCGTCGACGCGCTCACCTCGACCGCGTCCGGAGGCAGCGCTGCGCGCGCCGCCGCGTCGATGCGGTCGATCTTGTTGAAGACGTCGATCACCGGCTTCTCGTCGAGCTTCAGCTCGCGCAGGATCGTCTCGACGGACTCGTTCTGCCGCGGCCAGTCCGGGTTGGACGCGTCGTGGACGTGCAGCAGCAGGTCGGCCGCGTCGAGCTCTTCGAGCGTCGCGCGAAACGCGTTGACCAGCTCCTGCGGTAGCGCGGTGATGAAGCCCACCGTGTCGGCGAGGCGAACGTTGACGCCGGGCGCGACGTAGGCGCGGCGCAGCGTCGGGTCGAGCGTCGCGAACGGCTGGTCGGCGACGAACGCGCCCTCGCCCTGGGCCGAGCCCGAGAGCCGGTTCAGCAGCGATGATTTGCCGACGTTCGTGTAGCCGACGAGCGCGACGAGCGGGTCGCGGTTGCGGCCGGCGCGGCGCGTCTCGCGCTGCTTGCGCACTTCCTCGAGCTGGCGCTGCAGCAGCGTCACGCGCTGCGCGATCCGGCGGCGGTCGGTCTCGAGCTTCGTCTCGCCGGGACCGCGCGTCCCGACGCCGCCGCCGAGGCGGGAGAGCGCCGCGCCGGCGCCGATCAGGTTCGACTGGCGGTAGCGCAGTTGTGCCAGCTCGACCTGCAGCTGGCCTTCGCGCGAGCGCGCGTGCTGCGCGAAGATGTCGAGGATCAGCATCGTGCGGTCGACGATCGGAAGCGGCACGATCTTCTCCAGGTTCGTGCGCTGGCGCGGCCGCAGGTCGTTGAAGACGAACAGCACTTCGGCGTTCAGCTCCTCGGCCCGCTCGGCGATCTCGCGCGCCTTCCCGCTTCCCACCAGCGTCGCGGGATCGACGTGCGGCAACCGCTGCACGACCTCGCCGACGACGTTCGCGCCGGCCGCCTTCGCGAGCGCGACGAACTCGGCCAGCTCGGGCGCGAGCGGGCGGCGCGGATCCTGGACGTCGATCGCGACGACGAGCGCGCGCTGCGGCCCGGCGTCGGTCGGATAGAGCCGGCGGTGCTCGTTCACGCCGGCAGTTTTCGCAGCGTCGCGATCAGCCACGCCAGGCCGTCGTTGTAGCGCGGGCCCGGGCGCTCGAGGATCGCCGCGTTCGGCAGCGTGTAGACGCGGTGCGCCCGCACCGCGCGCAGCGCGTTCCACGGCGGCTGTCCGATCACGTCGTTCAAACGCACGTCGGGATCGACGACGAGGACGTCCGGCTGGCGCGCGACCAGCGCTTCGGCGCTGTAGCGGGCGTACGGCGCGTTGACGTCGGCGGCGGCGTTGCGGCCGCCGGCCATGTCGATCAGCGTCGCGATGTACGAGCCCTTGCCGACCGTGTAGACCGGCGCGACGCCGAGCACCACGAACACCGACGGCCTGCGCGCGCGCGGCTTCACGGAACGTACCAGCGCGTTCGTGCGCGCGTGCAGCCGCGCGATCAGCGCGCGCGCCTGCGCGGCGTGGCTGGTCACCGCGCCGATCGCGTCGAGATCGGTGAAGATGTCGGCGAAGGTGTCGTCGCGCAGCAGCAGCACCGGCACGTTCGCGCGGCGCAGGTCGCCGGCCAGACGGTCTTGCGCGGGGATGCCGATCGCGAGATCGGCGTGCAGCGAGACGACGCGCTCGGCGTTGATCGACGCGAAGCTCGCGACTTCCGGCAAGCGCTTCGCCTCGGGCGGATAGTCCGTGTATTGCGAGACCCCGACGACCGCGCCGCCCGCGCCGACGGCGAAGAGATCTTCCGTCAGCGACGGGACGAGCGAGACGATCCGGTGCGGGACGGGACCGCGGCTGAGCGTCGTCTCGGCCGTATCCGACGCGGGCGTACACGAGGCGAGCGAGATGACGACGGCGAGCGCGAGGAGGCGGAGGATCACGCCGAGCGATACGCCGGCCTCCGGGCGGGACCTGTGGCGACCAGGACTTTCGCGCCGCCGCGCACGAACACGAGCCGGGAGTTCGCGTGCGCGGGAAGCCGGTGAGAGACCGGCACGGTCGCGCCACTGTAAGCGGGGAGCCCGCCGCACGTCACGGTCCGTGAGGACTGGAAGGCCGCGGCACCACGGCATCGATCCGCGAAGTCAGGATACCGGCGCGCGAGCGTGTTCACCTCACCCTCGCGTCAAGGGAAGGACTCGAATGACGATCCGCACCTTCGCGGCGTTCTGCGCCGCCGCCACCGCGCTGGCCGCATCCGCAACGCTCGGCGCCGCACCCGCATCCGCACAGCCGGCGCCCGCGCAGCCGGCGCAAGCATCGCCGGCGCCGTCCGCGAGCCCGGCGCCGCTGCCGGAGATCGGCCGCGTCCAAACCTCCGACCGCCGCGACGAACCGCTGCGCGACGCGGTCAAGACGACGTTCGTCGTCACCAAGACCGAGATGATCCGGCGTGGCGATCGGACGGTCGCCGACGCGCTCGCGCGCGTGCCGGGCTTGAACGTGCAGCGCAACGGTCCGCTGGGCGCGCTCTCCGATCTGACGATCGACGGCTACCGCACGAACCAGATCCTGCTGCTGATCGACGGGCGTCCCGCCGGCGGCGAGCAAGTGAACTTTCCCGCGATCGACACGATGCCGACGAGCGGCGTCGAGCGTATCGAGGTCGTCGAAGGCGGCGGCGCGACGCTCTACGGGACCGGCGCGCTCGGCGGCGTGATCAACGTGATCACCACCGGCGGCGCCGCGCTGCGCGCGCGGCCGCGCGCCGCGCTCGAGGGCGACTCGCTCGGCGGGCGCAGCTTCTCGTTCGAGAACGGCACGTTCGCGTTCGAGCGCCGCGTGAGCCCGAACCGGTTCTCGTATCCCGCGATCGGACCGGTCGCCGCGGGGACCGCGGTCAACGACGACTCGTCCGCGACCGCGGCGCGCGTGAACACGCGCGGACGGCTCGGCATACTGAGCGTCGATCTCGGCGCCGGGCTGCGCGACGACCACCTCGGCGCGCCGGGCGACGCGTCGTTCCCGCCGGTCTCCACCACGGCGCGAGAGAACACGACCACCGGCGACGCGCGCGTGCGCTTCGGGCTCGAACGCGCGCGCTCGGCGACGACGCTCGAGCTCAGCGGGACGACGCTGCGTTCGACCTATTCATTCGATCCGAACGATCCGGCCGTCGCCGCGTTCAACCTGTTCGGCGGGACGACGCAGATCACGCGCGAGGGGCGCGTGCAGGCGAGCCTGCGCGACGTCGTCGCGAGCACGTCGTCGACGCTGGTCGCCGGGATCGATCTCGCGCGAGGCGTCGCCCGCGTCGACGACGGGCTCGCGCCGGCGACGCTCGGCTTCGCGCAGACCGCGGCGTACGCGCAAGAGTCGCTCACCGCGGGCGGCGGCACACGCTTCGATCTGGGCCTGCGCGCGGAGCGCGACGGCGGCTACGGCGGCGCGATCGCGCCGTCGCTCGGCGCGCGCGTCCCGCTCGGCGGCGGCTACCAGCTGCGCGCGAACTACGCGACGGGGTTCCGCGCGCCGAGCATCACCGATCTCGCATACCCGACGTTCTCCAACCCCAGCCTGCGGCCGGAGCGCACGCGCGGCGGCGACGTCTCGCTCGACGCGCCGCTGCTCGGCGGCGCCTCGCTGCGCTGGTTCGTGCAGAACGGACACGACCTGATCGCGCCGAATCCGAGCTACGACTTCTCGCTGCCGACGTCGGCGACGAACCCGTTCCTGATCAACGTCGAGCGCTTCTCGATCGCGGGACTGGTCGGGACGATCCGCACGCGCCCGTTCCACGGCTTCACCTCGTCGCTGTCGGTGACCGACACGTACCGCGCGCTCGACGTGACGAATGCCGCGCGGCGGCTCGCACGGCGGCCGGTGATCGCGAGCGACCTGACCCTCGAATACGCGAACGCGCATTCCGGCGCGCTCGACTCCCTCGGACTGCTCGCGCACGCGGTCGGTCCGCACGACACCCCCGACACGGAGTACACGCGCATCGATGGCTACGTGCGCTTCCGGGCGGCGCCGTCGGCGCTGATCTCGCTGCGCGCGTTCAACCTCGGCGGCGCGCGCTACGCCGACGTCTCGGGGTTCCCGATGCCGGGCCGCACCTTCGCGCTCGAGCTCTCGACGCGCTGAACGCCGTGCGCGCAGCGCGTCTCGTGCTTCTCGCCGCGCTCGTCCCGCTCGCGATGCTGATCGGCGTCGCGTTCGGCGGCGCGGCGCTCGCGCCCGACGCGCTCGTGCAAGCGCTGCTGCACCCGTCGGCGAGCGGCGACGCGGCGACGATCGTGTGGCAGCTGCGCGTCCCGCGCGTCGCGATCGCCGCGACGGTCGGCGCGGCGCTCGCGCTCGCCGGGGCGCTGCTGCAATCGCTGCTGCGCAACCCGCTCGTCGATCCGTATCTAACCGGCGTCGCGAGCGGCGCGGGTGCGTCGATCGCGATCGCGGTGACGGTCGGCGTGACGCCGGTGCTCGTTCCGCCGCTCGGGTTCTTCTCGGGGCTCGCGACGGCGGTGCTGGTCGCGGTGCTCGCGCGGCGCGGTCCGCGGCTCGACGCCGAGCGTTTGGTGCTCGCGGGCGTTTCGCTCTCCGCGCTACTCTCGGCCGTCGTCGCAGTCGCGATCGAACGGCTCGCGCGCGGTACCGCGAGCGAAGCGATCCTCGCCTGGCTCGCGGGCTCGCTCGCGGGGCGCGGCTGGAACGATCTCGCCGCGGCATCGCCGGAAGCGATCGCAGGCGCGCTGCTCGGCGCGGCGACGATCCCCGCGCTGAACGTCTTGCGGCTCGGTGAAGGGCGCGCTGCGTCGCTCGGCGTCGACGTCGTGCGCTTGCAGTGGGCGCTGCTCATCGCATCCACGTTGCTCACCGCGGCCGCGGTCGCGCTGGCGGGGCTGGTCGGATTCGTCGGGCTCGTGGTGCCGCATCTCGCGCGGCGCATCGTCGGGGCGGACTTGCGCGTGCTCGTTCCGGCCAGCGTACTCGTCGGAGCGTCGCTCGTAGTTCTGGCGGACGCGCTCGCACGCACGCTCGCCGCGCCGGCTGAGATTCCGCTGGGAGTCTTGCTGGCATTCGTCGGAGTGCCGACGTTCTTAGTGTTATATTTGCGTGGAGAAGCGCGCGGTTACGCATAATTCGTGAGGGTAGGGAGCCCGCTTCCGTTGTAGTGGGCGTGATGCGCTTTTTTCGGGTAGGGTCGTCTCTTGCGATCGTCGTTGCGGTCGCCTTTCTCGCGGCATGCGGCGGCGGAGGAGGCGGCGGCGGTTCGACCGGTGGACCGGTTCCGGTCCCCACACCCACGCCCACGCCGACGATTGCCCCGACGGCGCCGCCGGCTTCAGGCTACGTCGCGCCGACAGGCGGCGTCACGCTGCTCTCGGCGAGTTCCTCGAAGACGTTCGCGTCGTCGATGCTGAACGCGTCGGCAGACGGAACGTTCGTCGTGCAGAGCACCGACACGCCCAGCGAGGTTGCGGCCGGCTCCACCATGCAGGAGTATGACGTCACGGCCAGCGAGTCTGCCGCGGGACAAGTTCCCGGCTCGGCGCGGCGCAGCGGGATGGCGTTCGCGCGCGCGGTCGCCGAAGCGGCGAGCCTGCCGCCCTTCCGCGCGCGGACCGACCCGCGAACGACGGCGATCACCAAACGGTTGGCCTCGCAATTCCGCGTGCGCGCGACCGTCGGACGGCGCGTCCAAAGCGTCCGCACCCCGTCGAGCTTCTCAGTCGGTGCTACGCGCGTTTTCCATGTCGCTCAAGGGACGATCACGGGAAGCAGCAGCAGCTGCACCGCACCGCAGCAGAGCGCGGGAAGCGACTGCTGGCTGGACGTCACCGCGACGCTGCAGGCGGTCTCGAACCACGCCTACGTGTGGGTCGACAACGCCGTGACCTCGAACGCGAGCTACGGCTACAGCGCGGCCGACTGGAATACGACGGCGAGCACGTTCGACACCGATTATGCGCGCGAAACCGTCGCCTACGGCCCGGCTTTTTTCACCACGTCGAACGGCTACGAGCAGTGCGACACCAGTGGAAACCCCCTGCCCACCGGGTCATACCAGCCGTCGGTGGACCTCAGCGGCTCGGACCCGCACATCAGCATGCTCATCACGAACGCGCTCGAGTCGACCGGTGAGGGCGGCTATTTCGACTTCCGCAACGACCTCAACGACCAGGAGCTGAACTGCGCCACCAAGGCACCGCACATGCCGAGCAACCAGCTTCCCATGTTCGTGGCCGGCGCCGACAAGTACAGCAGCACCACATATGACGAGACCTTCTGGCGCAACTACGACATGCCGCGAACGCTGCCGCACGAGTTCCAGCATTATCTCCACGCATTGAACAAGGTGCTCGTCCCCGACCTGAATCAGAACAATACCGGATGGTTCGACGACTCCGTGGTGGACGAAGGATGTTCGGAGCTGGCCGAAGATCTCGTCCTCGGGAGCGGCGTGAACTCGCCGCAATCTTGGGAGCCGCGCGTCGACTCGTTCTTCTACCTGTACCAGCCGGGGAATTTTTCGGTTCCGGCCTTCACGGGGTATGACTCCGACCCGCTCAGCACGTCCTCGACGCCGCCGTACGCGTTCTATCACAACACTGCGGGAAGCTACGGCGCGGCGTACCTGCTAGCACGCTATATGTACGACCGCTTCGGCGGCGATGCGGCGATGCACCGGCTTTATGCCTCGCACGCACAGCCCTCCGGAAGCGGGGCGAACTTGCAGCCGATCGTCGCGGAAGCGGGGAACGGCGAGACGTGGGCGCAGCTCTACTCCGAGTTCGCGGCTGCTCTGGCGGCACGAAACGTCGCGTCCACGGACCCGCGCTTCACGTTCGGCTCGAACGTCTTGCTCCGCGGGCAGTGGAGCCTGACGATACCGGGCGGTGGCACGTACAACGTCCTGTTCAACGGACCGCGCTCGCCCGAGGACCTCACGAACTCAACGCCGGAGACGCTGCCTCGAATCAAGCTCACGCCCGGCTCCACCGTTCAAGCGAAGCTCATCACCGGAGCGACGCTGTTCTTCAACGTCGCTCCGTCGGGCGGTTCGCTGGTCGAGCTGAACTCCACGAGTGCCCCGTCGGTAGACGGCGCGCTCACGCAGGGCGCGTACGACGACAGCGGCGCGTGCTACGGGCCGCCGAGCAGCTGTCACCCATGATGCAATGACGCTCGCACTCGAGCGCGTCGAGATCGAGCGCGGCGGCCGAACGCTGCTGCGGGACGTCTCGTTCGCGCTCGGCGGCGGCGTCGTCGCCCTCGTCGGACCGAACGGCGTCGGGAAGACGTCGCTCATGCGCGCGATCGCCGGCGTCCTCGCGCCGGCCTCCGGAACGATCGCGCTGAACGGCGTTCCGGTGCGCGCGATGGACGCACGCGAGCGAGCGCGCGCGATCGCGCTGGTTGATCCGACCGAACCGGTGCTCTCCGCACTGACCGTGGGCGACGCGGTCGCCTCTGCACGCTTCCCGCACCACCGGTGGTGGGAGTGGGAGGCGACCGCGGAAGACGACGCCGCCGTCGACGACGCGCTCGAGCGAACGCGAACGGAGACGTTCCGCGCGCGCGAGATGGGGACGCTCTCGGCCGGCGAGCGGCAGCGGGTCTGGATCGCGCTCGCGCTCGCGCAGCGAGCATCCGTGGTCCTGCTCGACGAGCCGACGTCGCACCTCGATTTGCGAGCGTCCGTGGAGACGCTACAGCTCGTCCGCGAGATCGCCGCGCGCGGCGCGCTGGTGATCGCCGTCCTGCACCAGCTCGAAGAAGCCGCGGCGTTCGCCGACCGCGTCGTGGTCCTGGGCGACGGCGGCGTGGTCGCGGACGGGCCGCCGGCTGCGGCGCTGACGTCCGCGACGATCGAGCGGGCGTACGGCGTCGCGGTGACCGTCGAACACCGGCCCGACGGCCTGGCGTTCCACCGCAACGCGCTGAGAATCTAGAACTTCATCAGCGCCCGCGCGGCGACGTCGTCATGCGGCTCGGGCTAGCGTCTCCGTCGTCGCGGTCGTCTGCGCGTCCGTGGCTCTCGTACGCGGCGAAGCGGGCAGCGCGAACCACGTAGCGACGAGGCCGAAGAAGGCGATCATGGCGATGACGATGTCCACGGTCAGAGGCTCCTCATGACGGGCTGTAGGCGATTTCGGAGTGCTGGGAGAGGTCGAGACCCATCGCTTCTTCTCGCTCGGAGACGCGCAGCGGGACGACGACGTTGACGACTTTCAGGATGACGAACGTCATCACGCCGCTGAACACCCACGACGCGGTGACGGCGAGCAGCTGGATCCAGAGCTGCGAGACGTTGCCGTAGAAGGCGCCGTTCGCGGCACCCGCGTTGATCACGGTGGTCGCGAACAGGCCGGTGCAGATTGCGCCGACCGTTCCGCCGACGCCGTGCACCGCCCATACGTCGAGCGCGTCGTCGACGTTCATCCGGTCGCGCAGCATCACGGCGCCGTAGCACACGAGCGCGACCAGCAGCCCGATGATGATCGACGCACCGGGCGTGACGTAGCCGGCGGCGGGCGTGATCGCGACGAGCCCGGCGACGGCGCCGGCGGTCGCGCCGACGACGCTCGGCTGGCCCTTGTGCGCCCACGAGATCGTGAGCCACGTCAGCGCCGCCATCGCGGCCGCGGTGTTCGTGTTGACGAACGCGCTGACCGCCAGACCGTTCGCGGCGAGCGCGCTCCCCGCGTTGAACCCGAACCAGCCGAACCACAGCAGCGCGCACCCGAGCACGACCATCGGGATGTCGTGCGGCTCGACGTCCTCACCGCGCTTGTGCGTGATCCGCTTCCCGAGCACCCACGCCGCGACGAGCGCGGAGACGCCCGACGAGATGTGCACGACGGTCCCGCCCGCGAAGTCCAGCGCGCCCAGCTTGCCGAGCCAGCCGCCGTGTCCCCACACCCAGTGCGCGAGCGGGTCGTACACGAACGTCGCCCACAACAGGCTGAACAGCACGAACGCCTTGAACCGCTTGCGCTCCGCAAACGCGCCGCTGATCAACGCCGGCGTGATGATCGCGAACATGCACTGGAACATCATGTACGCCTGATGGGGGACCGTCGCCGAGTAGTCTTTGTTCGGGAGCAGCCCGACGCCGTTCAGGCCGACCCACGAGAGATCGCCGATGATGCCCAGCCCCTTCCAGTCGGGCCCGAACGCGAGCGAATACCCCCACAGCACCCACTGCACGCTGATCAGGCACAGGATGAAGAAGCTGTGCATCACCGTCGAGAGGACGTTCTTGCGGCGGACGAGCCCGCCGTAGAAGAACCCGAGCCCCGGCGTCATCAGCATGACGAGGGCGGCGGAGACGAGTACCCAGGCGGTATCCCCGGCGCTGATCTTGTCCACACATCGATTCTAGGCCGCGCGGAGCGTCGCGTCGTTGGGGAATCGGCGAACGTTTCGGTGCCGGGTTCCGACACCGTGTCAGGTCAGCGTGCGGCCAGCTCGTGGACGTCGTCGGAGGTGACCCAGCCGTAGCGGCCCTTGTTCGGACCGTTCACCAGCCGGATCCCGATGGCGTCGCGGGTCTCGCTCCCCTCGCGGTGGACGATCCCCGGATGGCACTGCACGACGACCGCGCGCGTCCCCGGCTTCGCGAGCAGCGTGTGGACCAGCACGTCGTGCGCGTCGTGCCACGACCCGCCGGCGTAGTCGACGACGCGCTGCTTCGCGTCCCAGACGAAGACGTCGGGATCGATGTCGAGGGATTTGAGGTAGACGGCCCGGCCGACGGGAACGCCGCACGGCGCCGCCTGCACGGGTATACTGACGGCGGCAAGCAAAGCAAGTGCGCCGAGTATGCGGGCCACCACTTGCGGCGGATGCGACGGCGGCGCCCGGTGGTCCTGGTGGGTACTGTTCGAAAGGCGTGAAGAGACTCGTTCGACCGCTGCTTGCCGGAGCCGGCGTCACCGGTGCGCTCGCCGCGACGAATCGCGCGCTCGGCAACGGGCCGCTGCCGACGAACGCGCTCGGCGGAACGCGCCGCCCGTGGACGTGGCGCGGCGCCGAAATCTTCGCGACGGAGGCTGGGCAAGCGCACGGGCCGCCGGTCCTGCTCGTCCACGGCATCTACGCGGGCGCGTCGTCGTTCGAGTACCGCAAGCTCTTCCCGCTGCTCGCACGGCGGCGCCGCGTCGTCGCGTTCGACCTGCTGGGCTGCGGGCTGTCGGACAAACCGCGCATCGCGTACAACACCGAGCTCTTCGTCGAACAGATCGCCGACGCGCTCGCGATGTTCGGCGGCGGCGAGCGGGTCACGGTGATCGCGTCCTCGCTCGGCGCGGCGTTCGCGATCCGGGCCGCCGCGCACGCGACCCGGAAGGTCGAGCGCATCGCGGCGATCTCGCCCGCCGGACTCGCCGGGACGCTCGACAAAGGACCGAGCGGGCGCGGCGCGCTGATGACGGCGCTGTTCCGCTCGCCCCTGTTCGGCGAAGCGGCGTTCAACGCGCTCGCCTCGCGCGCGTCGATCCGGTGGTTCCTCGAGCACCGGGTCTACGGCGATCCCGCGCGCGTCACGCCCGAGGTCGTCGACCACTACTACGCGGTCACGCATCAGCCGGGTGCACGGTACGTCCCGGCGGCGTTCGTCGGCGGCGCGCTCGACTGCGACGTCGCGCGCGACCTGCCGTTCCTCGAGATCCCGCTGCAGATCCTGTGCGGCGAGAAGGCGCCCGAGCTCGCGCCGCGCGCGAGCGCCGCGGAGTACGTCCGGCTCGCCCGGGACGCGCGCCTCGCGGTCTTCGCGAACAGCGGCCTCTTGCCGCACGAAGACGAGCCCGAAGCCGTCGACGAGGCTCTAGCGGCCTTTCTGACTCCTAGGGCCGAGGCGGTCTGACAAAGAGAAAACCCATTGCCAGGCATGGGTTTTCTCCTATCCACAAACCAGGTCTAGCGAGCCCGCCGGGTGGCCTGGTCTTTCACGCGACGAGCCCGATTTGCACCGTCTCAGGTGCAAATTGTCGGCCCGGCCTTGCTCCCCTATCAGTCGTCGTCCTCGGCCTATTCGTCGCCGTCGAGGTCAACGTCGAGGAATAGGTCCTGCTCGTCAAAGACGGGCTCGGCGCATCCGGGCGGGATCGGATCATCAGGGCCAAGGTTCAGGTACTGACGCCACCACGCCGCACCACGCTCGGAAAGGACGAGTCTCAATTCACAGCCATGACTGCGGACCCGTTTTGAGCGCGTAAACTCTGAGATCGTCATAAATTAAATACGGGTGAAAGAGTGGTGGATATGTCAAACGAGCCCGCATAAATACTGGCCTCGGTAACCTGTGTAGAAGTGGACAACTTCGGGGGTAACTCGGGGTCTGGCACCTAGACTTTTCCTGCACCGAACGTTTACGCTTTTGTCATGGTCACCGACTACAACGACGAGGAGATGGGCTGGCTCCTGGAACACGTCCGAGGCTTCGTCCGACAACGTAAGGCGCGCTTGAAGTGCAAGTGCGCCACTCATCCGGAGTACGGATGCTTCCCAACGGACGACCTTTGTGAGAAGTTCCTCCATACGATGACTCAAGGATGGGCAGTTCGAGACTTCGCAACGATTACGCACCTCACATTTTGGTTCTTCGCCTACTGGAAAATGTTCCCGCATTGATTTGCAATGCTCCGCGCCTTTGCGGGTCGCTAAGTTAAACCTATTATCCGCAATCACGGAGTTGTCAATAACGCATACGTCGTGTAACGAGGTTTGTTTGCCATGCCTGAAGCGATGATGGTACAATAGAGCATGGTGCAATCAGTTTGGGGTGCATTTGCTCATTGGTTCCTTACGGTATCGCCCGGCGGTAACGACTACAAAGAAGCGCTCATTGCGATAGCGAGCGTTGCCGCTGTCGTCTGGACGGGCGGATTGATCGCAATGCAGATCAGAAATCAAGGCAGTGTTTCTCTGATCGGCGGGCTCGATCTGCTTCAGACCGCCTTCGTTGGACCAACGCTGGCACTGTTCGCGGTCGGCCTACCGCTTCGTGTCATCACCTTGATGTTCGCACTGTTCTACCTGTTTCAAGCGGTCAACCGCATGAGGTATGCCTGGAACCTTCGACGACAATCGCGGCCTGGTGGCACAATGACCCTTCCGAATAGGGGAACGGACCCTGTGGGGTTCCGCGCCGCCGATGCCAAGATGCATTACGCGACGCTGACGTTGGTATCGTTGATCTTCTTCTACATTCCAGTAATCTTGTGGCCGTCGCAGAAGTCGGTCTGCATCTTTGCCTGGGGCCTGACATTCATAGGAATGCAAATGATCCTGACGCGCCTGTACTCCATCGATTCGAATATTCGTAACCAGGTCATTCCATATGCTCTGACTGCCGTAGCGATGGTACTTTTGCTCTCCCTAATGCGGTGAAAAGGGAGCGGTAGATCAGGCGGCTGGTTCATCCAGAATCGTCATATGCGCATCAGCCTTCGACATACCGAGGCGGGCGCGGGCGATCGTCAGATATTCTGCTTCTTGAGAAGCATCATGCCGCCTACACCGAGGACATCGAACTGCCGGAACACCGAAGCGCGCAGAAGCAAGTTTTCGGGTATCAGGACGTGTTTGCCGCCATCGCCGATCCGAGAAAGCCGCTCGCGGCGCGGGCGCTGATCCATAGCGAACTGGAACTGAAGTCACGGCCGAGCGAACTCTGGGCGCTCCGTTGGGCCGATGTAGACTTCGCGCAACGGACGGTTCTCTTCGACAAGGCGACCCGCAGGACGCTGAACGGCCATGAGGTCACCCCGGACTCCAAGACCGGCCAGAAAGGGAACCGGAAGGTTCGCATGTCGGCGGAACTCACCGCGACCCTAGCCAGCCTGAAGGCCGAGCGCGGGGCGAACGACGACTTCGTACACCTCACGGGTCATGCGTACGTGGCGCACCGGGGCGGAAACCCGATCAACCGTGATCGCTGGCCCGATGTCTGGAAGGCCGCATTCCGCGTTCTGGGGCTCTGGGAGCCGCGCCAGAAGTGCGGGCCAACCTTCTTAGCACCTGGCCAACTCCTACGCCCGGGAAATGGGCGCGTCGGCGGTCGCCCTGGCCGACCGGATGGGCCATACCGGGACCACGATGGGCGATACCCAGTACCCAGTCCCGCTCGGTGTCGCTGATGACCAGGTGGTGCAAATCTTCAGCGAAGGATATCGCGCTTTCGCGCCCCGCACGGACTCGTTCACGGGCTCCGGTGCAAATCCAGGTGGAAACGATCAGGAAGCGGCCTAGAAAGTCCGCTAAGCCCCGCATTTCGGCGCTCTGACCTGTTCCCGCACGAAGACGAGCCCGAAGCCGTCGAGGCGGCGCTCGAGACGTTCCTCGAGACGGTGCCGACCTAGCGGCGTTGACGCGTCAACGACGTTGACGATCGGTTAGATTTCGTCGAGGCCGCTTGCCAGCTTGCGACGGTTGCTCTACGCTCGGGGTAGCTCGCAGGGGTGATGCGGCGCACCGCAATCAGCGCTCTCTATGAGGGAACGTCTTCGTGATTTTTCACCAGCACCCGTTCGAGGTGTTGCGATCGACGCTCGGCCCACCGCTTCGGACGTTCACCTACCAGGGGAGCGGGATCCCGAACTGCGAGGACCACGTCTGGCGCTGCGGCTGCGCGGCGCGCGAGAAGTCCGGGATGTGCGAGCTCACGCCGTGCGCGCGCCACGCCGAGCTCAACCGCGACGCGTTCCTGAAAGCCGCCTGGGCCGTCCGCCGCTGACGCACGCGTAGCCGTTCACGGCGCGGGGCGGTTGCCGTTCGACCAGCGCGTCCCCGCGCGCAGGGCGGTGTCCGGGTCGGGCGGGGCGGCGTTCGCGCACGAGCCGGCTCCGTCGCGGCATTCGTACCGGACGTGGATCAGCGTGCCGCCCGCGGGCCACGCGCTCGCGAACGGCGCCGGCGATGTGCCGCCGATCGTGTCGCCCGCGAGATCGCCTTCGTGCGCCGGCGATGCGAGCGCGTCGGCGTTCGCCGGATCGGCGGCGGCGGCGTCCTTGCGCCCGGCGACCGCGCTGTACGGCGGCTCGGCGAAGAGGCGCAGCGTCACGTACTGCTCGCGCTGCGCGAGCGTCGCGCTCGCGCCCGC
>DATHLN010000160.1:0-8784 GCA_035488115.1 Candidatus Limnocylindrales bacterium | reverse complement strand
CGGTGATTCCGGCGGCGGCTGGGGCGGCGGCGACTCCGGCGGAGGCTGGGGCGGCGGTGACTCCGGCGGCGGCGGGGGCGACTCCGGCGGCGGCTGGTAGGCGGCGGCTCAGCCGCGCGGCGATGCGGACGGCGCGGGGCTAGCGGCGGCGGGCCTCGGCTCCGCCGACGGCGACGCGGCGGGCGAGGCGCCTGGCCCCGGACTCGGTGACGCGGCCGGAGCGCCGGATGCGCCGGGAGGAGGCGGCGTGCCGTACGGGCTCGGCGTCGGCGAGACGGGCGGCTCGTCGTGCAGCGGCGGGAAGCCTTGCTGCAGGCGAAGGCGCGCGGAGTGCGCTTCCTTTGATTTCGGGAACGTCTTCACGACGTACTGGTACATCGCGCGCGCGTGATTGCGCGCGTCCTGCGTCTGGATCTCTTGGTAAAGCTGCGCGAGGTGGTACGCGGTCGGTGCGAGCCAGCGATCGTTCGGGTAGCGCTGCGCCCACACCATATACGAGCTCTCGACCATGAGCGCGTCATGCACCAGCGAGGCGTCGTCGGCCCAGCGCTCGCGGTACGAGCGTCCCAGCGCGTCGATCTTCGTGCGCACCGAGAGCGCGCTGTACTTGAACGGGCCGAAGTATTCGTCGGCCGGCGCATCGGCCGAGCCGGCGAGCGCACCGATCGTCGTCGCCACCACCGCTACTCCGACTACCACGCTCCGAAACATTGCAGCTTCCTACCCCGGGAAGCCGCCGGGCCCACCCTGACGAACTCACCGAGCGACATGGACCGTTCACTCTTTGTGCGGTCGCTAGCGGCGACCGGCGTTGCGCGCACAGCGTCCCGTGAGCTTGTCGAAGGGGCTCTACCAGGAACGCAATCCCTGCGCCAAGCTCCGGACAGGCTGTTCGCGCGCGAGGAAGAGCTCGGGCGCGGACGGCTCGGGGTGTGCGCGATCGATCTGCGCGACGGCCGCCGCATCGGCCGGCGCGAGCGCGAGCGGTTTCCGCTCGCGAGCACGTTCAAGCTGCCGCTCGTGATGGCGGTCCTCGCGCGTGTCGATCGCGGCGCCGAGCGGCTCGACCGCAAGCTCGCGTTCCGCGCGAACGAGATCCTGGCGTACAGTCCCGCGGAGGCGCGCTACCCGCGCGGCGGTTCGCTCACCGTCGCGGAGCTGTGCACGGCGGCGATCGAGCTGAGCGACAACACCGCCGCGAACCTGCTGATGCGCACGCTCGGCGGACCGTCGGGCGTGACGTCGTACGTGCGCAGTCTCGGCGATCCGGTGACCCGGCTCGACCGCACCGAGCCGGCTCTCAACACGACCGCGCCCGGCGACGTGCGCGACACGACGACGCCGCTCGCGATGGCGAACCTGCTCGCGCGGCTCGTCCGCGAGCCGGTCCTCTCACCGGAATCGAAGAGACTGCTCTTCGGCTGGATGCGCAACGCGCGCACCGGCCTGACGCGGATCCGCGCCGGCGTCCCGCCGGGCTGGACGGTCGGCGACAAGACCGGCACGACGAACACCGCGGGCAACGACGTCGCGATCCTGTGGCCGCGAACGGGAGCGCCGATCGTGCTCGCGGTCTATTTCGCCGAAGTGCGATCGTCCGACGAGAACCGGGACGCAGCGATCGCTTCGGCGGCGCGCGAGGTCATTCGCTCCTTCCGGGCTTGACATCGGTCGCTCTCCGGCGCGGCGGCTCGTCGCGCAAAGCCTTCACGTCGTCGATCGCTCGTTTGATCTCGAACGGGAACAAGCCGACCATGATGACGGAGCCCGCGATGATGACCGGAAGACAAATGTAGATCACGATGTCCGAAAACACCTCATAGATCACGGTTAGCTCTCCTTCTCACTCGCTTCGGTCGCCGCGCTTCCGAACATGGGCCGAACTCGGTATATGAAGTCAATACTCAACGTCACGATGAGAACACGGTAGACCCAGGATCGTAGCGCCATCCCGAATTGCGCTGTCTGCGCTTCCAGCGAGCCGAACGCCCACGCTGCGTAGACCGCGAGCGCTACGCCCAGGATCGCTGCCAACGGGCGTGAAGGGCCGTCGGATTCGCGGTCTTTGAATGCTTCGATCGCGACGTTGCCTGCGATGACCATCACGAAAAGATATAGATCATTCGGTATCCAGGCGTAACCCCGATCGGGCGGTGCGGCGGCGAAATGGGCCAGAAAGGGCGCGATGCCGAGCAGCCAGACCGTTGCGGCGTACTCGAGAAACCTCCGCAAGAAGAATCGCGCCGTATTCCACGCCAATCGTATCCGAGGCCGAAGCATCGCTCGCATCAGCGGGCGACCACGTAGGGGAGGATCGCGTCGAGGCGGCGATCGGTGATGCCGGCGACGTCGAGGAGCTCGTCGACGGAGGCGAACGGGCCGTTCTGCTCGCGGAAGGCGATGATGCGCTCCGCGAGCCCACCGCCGATGCCGGGGATCGTCGCAAGGGTATCGGCGTCGGCCGTGTTGATGTCGACCTGTGCCGGCGGCGGCGCGCCGCGGCGGTGCGCGCGGTGATGCTTTCCGTGGCCGGCAGCGTGGTCCGGGGGGCCGATGGACGCCGCGCCGGGACCCGTTCCGCCGCGCCGCCGGCGACGACGGTGCCCGCGACCGCTCGGCGCGCCGACCGCGGTGTCGGCACCGCGCACCGGGACGACGATCTCGTCTCCGTCGCTCGCGTGCGCGGCAAGGTTCACCGCGACGAGGTCGGCGTCGTGCTTCGCGCCGCCGGCGAGGGCCAGCGCATCGCGGACGCGCGCCTCCGGTCCGACCGGGTAGACGCCCGGCCGGACCACCTCGCCGACGACGTACACCATCGCCCGCGACGACGGCGTTCGGCGGTCGTGTTTGCCTCGTAAACCCGGCGCATCGCCTGACCACGAGCCGGCACCGGCGGTCGTCGCGGCGGGCGGCGGGAGCGGGCGCAGGAGGACGACGGCAAGGACCGCCGCGCCGATCAGGACCGGAATCAGCTGCTTCACGCCCGTCCTTCACGCGCTGGGTCACTCGCCGCAAGTGCGTGCGGCTCGGTCCGCAGGACCGAACGCGAAGGATTCGCCGCAGGCGAATCCTCTAGACCTCACGACGCGCTTGGCGTAGACTGGAGCTTCCATGCCCGAGGAGAGAACGTACGACTTCCGCGCGGTCGAGCGCGCGTGGCAAGAGCGCTGGGAGCGCGACGGCATCTACGTCGCGCGCGACGACGACCCGCGCCCGAAGTACTACGTCCTCGAGATGCTCCCTTACCCGTCGGGCGATCTGCACATCGGGCACGCGAAGAACTACACCCTCGGTGACGCGATCGCGCGCATCCACCGCATGCGCGGTTTCAACGTCGTGCACCCGATGGGCTGGGACGCCTTCGGGCTCCCCGCGGAGAACGCCGCGATCCAGCGCGGGATCGATCCCGAGATCTGGACGCTCCAGAACATCACCAACATGCAGCGCCAAGTCCGGCTGATGGGAACCAGCTACGACTGGACGCGCGAGCTCGCCACCTGCCTGCCCGACTACTACCGCTGGAACCAGTGGTTCTTCGTGCGCATGTTCGAGCGCGGGCTGGCGTACAAGCGCGAGGCGCCGGTGAACTGGTGCCCGGTCGACCGGACGGTGCTCGCCAACGAGCAGGTCGAGGACGGGAGATGCTGGCGCTGCGGCGCCGTGGTCGAGCGCCGTAACCTCGCGCAGTGGTTCTTCAAGATCACCGACTACGTCGAACGGCTGCTGCGCAATCTGGACCGGCTGGAAGGCTGGCCGGACCGCATCAAGGCGATGCAGCGCAACTGGATCGGGAAGAGCGAGGGTGTCACGTTCTCGTTCGACGTCGAGAACGTCGAGGCGCAGATCGAGGTGTTCACGACGCGCATCGACACCGTCTTCGGCGCGACGTTCGTCGCGGTCGCGCCCGAGCATTCCGTCGTGGCGAAGATCCTCGAACGGATGCCGAAGTCGCGCAAGCGCGTCGAGGAGTTCGCGGAGTCGCTGAAGAGCAAGAGCGAGCTCGAGCGCACGCAGCTGATGGAGAAGACCGGCATCCCGACCGGCGCGTACGCGATCAACCCGCTCTCGCGCGAGCGCATCCCGATTTGGGTGACGAACTACGTGCTCGCCGAGTACGGCACCGGCGCGGTGATGGGCGTCCCGGCGCACGACGAGCGCGACTTCGAGTTCGCCCGGAAGCACGGGCTCCCGATCGCGCAGGTCATCACGACGCCCGACGGGACGCTGCGCGCGCCGCTCTCCGAAGCGTACGTCGAGGACGGCAAGCTGATCGCCTCCGGCGAGTACATCGGAATGAAATCGGCGAACGCGCGCCGCGCGATCGCGGCACGGCTCGAAGCGATGGGCCGCGGCAAGGCCACCGTGAACTATCGAATCCGCGACTGGCTGGTCTCGCGGCAGCGCTATTGGGGGACGCCGATCCCGATCGTGTACTGCCCCGCCGACGGCGCGGTACCGGTGCCGAACGAGCAGCTCCCGGTGCTGCTGCCGAAAGGCGTGCAGTTCACCGGGCAGGGCTCGCCGCTCGCGAACGACCCGGCGTTCCTGAACACGACGTGCCCGAAGTGCGGCGGCGCCGCGACGCGCGATCCGGACACGATGGATACGTTCGTCGACTCGTCCTGGTACTTCGTGCGCTACCTCGACCCGAAGAACGAGAGTCAGCCGTTCGACCACGACAAGGCGACGAAGTGGATGCCGGTCGATCAGTACATCGGCGGCGCGGAGCACGCCGTGCTGCACCTGCTGTACGCGCGGTTCTTCACGATGTTCATGGTCGACCAGGGATATCTCTCGGGCGAGGAAGAGCCGTTCACGCGGCTCTTCAACCAGGGGCTGTTGATCTACAACGGCGAGAAGATGTCGAAATCGAAGGGGAACGTCGTCGGGATCGACGAGACCGTCGACCGCTACGGCGTCGATGCCATGCGGCTCTTCCTGCTCAAGGCGGCGCCGCCCGAGGACACGCTGGACTGGACCGACGAGGGGATCGTCGGCCGCGTGCGCTTCGTGCAGCGCGTCTGGCGCGCGGCCGAATCACTGACCGGCGTCGCGCGCACGGCACCGCTCGACCGGCTCCCCGAGATGCGCGGCGAGCCGCAGCGCGAGCTCGTTCGCGCGCTGCACGTCGCGCTCGACTCCGGGAAGAGCGAGACGGAGACGCACCGCTTCCACTACAACGTCACCACCGCGAAGCTCGACGAGCTGGTGAACCAGCTGAGCGCGGCGCTGCGCGAGCCGGGCGCAGCCGACGATCCCGCGGTGCGGTACGTCGTGCACGCGCTGCCGATCGTGCTGGCGCCGTTCGCTCCGCACCTGGCGGACGAGCTGTGGTCCCGGATGGGCTACGAGCGCAGCGTCCACCTCGAGCGCTGGATCGAGCCCGATCCGGCGGCGCTCGCGGTCGGCGAGATCACATTGGTGGTGCAGGTGAACGGCAAGGTTCGCGCGCGGATTCAGGCGGCGCCCGGGATCGCCGAGGACGACGCGTTCGCGCTCGCGATGCGCGAGCCGACCGTCCTGGCGCAGATCGACGGCAAGCAGGTCCGCAAGCGGATTTTCGTCGCCGGCAAGCTGCTCAACATCGTAGCCGCGTGACACCAATGTCACCCTGAGCCTGTCGAAGGGTGAGAGGAAACCGACATGACCGCCACATACGAGATCCGTCCCGACGACGCGCTCGTCATCGTCGACGTCCAGCACGACTTCTTGCCCGGCGGGGCGCTCGGCGTGGCCGAAGGGGAGCGCATCTTCGACCCGATCGACGAGCTGGCGCCGCGCTTCGCCCGCGTGTACGCCACGCGCGACTGGCACCCGGCCGACCACTCCTCGTACGCGCAGTACGGCGGGCCGTGGCCGGTGCACTGCGTCGCCGAGACTCACGGCGCCGCGTTCGACCCGCGGCTGAATCTCGAGAACGTCGACGTCGTGGTCGACAAGGGGACGGATCGGCTGACCGACGGCTACAGCGGCTTCGCAGCGACCTCGCTGGAGAGCGATCTGCGCGAGCACGGCATACGGCGCGTGTTCGTCTGCGGGCTCGCGACCGACTACTGCGTGAAGGCGACCGCGCTCGACGCCAAAGCGGCCGGGTTCGACGTCGTCGTGATCGAGGACGCCGCCGCGGCGGTGAACGTGCAGCCCGGCGACGAGGAGCGCGCGCTGCGGGAGGTTCGCGACGCCGGCGTCGCGGTCGCGCGCAGCAGTGACGTCGCCGGCTCAGCCCGCCCCGTACGGCGCTAGCGTCGTCGCCGTCGAGCCGCACGGGCTCGACGCGATCGACGCGCGCGAGCGGCACGGAACGCCGCGCGACCTCTTCTTCCTGTGGTTCGGCGCGAACGCCGAGACCGCGACGTTCGCGATCGGGATACTCGCGGTCGCGCTGTACGGCACCTCGCTGCGCGGCGCGGCGATCGGGCTGCTCGTCGGCAACGCGCTCGGCTATGCCGTCGTCGGGCTGCTCTCGCGGATGGGGCCGCGCTACGGGCTGCCGCAGATGGTCGCCTCCCGGCTCACGTTCGGCCGCGACGGCAACGTGCTGCCCGCGGTGCTCGCGTTCCTCGCCGGCGTCGGATGGTTCGCGGTCGACAGCGTCTTCGGCGCGCAGGCGCTCGGCGCGCTCGCGCACGTCGGGTTTCCGCTCGCGCTCACGGTCGTGCTGATCGCGCAGGTGACGCTCGCGGTCTACGGACACAATGCCATCCACGCGTTCGAGCGCTTCGCGAGCGTCGCGCTGGTGATCGGTTTCGCGACGATCGCCGCCGTGACGCTGCGCTACGCGAACCTCGGCGCGGGCTTCGACGCGCGCGCGCCGCTCGCCGGCGGCGGCGAGATCGCCGGGATCGTGTTTGCTGCGGCGCTCGCGTTCTCGTACTCGGTCGGCTGGGGTCCGGCGGCGTCGGATTACGCGCGGTATCTGCCGTGCGCGAGCGATCCGCGCGCGGTGACCGCGTGGGCGTTCGCCGGCGGCTTCGTGCCCTCGGCGATCCTCGAGCTGCTGGGCGCGGCGGCCGTCACGGCGACGCACGCGCCCGGGATCGCGAGCGCGACGCCGGCCGAGACGATCGGACTGCTCGCGCACGGCAACGGCGTCGTGGCGACGATCGGGCTCGCGACCGTGCTCGTCGGTACGCTGAGCGCCAACTGCTTGAACCTGTACTCCGGCGCGCTCGCGGCGCTCGTCGCATGGGACGCGCGGCGCCGCATCGGCTCGGCGCTCGGCGTCGCAATCGTGCTCGCGACGCTGACGGCCGCGGTGCTGATCGCCGCGCGCATCAACGATCCCGGCGCGCGGTTCTCGTCTGCGGTCGTCGTCGCCGCGGCGCTTGCCGTGGGCGCGCTCGGATTCGTCGTCGTCCACTGGACGCTCGCGCGCTGGCAGTCGGCGGTCGCGGTCGGCGTGCTCGGCGGCGCGCTGGCGTTCGGCAACGCGGATCCGGCGTCGACGGCGCATCTCTACACGGACTTCCTGGGGCTGCTGACGATGTGGGCCGCGCCGTGGGCCGGCGTCCTGCTCGCGAACCGCGCCGAGACCGCCCGGCGCGTCGACGCGCGCGCGCTGACCGCATGGCTCGCCGGGATCGCGGCCTCGCTCCCGTTCTGGCAGCAGTCGTGGCTGACCGGCCCGCTCGCCGCGTCGAATCCATGGCTCGGCGACGTCAGCTACTTCGTCGGCTTCGTGGTAGCGTATGCCGTTGCGGCGTTCTTCGCTCGTGCGGCGCCGCAGCCCGCCTCGCGACGGGAGGCGAGCAGCGGAACGTCGCAATCCGCGCCATGACGCACACCGCACTTCGGACGGCGGCCGTCGCCGCCGTCGCTTTCGCCGCCGGGCTGGCTGTCTCGCACGTGCCGCAGACCGCGCGCGCTGCGGCGGCGCCGCTCCAACCGGCCGTCATCGACCTCTCGGCGCTGACGCCCGCCGACCTCCCGACACCGACGCCGGCCTCACCGACGCTCCGCAGCAAGCTGCTCGCCGTCGCCGACGGCGCGACCGCCCAAGTGCAGATCGGCACGGTCGCCAAACATTATCACGCCGACGCGAACGAGATCCAGATCGTCATGTCCGGTTCGGGCACCGAGTGGCTCGGCGACAAGCAAATCGCGCTGAAGCCGGGGATGATGCTCATCATCCCCGCCGGCACGCATCACGGCGGGACGACCGACCCGAATCTGAAGATCGCCGCGTTCAAGACCCCGCCGCAAGCCGCGACGGACGTCCACCCCGTCCCGTAGCGTCAGGACGCCGCGGCGGTTCGTTCTTTCTCGCGGAAGTAGTCGTAGGTCTTGCGCATCCCTTCGATGAGCGGGACCTGCGCTTCCCAGCCGAGCTCGCGCTTCGCCTTCGCGGGGTCGAAGTAGACCTCGCGCGCGTCGCCGGGGCGGCGCGGCGCGTGCGTGACCGGCGCCTCGAAGCCGGTCACCTCGACCATCGCGCGGTAGATCTCGTTCACCGAGGTCTTCTTGCCGGTCCCGATCACGAAGATCTCCCCCGAGCCTTCGGATAGCGCGATGGCGTTCGCACGCACGACGTCACCGACGTAGACGTAGTCGCGGGTCTGCTCGCCGTCCCAGTCGATGCGCACGCCCTGATGCTTGAGAAACTTGCCGATGAAAATTGAGATCACGCCGGCTTCGCCGTTGGGGTCCTGGCGCGGCCCGTAGACGTTGCCGTAGCGGAACGCGGTGTAGTCCAGGCCGTGCTCGGACTTGAAGAACCGCAGGTAGTGCTCGGTGACCATCTTGGTGATGCCGTACGGTGAAACGGGACGCTGCGGGGACCTTTCG
>DATHLN010000159.1:0-4101 GCA_035488115.1 Candidatus Limnocylindrales bacterium | reverse complement strand
GCTCGGGCGCGGGTGACGCACCAGGCGTGGCCGATGCCGCCGGCTCTGGCGACACGCTCGGCGCGGGCGAGGCCTCGGGGCTGGGCGACGGTGAGGGCGCCGGAGACTCGGCCTGGCGAGGCGAGGCCGGCGGCGGTACGGGCGGGCTGACTTGCGCGACCGCGCCGAGCGCGAGCGCGCAGACGAACGCGAGGCTAGTCAACGGCGCGAGGACGCGTCGCAATCGGCTCCTATTCCGCGGCGAAGGTGATCAGGCGATCTTCTGGGCGGCGGGCTCCCGCGAGACGGCCGACGCGAGCAGCGTCTTGTAGCCGACGTTCGGGAACAGCACCGTGACCAAGTCCTTCTCGGCGCGCTCGACGGTGCCTTGCCCGAATTTCGTGTGGTACACCACGTCCGATATGCGGTACCCCGACGAGGTCAGCACGCGGTGGCCCTGCAGGCAGTTGTCGCACGCCCCGCACGTCTCGGCGTCGTAGTCCTCGCCGAAGTAGTTCAGGATGAAGCGCCTGCGGCAGCCGGTCGTCTCGGCATACTGCAGCATCATCGCGAGCTTCGACTGGTCGTACTTCTTCTTCGTCTCGTAGTTCGCGAGGTTCAGCACCATCTCGCGCTGCTCGCGCGCGGCCTCGGTCAGCACGTACTTCCCGCGCATCGAGTTCTCGATGAAACCGCTCTTTTTCAGCAGCGCCAAGATCACCTTGAGCTTCGTGAGCGGAAGCTGCGTGATCTTGCGCAGGTCGGTCAGGCTGACGCCGCCCTCCTGCTCGCCGAAGATCTCGAGCGTTCCGAAGACCTTCTGCACCTCCTCGACGTCCGGGTACTTGCCGGTGAGGAAGTAGTTCTGCACGCGCGTGTCGCTCATGCGGTAGACCAGGATGCACTTGGACGGATCGCCGTCGCGGCCGGCGCGGCCGGCCTCCTGCGTGTACGCCTCCACGCTTCCCGGCAAGTCGTAGTGCACCACGAACCGGATGTTCGGCTTGTCGATCCCCAGCCCGAACGCGTTGGTCGCGACGACGGCGCGGATCGCTTCCTGCATGAACAGCTCGTGCACCGCGGTGCGATCGTGCTTCTGCAGCTTCGAGTGGTAGACGGCGGCCGGCAGGCCGAGCTCGTCCTGCAAGTAGCGCTGCACCTCGAGCGCGTTCTTGATCGTCGCGGTGTAGACGATGCCGGTCCCTTCGAGCTCACCCTTCTCGAACAGCTCCTTCAGCGTCTTGAGCTTCCCGGCTTCGCTCTCGGCGCGGCGCACGCCGTAGATGAGGTTCGGCCGGTCGAACCCTTTCACGATCGGCTTCACGTGCGGGATCCCGAGCTGGACCAGGATGTCTTCGCGCACGGCCGGCGTCGCGGTCGCGGTGAGCGCGAGAACGGTGGGATCGCCGAGCTGGCGGATCACCTTGCCGAGGTTGAGATACGCGGGGCGGAAGTCGTGGCCCCACTGCGAGATGCAGTGCGCCTCGTCGACGACGAACAGCGGGATCGTGAGGTCTTGCAGGATGCCGACGAACGCGTCGTCCTCGAGCTTCTCCGGGGTGACGAAGACGATCTTGAGCTGGCCCGACGCGATCCGCGCCATCGCCGCGAACTCCTGGTCTTCCGAGAGCGTCGAGTTCAGCGCGGCCGTCGCCGTCACGCCGCGCTCGGAGAGCATGTCGAGCTGGTCCTTCATCAGCGCGATCAGCGGCGAGACGACGATCGTCGTTCCCTCCATCAGCAGCGCCGGGAGCTGGTAGCACAGCGACTTGCCGGCGCCGGTCGCGAGGATCGCGAGCGTGTCCTCACCGGCCAGGATCCGCGAGATGACCTCTTCCTGACCCGGGTTGAACGTGTCGTAACCGAACTTCTCACGCAGCGCCGCGCGCAGATCCACCGTGGTCTCCATCGTTCCTTCTCCCGGCTCGGCATGACGACAGGCAACGCCTCGCTTGGAAAGCAGGCGCCGCGGCCATGGGAAGCCGGTGCTCTCCGGGTACCCTACCCGGTCCTCCTTAAAACGTTGTGAACCCGTGACGGGTTGCCCCAGCGCCGCCCCGAAAGCCGGGGTGTGTCGCTGTACCGAACCTGGCGGCCACGCACGTTCGCCGACCTGGTCGGCCAGGACGCGGTGGTCAAGACGCTGACGACCGCCCTCGAGACCGGCCGCCTCGCGCACGCGTATCTCTTCTCCGGCCCGCGCGGCTCCGGCAAGACCTCGGCCGCGAAGATCCTCGCGCGCTGCATCGAGTGCGTCAACGGGCCGACCGCGACGCCGGACAACTCCTGCGAGAACTGCACCGCGATCATCGAAGGGACCGCGCTCGACGTGCTCGAGATCGACGCCGCCTCGAACCGCGGGATCGACGAGATCCGCGCGCTGCGCGACGCGGTGAAGTACCCGCCGGCGACGATGCGCAGCAAAGTCTACATCATCGACGAAGCGCACATGCTCACCAAAGAGGGCGCGAACGCGTTCCTCAAGACGCTCGAGGAGCCGCCGGAGTGGGCGGTGTTCATCCTCGCGACGACCGCGCCCGAGGCGCTGCCGCCGACGATCCTCTCGCGCTGCCAGCGCTACGCGTTCCGGCGCATCGCGATCCCGACGATGATCGCGCGGATGCGCGAGATCGCCGATGCGGAGGGGATCGCGATCGACGACGCCGCGCTCGGCGCGATCGCGTACCGCGCCGACGGCGGGCTGCGCGACGCGCTCACGATGCTCGAGCAGGTCGCCGCCTTCGCGAATGGGCCGGTCGACGCCGCCGTCGTGGAGTCGGCGTTCGGGCAGACCGGACGCGCGTTCGCGCGCGCTCTGCGCGACGACGCGCTGGAGGGCGACGCCGCCGCGGCGCTGCGCACGATCGACGAAGCCTCGGACGCGGGGGCCGACATGAGCGGGCTGATCCGCAGCACGATCGCCGAGTTCCGCCATCTGCTGGTCGCGCGCGTGAATCCGGAACTCCTCGCGCGCGATCTCGCCGAGGACGACGCGCAGGCCGCCCGCGAGCGCGCCGCCGAGACGCCGCAACCGCGTCTCGTTCGCGCGCTGCGTCTGCTCGCCGACGCGCTCGCCGCGGCACGCGGCTCCGGCAACGCGCGCCTCGAGCTCGAGAGCGCGCTGCTGCGGTTCATCCTGCAAGGCGAGGACCCGTCGCTCGACGCGCTCGCCGCACGCGTCGCGCTGCTGGAGAGCGGCGCCCCGGTCCCGCGACCGGCCGCCGCCGAACCGGCGGAGGCGCGTGCGCCGCGCACCCTTCGACAAGCTCAGGGTGACACCGGTGCACCTGCCGCGCCGAAGGCCGAGGACGCGAACGCCCCGCGTCCCGCCGTCACCGCCGGTTCAGGCGTCACCGCGAGCTCGGGCGTCAGCGAGAGGTCAGCCGTCAGCGAGAGCTCGGGTGTCACCCTGAGCTCAGCCCGCCCTGAGCCTGTCGAAGGGTCGAAGGGTGAGCCGCAGCCGCAACCCGCTGCGAAACCACCGCCCGTCGCGCCGATCGAGCTCTCGCTGCAGAAGCTGCGCACGCTTTGGCAGAGCGTGCGGACGCGTGCCGAAGAGGTGAAGCCCTCGCTCAACGCACCGCTGAGCCGCGCGACGGTCGAGGCGCTCGACGGCGAGACCGTCGTGCTGCGCGTCCCGATCCCGCCGATGGTCGAGGTCGTCAAACGGGAGTTGGGAACGCTGAAGAAAGCGATCGCCGACGTCACCGGGCGCGCGCTCGACGTGCGCGTCGTCGGCGGCGCGGGCGCACCGCCGCCGGGCTCGGGTTCCGCGCACCGCGGCGGCGAACCGCCGGACGAGGACGAAGGCGGATTGCTCGACTACGCGCTGAAGACGCTGCCCGCGCGCTGAACGCCGCACCGAACGAAGGGAACCCACCGCACCGTGAACCGCAACATGATGCAGCAGCTGCAGAAGATGCAGCAAGAGATGGCGAAGGCGCAGGACGAGATCCAGAACGCGACCGTCGAAGGCGCGGCCGCCGGCGGCGCCGTGAAGGTCACGATGTCGGGTGACTTCAAGGTCACGAAGATCGCACTGGACAAGAGCGTCGTCGACCCTGACGATGTCGAGACGCTCGAGGACGTGATCGTCGCCGCGCTCAACGACGCGCGCGCGAA
>DATHLN010000158.1:0-12653 GCA_035488115.1 Candidatus Limnocylindrales bacterium | reverse complement strand
ACCGCAGGCTGAGGTCGTCCTCGAAGAAGCGCTTGATGCGGTTGCCGTTCAGATCGCGCGTGTAGTCGCCGGTCCAGTCGTGTCTGCACTCGCGGTAATGGCCGAAGCAATAGCCGTTGAGGTCGACCGCGAACATCGCCTTGATCGCGCGGTGCAGCGGGACGTGCTCGTCGATGAGCCGGTTGAAGCCGTCCTCGACCGCGCGGTCGTAGCGCGTCGCGTACTTCGGCGGATCGAACCCGGACGGCGGCACCTTCGAGACGTCGAAGAGGCGGGCGAGCTGCGCGATCAGCGGACCGGTGAGCTCGACGTAGTTCGTGTCGAAGCAGTCCTGCAGCCCGATCGCGCCGCGCGCGAGCGAGTCGTCGAAGACGCCGTCCATCTTCTCCGCGACCGCGAGCCCGATCTCGCGGATCCCTTCCGCGACGGTCCCCAGCGGACGGCGGGCGGCGAGCGCGTGCGCGCGCATCCCCAGCATCGCCAGCTCGATGCGGCGGACGTCGGTCGCGGCGCCGGCGTCGCTCTCGACGCGCCGCGCCGCGATCTCGGTCGCGCGGCGGACGTCCGCGAGCGCGGCGAGCTGCTGCTCGACGATCGCGGCGACCTCGCCGGCGCGTCCGAGCGTCTCGTCGACCTGCGCGCGCAGCGCGCCGATCGCAGACTGCATCTGCGCCGTGTCGTCCTGAATGCGAGCGGTCTCGTCGGTCGCGCGCTCCGTCGTTCCGGTCATCGACCGGCTCGCGTCCGCGACCCGGGCGATGACGGATCCGATCTCCTGCGTCGCACTCGACGTCGTCGCCGCGAGCGAACGGATCTCGTCCGCGATGATTCCGAAACCGCTCCCCGCGGCGCCGGCGTGCGCGGCTTCGATCGCGGCGTTCAGTGAGAGCAACGTCGTCTCGCTCGAGATGGTCTCGATGAGATCGAGGATCTCGGCCGCGCGCTCGCCCGCCGCGCTCGTCGCGGCGACGAACGAGGCCGCGTTGCGCACGTCGTCGCGCACGGCGGAGACGCGGTCGAGCGTGCGGCCGAGCTCGTCGACGGAAGCCGAGAAACCCGACCGTACCTCGTCGAGCGGTTTGCGCATGCGCTGCGCGGCCTGTGCCGCGACCGTCGCGCCCGACGCGGTCTCGTCGACCGAAAGCAGCGTCGCCTGGAGCTGATCGCGCAGCGACGAGAGCGAGCTCGCGATCGCGCGCCATTCGTAGCTGTTCCGTGCGATCGAGACGGCGATCGCGGTCACGAGCGTCAGCAACTCCCGCTGGTCCGCGTCGACGCGCGCGCGCAGCGCGGCGGCGGCCTCACGAAGCGGCTCCGGGAAGTCTTCGACGCCACAGCGGTCGCCGCGCTGCGGCGATGCGGTGCCGAGCCGGTAGCGCGCGACCGCGTGCTGCAGGGATTCGAGCGCGTCGCCGATTCCGAGTCGGGCCGCGCGCTGCGCGGCGTCGGCGACGTCCTGAGCGTGACGCGCGACCGTCTCCACACCGTCCGCGATCGCCGAGATGCTGGCGCTTTGCCGGCCGGCGGCCGCGGCGACCTCGCCGATCGCGACGTCGAGCTCGCCGACATGGGCGCGCGTTTGCGCGGAGCGCCGGCGGGCGGCTTGCAATTCGTCGGCGAGCCCGCGCACGACCGTGGCCGACTCGCCGATCGACGCGTCGACGCGGCGATTCGCCTCGAAGAGCTGCTTGTCGATGGCCGCCACCTCGGCCGACGATTGCGCGGTCGACTCGGCGAGTTGCTTCACCTCGTCGGCGACGATCACGAAGCCGCGGCCGGCATCACCCAGATGCGCGGCTTCGATCGACGCGTTGATCGCGAGCAGCCGCGCTTGGCGCGCGATGCGCCGCAGATGCTCGAGGAACGCACGGATCTGCGCCGAGCCGGACTCCATCGCGGCCCCGAACGACGCGGTCTCATCGACGGTCGTGACCAGCGCGTTCAGGCCCGCGAGCACGGAGTCGATCCCGCCGTCGTACTCGCCCGCCGCGCCGGTGAGCGTCCCGCTCAGCAGCTGCAGGCTTCGTGTGGTCTCCGCGACGCTCGCGGCACCCTGATCGATCTCGCTGACGGCGGCCGCGGTCCGCTGAACCTCGCCGCGCTGGTCGGCGGTGCTCCGGGCGAGCGCGTCGAGCTGATCGGCGTTGAGCGCCGCGACCTCGGCCGCCGCGTCGACGATCCCGCGAAAATCCAGCATCTCGGCGCGCAGGCCGTCGACGAACGAGCGCAGCAGCGCGGCGACCGGCGCCGGCGTCGCGGGCCCGGGCTCGAATTCAGCGGTGAGGTCCCGGCTCTCCGCGAGCCGTCGAAGCCATGCAACGGCCGGCCCGACGTCGTCCACCCCGACCGCGACAAGCGGCTCTCTCACGAGCATACTCATCACGTATCGGCACGAAAGCCGGTTGGATCGAGGGCGCTAGGCGCGCTTGGTGCGCGCGAGATAGTGCCGCACCGCTCGTTCGGGGGCGCGAGCCAGCCAAGACTCGACGATGAGCTCCTTGAGGGCCTTGGCGGAGATCTTCTCGAGCTGCACGAGCACGGCCGAATAGCCGTCGAAATGCGGGATGGTGAAGAAGACGCGCGGGTCGCTGCGCAGGATCGCTTCTTTCATCTCGAGATCCGCGGTGCGCGCGCCGAGGATCGGGCCTTTCGGCGCGGCGTCGCCGAGCGCCGCGAGGTCGGTCTTCCGCAGGGGCCGCTCCCAGACGAAGAAGTTCTTGTTGACGGTCCACGCGGCGGTGCCGCGCGACGTCGTCTCCGCGGCGCCCGGCATCGCGAGCGCGTACCGGCGAACCTGTTCCCACGTAGCCATGCGCCGGCGGTGTTTCGACGCGCGCACGACGGGCCCGCACGGGGCCTCCTTGGGCAGGGAGGCGAGGGTTTCGGCCGGTTAGCGCGTACTTCGGCAGCATGCAGACGACGAACGGCGCGCCTCCGGAACCGGTCGGCGCCGGTACCGTGGCGATCGCGAATGCGACCGCCGCTGATTTCGCGCAGCCGGTGTGGGAGTGCGACATGGTGATGCAGGGCGGCATCACGAGCGGGATCGTCTATCCTGCAACGATCTTGCGGATCGCGCAACGCTTCCGGCTCAAAACGATCGGTGGAACGTCCGCCGGCGCGATCGCTGCCGCCGCGGCCGCTGCCGCAGAGTTTCGGCGCGTCTCCGATCCGCAGAATCCCGGCGCGGGCTACGAGTTGCTCAAGACGAACGTCATGCAGTGGCTTGGCCAGGGCACGAATCTGCAGTCGCTGTTCGTCCCGGTCTGGGCGCTGGCGCCGTTGTTCTGGACGTTTCTCTGGCTGCTCGGCGTCTTCAGCGCGATGCGGCGGTTCAGCATCAAGGGCGCGGTGAACCTGGTTGTCACGCTTATCGTGAAGGTGCTCGCAGTGTACGGTGCGATCGCTGCGCTGTTCGGGTCGCCGGCCTGGCCGCTGTTCGAGACCGCGCGCATCGTAGCGATCGCCGCGCTTGCCCTTGTAGTGCTGTCGTTGATCCAGCTGGTCGTCATCTTGCCGCTGTACGGCTTCGGCGTGTGCAGCGGCGGAAAGCGCGGGACGGTTCCAAACCTCCTGCATCCGCACACCGAGCCGCTGACGTTCTGGCTCGCGAAGCAGATAGACACGATCGCCGGTATGCCGGGGCCGGGTCCGCTGACGTACGGCGACTTGTGGGCCGGCCATGTCAGAGCCGCGGCGGAGGACGTCACGGCGGCGGAACGCGATCCGAAGATCGCGCTGCGCATGGTCACGACGTCGATCACGCTCGGCCGGCCGTTCTCGTTCCCGCTCACGAGCAACATCTTCTATTTCCGGTCGGACGACATGCGGCGGCTCTTTCCGGAGTACGTCGTCGACTGGCTCGAAAAGCACCCGCGCAAGGCCGATCCGAATGACCCGAACGAGCCCGCCCGCCACGACTTCCTGAAGGATCAGGGCTACCTTCCGCTGCCGTCCGCCGAGGATATGCCGGTCATCATCTCGACGCGGATGAGCCTTTCGTTCCCGATCCTGCTCGCCGCGGTGCGGCTGTGGGCGATCGACTGGCAGCAGCAATACAACAAAGACAACCCGACGCGGCCGAAGATCGAGCCGGTCTGGTTCTCCGACGGCGGCGTCTCCAGCAACTTCCCGATCGGACTGTTCGACCCGCCGCTTCCGGTCCGTCCGTCGCTCGGCATCTCGTTCGGCTCGATCGCCGCGGACGTCGTGAAGAAAGATCCGTCCAAAGGCGTCTCGATGGCGAACGACAACAAGGAGCTGATCGCGAGCACCTGGACGCGTTTCGCCGACGGCGGACTGCTCTCGAAGCTCCCGGGATTTGCGGGCGCGATCGTCAACGCGATGCAGAACTGGCAGGACACGATGCAGTCGGAAGCGCCGGGATTTCGCGACCGAATCGCGCACGTGCTCCTGACGAGCAGCGAAGGCGGGCTCAACCTCACGATGCCGCCGACGACGATCGCGACGCTCCAGCAGCGCGGCGAGCTCGCCGGGAAGATGCTGCTGGACCACTTCGCCGACCCGCCGGCGCCCGGCATCATCACGACGTGGGATAACCATCGCCGCGTGATGCTCCGCACCACGCTCGACGTCACCGAGCGCTACGCGCAGGCGTTTGCCTCGGTTTGGAAAGCACCGGGGATGCCGCCCGGTCAGCCTGACTACCCGCATGTGCTCGATGAGATGCGCTACGGGCCCGACGGCTATCCGTGGGTGTCACCGCAACAGTACGAAGAGGCGAAGAAGGTCGCCGGCGAGCTAGCCGATCTCGCGCACGACGTCCCGAGCGATGTGTCGGTCTCGTACAAAGCGCCACGTCCGGCGGCTAATCTGCATGCCCGCCCGAAGTTCTAGCCTCTCGGCATGAGTGCAACGCGCTCGGCGTGGTAAAGTCGAGGGAGATGGATACGGAACACAGCTTCACGCCGGAAGGACAGCGTGTGATCGACCGCGCCGTCGGCGCCGCGATGGCCGTGCCGGGCTTTCGCCGCGCGCTCGAGAGCGCGGACGGCCCGCCGGTCCCTTCGAACGCCGGCACCAATCAGGACGTGAGGACTTGCAACGCTTTTCGGAACGACGCTTCGTCGACCCGGAAATCGAACGGGCTCGGTCCGATCTCGTTATCCGCCCGGATCGAGAGGCTTTCGCCGGCCAGATAGGCGTACTCCAAGTCGGCCGCCTCGGCGATCGCGAAAAAATATGGGAAGACGTGATCGGTCGGAATGAGCTCGAGAACTCGTGTTCCGGGCCGGCAGAAGACCAAATTGGCGAGCGCGGCGCCGTGTGCCGCCACGACGACCGCCGCCGACGCGAAGGTTTTCATCTGGCCTTCCACATCGTTTTCCGGTCGGTATATCTCGAATCCGCAGGACTGCGCAATCTCGATCAGCCGGTCGTCATTGACAGGCTTTCTCGTGGTCCGTGGAATGTACAGTCTGCGCTGTGCCGGCGACGTGGGGCCCAGGCGGCGTCGAAGATAGTCGACTGCCCAACGCTGGATCGCTCGGCGGGTTCCCGGAAACGTCGGAGCCACCAAAACGCCCGGCTCGATCGCGATGCCGTCTTGCGGCTCGACGATTTGCGAAGGCTCCATGCCCAGCATATGGAGTACGGACAGACAATGCGCATTGGGCGTACCGGCGATGAACCAGTCGAACTCGGAAAGCTCGTATCCATTGATCCGCGCGAGTTCGATTCTCGGGAGCGTATCGAGGATGAAATGAGAGTAGTTTCTAGGAAAGTCACTCGCGATCGATAGACAGCGTCCCGGCAAGCGCCTGATCTCATGCGGGCTGAGCGGGACGCGCATTTCGTCGACGTGCCCGCGGTACCATGAATGGTCGGGGAGGACCGTACCGTCGTAAGCGCACACCGTGCCGTGCCGCCCAACGACGAAAAGGCGTTCCGCCTCCAGCGTGCCCGCATCCGGGACGAGGCGATCGACCTTCGAGGCAAGGTCGACGTGGAGCGGTCCGAAGCGCGTGTGTGGCGCGAATGTGTTTCTGTGCGCGGGAACCGCAATCTTCCAGACGGCACCGTTGGAAGCCGCATACTCGGCCGAGCCGATAAACCGCCCCTCCGGAGTGAAGCTATCGCTGGAATTCATGGCAGTTCCTTCGCCAGGCTTCGTGGAACCGATTCTCGGGGAGGGTTTTCGAATGGCCTTCACGCGTTCGGCTTTTCTGACAGGCGTTTCGGCGCTGCTTGCGGGCCCCGCGGTTGCGGCTACAGCCGCGGAGATCCCGCTATCGACCGTGGATCCGATCGGACGATCACGCGGCACGCCGGATGAAGCTCTGAGGTTTTTGATCGAGGGCAACCGGCGCTTCAGGATCGGCGGACAACGCTTGAGACCGCGGCCGTCGGATGCGACTCCGCAACGCCCGTGGGCCGCGCTGCTCACCTGCGCGGACACGCGCGTCGCACCGGAGATCGTCTTCGATACCGGCTTCGGCGATGTATTTGTGTGCCGTACGGCAGGAAACATCGCCGACAACGACGTCACGGGTTCAATCGAGTACGCCGTTTCGCAGTTCCACGCGCCGCTGGTCGTCGTCATCGGGCATAGCGGCTGCGGAGCGTGCGAGGCGGCGATCAAGACCTTCGATGGCAAGCCAGACTATCCGATACCGCCCGCAAGCATCGTTTCCGTCGTGCCAACGATCATGCCGGCCGTCAGCCGCATCCCGCGCGATGCCGCCGGACGAGAAGCGCTCGTCGAGCAAAAGAACGCGCAGCTCACCGCCCAAGCGCTCGCCGCCGGGCCGATCCTCGCGCCCGCGATCGCTAGCGGCCGGCTGCGCGTCACGGGGGCATACCATGAGCTCCATTTGGGCCTTGTGACGATACACTGACGCCGAAGAGACAAACGGCCCCGGAGATCGCTCTCCGAGGCCGTTTTCCGAACACGAAATGTAGCCCCAACGGGATTCGAACCCGTAAATCGGGGTCCCGGCCGATCCCGGCTACTACCGCGAAGTCCCGTTTTACAAGGGTCTTTCGCGTCTTCGGATCCGCCTAGTCTCGTCTGATCCCGTCGGTTTTCGGTGCGTCTGTGAGAGGTTTGTGAGAGGCACGGTGCCGGAGGGAGATGCAAATCGCCCCGGCTGATTTGGCGGGGGCGACGTGGTTGGGCTCTTAGCGTTTCGCTCAGGGCCGCCGGCCGGCCTCGGATCCTCGTCTACCACATCTCCTAAGAACCATGCGGCCATCACGGTGACCCCCGGGCGGCTGCAGACATTGCTCCTGCGCTCCAGCGCTCCGCGAAGAGCTCGTAGCGCCGGGGCCGCGGACGGCGCGGGCTACCGGCCAGCGAGCGCCCCGACGATCGCGCGAACGGCGTCGAGATCTTCGGCAGCAGCATTCCGAAAACGAGCAGCACTATCCACGACATAGCTGGGCGTCCCCAGCACCAGGAAGAGAGCGGCGGTGAGCGAGGCTGTAGTTCCTTTCGTGCCTCGCCTCACTCGTGGCTGGACCGCGATCGCTATGCTGTAAAAGTTCAACGATTGTCGATGGCCTAAAGAGAGATAACAGCGAGCGTGGAATGGATCGCGTGCGAATGAACGACAGCGTGCCGCGCTTGAAGAAGGACGACGAAGAGGGGAAGCGCGGCAATACCGATACAGACCGCCACCGAGCCACCAACGAGAACGATGCGGCACTGCTCGACAAAGAGTCCGACGAGTTGGCGCTCCCGCCGGACGTCCTCGTTCGGGTGATCGGTCCAAAGGAGTTGCAGGGCGGCGTGCTGCCGTCAACGCGCTTGGCTATCGGCACGACAATCGACGTTGATCCCGTCGCGGTTCGGGACCACCTTTTGCGCGAACGCGATCGAATGTGCAAAGCGCGGCGGGGCTCGGCTCGAAAGATGAGCACCGCCCGAGACGTTCGAGCGGTTTCCGCTGCATCAGCCGATGCTTGGGTCGTGCCGCGGATCGACCCCGGGGTAGGCCGTCGGCCGGATCTTGGGGGGCGAGTCGGCGCGCTGCCTGGGCGGCTCTCGGTTGCTAGGTGGTACCGAAATGTGGTACCGTTGCGGTATGCCGACAACGATCCACGTCCGTGTGTCCGATGAGGTCGCCTCGGCGATCGACCGCTCTGCTCGCGCGAGCAACGCCCGGTCGCGCGAGGCCTACCTCCGAGACTCCTTCGAAGCCGAGTATGGATCCTCGCCCACGTCGATGATCGCTGCGCGGATGCGAGAGGTCGCAGCCGATCTGACGGCAGTTGCCGCGCAGCCTGGTTCTGGACCGAAGGACGCGCCGAGCGTTGTACGGCTTGCGAAGATGCTAGAGCATCCCGATCCGAGCGCGATCGAGGCGATGCTTCGAGGCGACATTCCTTTCCCGTTCGAAGTCGTCGCCAGGATCGTGCGTTACTACAATGTGTCGGAGGAATGGATCTTGGAGGGCCACGGCACGCCCTATCAACAGCCGCGCCCGCCTCATCGCGAAGCGTGGGACCTGCTGCGCGACGCGGTCACCGAGAATCGGGATTCGGTCCAGAAGCGAACATTTCACGTGCTTCTTGAAGACGCTGAGCGCGGCGAGGCGACGATATTCGAAGAACGTACCGAATGGTGCTGGGACCTTCTCGTTACAAACATTCCGGTTCACGACCACGTCGGCGGCACCGGCGAAATGATGCTGGGCGACCTGGGTTTGTTTCTGGCGGCGCCCCACTTGCATGTCGTGCACGAGTACAATGCTCCGCAGGGCTACGTCTGCAGCAGCGAGGTTTATCGTAAGATTACGTGGGGGGCGAGTCATCCCGTGCGCATCCGCAAGGATGGGAAACATTCGAATTGGGCCGACGATCTTTGGGACCTGAAGTATTCTGGACCGACGACCTACTCGGCATCATACGCCGGCGCGCGCCGCCGGCTACTGGGCTATTGGGGCGCGACAGACGTGCGTGACGGGAGTCAAGAGCGCATCACGTCAAACGAGGCGTTGACGCGCCACCTTGAGTTCGCAATCGAGAAGGTTCGACAGATGCGGAGGTTTAGCTGATACCCGATACGCGGAGCGGCGGCGCGCTAGTCGTCGTGGCGGCCTTGCTCTTTGGTGGCTGCCGCAAAGAACTCGACACCCAATCTGGGCGCAGCTACGACGGGAACCCGGCTAGGCCGCCGCTGAGCGCCTCGTAGCTTCGAGGCCCGTCGCGATCCGGTATAGTCGTGCCACACCGGCACGCCGCCATCGACGGGGAGCATTTATCGAGGCGTGCCTCGTTTTAGTAGGTACGAGCGCAAAGGAGCATGTCAATCTGCCGGCGTGCGCCTGTTGTTGGCTCGAGCTCATCCTCCACGTGACTGATGGCGTTGATAATAATGGCGCATCCGGTCGCTCGCTTTCGGTGGAGCAGCTCACGCAAGACGCGAATGATCTCGTCTTTGCTGGGATATTCGCTCTGCGTTAGGTCGTCGAGGCCATAGGCTTCCATCGTCGTTGACTGCGTTCGCGCCCTATACCGGAGCGCGCCGGGGCGAAGTGCTCGCGCTGCGATGGTCCGAACTCGATCTCGACGCCGGTGCGGTGACGATCTCGCGTTCGCTGGCGCAGACGCGCGACGGCTTGTTCTTCAAAGAGCCCAAGAGCGGCCGGAGCCGGATCATCTCGATCTCTTCCACGCTCGTCGCGATCCTTCGCTCGCATCGGGTAGCGCAGCAGGCGGAGAGACTTGCGCTCGGCGCGGCCTACCAGAAGGAAGGGCCCGTGTTCGCACGGCCGGATTGAAGCAGCTGACCCCGTGGAACTTCGGCGCGGCATTCCGCGATGTCGTGCGGCGTGCCTCGGATTCGTCTTCACGATCTCCGAGACACTCATGCGTCACTGCTGGCGAAGGCCGGAGTGCCGATCGAAGTCATCTCCAAGAAACCCGGTCACTCAACGATCACGATCACGGTGGACCGCTACTTGGTCGTCTACCGCGAGCGTGATGAAGTCGCCGCGTCGGCGTTCGAGCGACTCGTGGCCTGAGAGGTCTGTGAGAGCGACCACTCGCACCGACCTGAAACAACGAAAAAACCCCTGTAAAACAAGGGTGTTCGCATTTAGCCCCAACGGGATTCGAACCCGTGTTACCGCCGTGAGAGGGCGGCGTCCTAGGCCTCTAGACGATAGGGCCGTGGCTCCCGGGCAGAGATTCGAACTCCGATGACCTGAGTCAGAGTCAGGCATGCTACCGTTGCATCACCCGGGAATAACGTTCGCTTAGTCCTTTTTTGTTACGTGCGCCGTAGGTCTCCGTTTGGCTGTGGCAGTTCGGGCAGAGCATTCGCAGGTTCTCGAGCCGATGATCGTCCCGGATCCCGTTCCGATGATCGAGCTGCATGACCAGCGGCTTCTCATTCCACGCCTCCAGTCCGCACTCTTCGCAAACGTTTCTCAGTATACCAGCCTCGATCAAGTGTCTTTTGACGGTGTTTCGGCAGCGGGCTTGTCTAAGTACCTTGGCGAGCGGCCACCGTTGAGAACGAGCTGTCAGCTCTCCGCGCCGGACCGCCTTCGTCCAGGCCGCTGAAGAAAACACGAATCGAGCGCGGCACTCGCGGAAGGTGTGGCCTTCATCGTAATACCGCTGCACCGCGCTCCAGTCGACTCGCTTGCGCTCGGTGAGCGCGTTGAGCTTGCCGCGGGCGATGGCCTTGTACCAAGCGAGTACCGAAAACCCGAACTCCGCCGCGCATTCGTCGCGCCCATTGCCCGCGTCGTAGAACCGCTGGACCGCATCCCAATCGTATCTCACCCGCATGCCGCGAGCTTACTCGCCCGGCGTGCCAGCATACCGGCACACTGCTTTTCGAGCTTGTCTCAGCAGGCTTCGGTATGGTGGCGACCGATATTCAGAGTCCCGTGCAGGCAGTCGTCCTCGTCGGCGGCGAGGGGACGCGGCTTCGGCCGCTGACCCTCGAGACCCCGAAGCCCATGGTCCCCGTCATGAACATGCCGTTCCTCGAGCGCACGCTGCGCCGGCTCAAGGACGCCGGGATCGAGGACGTCATCCTCCCCGCCGGCTACCTCCCCGAGGCGATCACCTCGTACTTCGGCGACGGCGCCTGGCTCGGGCTGCGGCTCCGCTACGTCATCGAGGAAACCCCGCTCGGCACCGCCGGCGCGCTGAAGAACGTCGAGCAGTTCATCGACGGGCCGTTCTTCGTCCTCAACGGCGACGTGCTGACCTCGCTCGACCTGCGCGCGATGATGGACTACCACCGCCGAAAGGGCGGGATCGGCACGATCCACCTCATCCGCGTCGAGGATCCCAGCCCGTTCGGCTGCGTCGTCCACGACGAGACCGGCCGCGTCGACCGCTTCGTCGAGAAGCCCCCGCGCGACGCCGCCCCCACCGACGAGATCAACGCCGGAACGTACCTCCTCGAGCGCTCCGTCCTGGACGCGATCCCCGCCGGGCGCCCGGTCTCCATCGAGCGGGAGACGTTCCCCGCGCTGATCGCCTCGGGCGGCCGCCCGCTCTACGCCTACACCACCGCCGACTACTGGATCGATCTGGGCAAGCCCGAGGCATACCTCGACGCGCACCGCCACATCTTCGACGGCGTGATGCCGCTCGGGCTGACCCCCGAGATCGACGGCCCTGGCCGCGAGACGATCCCCGCCTCCGCCGTCCGCCCGCCGGTCTTCGTCGGCCGTGACTGCCGCGTCGCGGCGGACGCGGTCGTCGGCCCGTACGCCGTCCTCGGCGACGGCTGCCGGATCGATTCCGGCGCGACGGTCGCGGACTCGCTGCTGTGGGACCACGTCACGGTCGAGCGGGACGCGGTCGTCGACTCGGCGATCGTCGCCAGCCGCGCGCGCGTCGGCGCGGGCGCGCGGGTTGGGCGCGGCGCGGTGATCGGACACGACGCGGCGATCGCGCCGAGCGCGATGATCGAGGAGAACGCGCGGGTCGCTGCCGAGAGGTAGCCCGACCGGCCGGGCTCTCGGTTAGAGCCCATCATGTCGCGGGTACGAATCCCTCGTTCCAAGCGAGCGAGTTATGTCAGGGGCGAGCCGTCCGAACGACCGCCTCCGCACTCGTAATCGCCGGCGTCCTTGTGCCGCCGGCCACCACAAGGGGACCCAGTTGACTGCCCAAGCGCCACGCATGCTCTTTCTAGGTTCGTTTCCGCCGCGCGAGTGCGGAATCGCGACCTTCATGAAAGACGTCGTGGACAGCTTCGACGCGGCGTACGCGACGCGCAGCGCCGTCATCGCGATCGACGAGCCGGGTGGTGAGGACCGCGCCTATCCCGATCAGGTCGTCGCGCGCCTCGTTCAGCACGACCCGGAGTCGTACGCCCGCATCGCGGAGTTCGTCAACGCGTATCCGTGCGACGTCGTGAACATCCAGCACGAGTACGGCCTCTTCGGCGGTGTCGACGGAGAGTCGGTCGTCGCGCTCGTCGCGGGAATTCGCAAGCCGGTCGTCACCTCGCTCCACACCGTCCTCCCGGATCCCTCGCCGGAGCACCTGCGCGTCGCGCGCGCGCTCTGCGCGACCTCGAGCGCCGTCGTCGTCCTCTCGGAAACCGGGCGCGATATCCTCGTCGACCGCTACCGCGTCGACCCGGCGAAGATCCACGTGATCCCGCACGGCGTCCCCGACGTGCCGCTCGTCGACACCCGCGACGCGAAGCGCAAGCT
>DATHLN010000157.1:0-4920 GCA_035488115.1 Candidatus Limnocylindrales bacterium | reverse complement strand
TGCGCCGGAAGATCGCGTCGGAGACCGGGAAGGAGCCGCCCTACGCGTTCGGCGCGTTCGAGGACATCGACCAGTCGGTGCGCGAGGCGGTTGCGACGGTGCGCGAGCACCGCTTCCTGCCGCACCGCGACCACGTGCGCGGCTTCGTCTACGACGTCGACACGGGCCGCGTCCGCGAGGTGACCGGCTGAGTCAGTACGCGAACGCGCGGTAGCGCTCTTCGGGCGCGAGCGCTTCGGCGTCCGGCACGACGCTCTCGAACCGCAGGTACCGCCGTTGCGCCTCGTCGAGCGCGTCCCACGTCGACTGCGGCACACGCACCGAGACTTCCGGCCGGCGCAGCCACTTGCGTGAGAAGCCGATCACGACCATCGGGCGCGGCACGCCGGTGCGGTTCGGCGTGCCGCGGTGCAGATGGCGCACGTCGCGGATCGTCACGTCGCCGGCCGCGAGAAAGACCGGTTCGAGCGGCGACTCGCCGCGCTCGATCCGCGCGAGCCCTTCGGCTTTCGAGAGCATGTGCGTCCCGCGCGCGATCTCGGTCGGGCCGTTCTCTGCGGTGACGTCGACGAGCGGAAAGTTCACCGCGAGCTGGTACGGCGGCGTCTCGCGGTCCCATTCGGGGAAGAGCCCGGGCGAGTCGCGGTGGACGTCCTGCGTCTCCGAGCCGCGCAGCGGCGTGTCGGTGGCGAGCTGGCACATCACCATGTCGTCGCCGACCAGCCGCGCGCAGATCGCGAGCACGTCCGGATCGAAGACGATGCGCGGATCGGCGAAGACGCCCGCGAACGGGAGCGTCACGTAGAAGCGCTGCGGCCCGCGGTTCGGATCGTCGGCGGCGGTGCGGACGTTCTCCTCGAGGAGCGGCCGGAACGCCTCGTTCCACCCGCGCACGAGCGCGGGATCGAGCTGACCGCGCAGCACGCAGTAGCTCTCGCGCCGCACTTCGTCGGCGAACCGGTCGAGCGCCGCCGCGTCGTACCGTCCGGTCATCGCGGGCGCGCTACGCGCGATGAGCCGCGGTGTCCTGCCCTTCAACGGTGCGCTCGACCGTACGCAACGTGGCTCCTTCGGCTCAAGGGCCCGGTACCGGTGCGGGCGTAGGATCGGCTGGTGCGGCTTTCGCCATTCGCGTCGAGCGCGCTCGTCGGAATCGTCTTCCTCGTGAGCGTCGCGGCGGGGATCCAAACCGGCCAGTACCGCTACACCGAGCTGACCTTGCAGGCGTTTACGTCGTACGCCGTCCCGCTCGCGCAGCACGGCATCTCGGAGCACGCGTTCGCGCTGTACTTCCTGATCAGCGAAGCGCTCATCGCAGCGATGTTCGCGCTGACCGGGCTGTTCGTCGCGGTGCGCGGGCCGAAGACGCCGATGGCCGTGTTCGCCGCGATCGCGCTGATGCTCTACGGCGTCACGATCCCGCCCCCGATGCACGCGCTGATCGTGAACGCGCCGCAGCTCGCGCCATGGGTGATGTTCGAGCGCAGCATCGGCTTCGGGCTGTTCATCGTCTTCCTCTACGCGTTTCCCGACGGGCGGCCGCTCTCGACCTGGACCGTTCGCGCGCTCAGCGCCGTGATAATCGGGTGGACGGCGCTGTGGACCTTCGTCCCGGCGGCGAACCCGTACACGCTGCCGCACCCGTGGCCGTTCATCGTCATCGCGTCGGCGTTCGCGAGCGCGGTCGCGGTGCAGCTCTACTGGTTCTACCGCGTGCGCTCGCCGCTCGAGCGCCAGCAGTCGAAGTGGGTCGTCTACGCCGTCAGCGCCTCGGTCGCGGGCGACTTCCTCACCCACCTGCCGTGGCAGATCTTCAACCTGCCGCGCGGCACCGACCTCGACGTGCTGCTGATCCACCAGCCGTTCTTCGTCGCGTTCCAGCTCGCCGTGCCGCTCGCGATCGGCGTCTCGGTGCTGTACTACCACCTCTGGGAGATCGACTTCGTCGTCAGCCGCACGGTGCTGTACGCGCTGATCACGACCGCCGCCGCCGTGCTGTGGGAAGCGGTGAACATCACGACCGCCAAGCTGATCGAGAAGGCGATGGGCCCGCAGGCCAGTGCCTTCGCCGGCGGCACCGCGACCGTCGTCACCGGCTTCTTCCTCAAGCCGATGTACGAGAATTTCAAGAAGGCGGTCGACAAGCGGCTGACGCCGCCGACGCTCGATCTCTCCGACGAGTTCCCGGAGCTCGAGAGCGACGTGCGCTCGCGCCTGACCGTCCCGCACGTCGTGAACGCGCTGGTCGAGCACGCGCCGGCGCTGTTCGACGTCGCCGACAGCGCGGTGTACCTGTATCGTAACGGTGGCCACCTCACGCTACAGGCGGCGCGCGGCTTCACCGGCGAGACGACGCCCGATAATCCGCCCGACGAGATGCTCGCGACACTGCGCCAAGGGAAAGCGGCGCGCTCGGTCGCCGACGACGACTCCGCGCCGGTGTACGTCCCGCTCGTCGTCCCGCGCGCGAAGAACCCCGATCTCCTCGGCACGCTCTATCTCGGCCGCCGCGACGGCGAGAAAGGTTACTCGCAGCTCGAGGTCTCCGCGCTCGAAGATCTCGGTCGCAAAGCCGGAATGGCGATCTACGTCGCGGATGCGCGCATGGCGGCGGCCGCCGGCGCGCCGCCGCCTTACTTGGGAACCGTCGAGAAGAGCTGATCGATCGCGGGGTTCATCGCCCGCTCCGAGACGCCGACGACGGCCTGCCAATTAGGATACTAGTTGACAAAGCCCGTCTTTCGGAGTACCGTGCAACTACGATACTAGGAGGTAGAATGCCCCGAAAGAAAGCGCTCGTCCTGACCGACCACGAGCTGCGCCTGATGGAAGTGCTGTGGAGCAAGCGGCGCGCCACGGTCGCCGAGGTAACCGCGGAGCTCGGCCCGCCCGCACTGGCGTACAATACCGTTCTTTCCACGCTTCGCACGCTCGAGCAGAAGGGCTACGTCGCGCACCGCGAGACCGGGCGCGCGTTCACGTACCGGCCGCTCGTCGAGCGCGGCGACGCCGCGAAGTCCGCGGTGAGCCACGTTGTCTCGCGCTTCTTCGGAAACTCACCGAACGCGCTCGCTGTAGCGCTCCTCGAGGACGTGCGGTTGCGCGCGTCGGAGCGCGAACAGATTCGCCAGTTGCTCGAGCGCAAAACGAAAGGCAGCAAATGAGCCATCTCCTTTACCAGGCGTCGCTCGCGATCACCGCGGCCGTTTTCGCCGGGCTCTGGCAGGGCGTTCTCATCGCCGGCGTGACGTGGCTCGTGCTCTGGTCGCTGCACGGTCTGGGCGCATCGACGCGCTACGCGATCTGGCTGTGCGCGCTGGGCGCGCTCCTCGTCGTCCCGCTCGCGACGGCGTCGTTCTCGGCGCAACCAAACGCGCAGCCGGTCGCCGACGCCGCTGCGCGAGCCGGTGCACCGGCCGAGTTCATTGCAGCCGGCGCGGTGACTGCAAGCACGCGCGAGCGCATGCCGGTGAATCTCGTGCATGCCGCGCCGATCCGGCCGCCGCAGAGTGAGCCGCGGCAAGCCGTTTCCTCGCCGGCGGTCGCGGTGCCGAACAGGCTTCGCATCGCGATTCCCGAGAGCGCCGCAACCGTCGTCGCCCTGCTGTGGCTGCTGCTCGCGCTCGCGCGGCTCGTCAAGCTGATGCTCGCGCTCCGGCAACTCGGCGCGATCCGGCGCAGCGCGTCGCCCTGGTCGTCGGCGCACGAGTATCCCGTGCTGGTCTCGCGGCGAGTCGGCGTCCCGCTCGCATTCGGCTTCCTGCGGCCGGCCGTCGTGCTGCCCGCGTCGCTCCCCGGCGAGATCGGTGCCGAGGCGCTGCAGACGATCATCGTGCACGAGTCCGCGCATCTCCGCCGCTACGACGTGTGGACGAACGCGCTGGCGCGCGTCGCCGAAGCGCTGCTGACCCTGAATCCCGCCGTGTGGTTCGTCATGCGCAGACTCTCTGCCGAGCGCGAGATCGCGTGCGACGACTGCGTCGTCGCGCGAACGGGATCCGGCGATGCCTTCGCGCACGTCCTCGCGGGCCTCGCGACCCGCGTCGGACCGCGCGCACCGATCGCCGCGGCGAGCGCGACCGGCACCACGCGCTCCACGATCGTGACGCGCATCGAGCAGCTGCTGGACGCGGCGCCGCGCCAGCTCGCCCTGTCGCGCGCCGCGCTCGCCGCCGCGGTCGGGTCGCTCGCCGTCGTCGCGCTCGTGATCGAATCGGTCTCACCGGTCTTCGCCTATGCGTCGCCGCAATTCATCCCCGCGCCCGCGCACGCTGCCGCGGCCGGCGGCAACGGCAGCGCATGTCCCGGCATCCGTCGCGGGCTGCCGGTTTCGATGCTCGCCACGCCGCGCGCGGCCGAGGCGAAGTTCGGCGCGTCACGAGTCGTGCCGTTCACGCTGACCTTCGACGCCCGCGGAAGGACGCGCAACGTCACGATCGGTTCGGCGCCGAGCCCGGCTGTCGCGGAGCGCGTCAAGGAGATGCTGCGGATCAACCACTTCCTTCCGGAGTTGCGCGGATGCGTCGCGGTCGCCGGAACGGTGCGCGGCGCGGTCGTGCTCGGAACGGTGCACACCGGGACGCTGTCGGTCGTCGAGCCCGTCTATCCGAACGGCTGGACCGCGCAGCATCCCGCATCGTGCAAAGTGCCGAGCCTTCTGCACACCGAGGACCCGGCGTTCCCCGCCTCCATGGACGGGATCCCGATCGGATCGCAGTACACCGCATCGGCTCGCGTCCGGGTCGACCAGGCGGGCGCGGTCACGAACGCGGCGCTCGCCGGCTCGAGCGGGCATCGCGCCTTCGACGCTGCGCTGCTCGCGGCGGTCCGGGGGGCGACGTATCCGCTTACCGAGAGCACGGGCTTCAAGCCGGTCCGCCCGTCGGGCGCGTCGCTCGCGTGGAACGCCGCGAACGGCTC
>DATHLN010000156.1:0-3899 GCA_035488115.1 Candidatus Limnocylindrales bacterium | reverse complement strand
AAGCAGCGCAGTCTTCAACGCGAACTCGACGGCTTCGGCACCCGAGCTCGCGAGATATGACTTACACAGCTCGCCGGGGGCGAGCTCCGCCAGACGCTCGAGCAGCCGCACGCGAACTTCGGTCGGGTGTACGTCGCCCATTCCGTGGATCAAGCGCTGCGCCTGGTCGCCGACGGCAGCGGCGACGTAGGGGTTCGTGTGACCGGTCGCGGTCACGCCGAAGGCCGAGGTCAGATCGAGATAACGGTTTCCGTCGACGTCGGTGACGAGCGCGCCGGCCGCGCTCTCCCAAAAGACGGGGTAGTCGCGGCCCAGATAGGTCACGCCCGGCGCTTCGACGCGCGCGAGCTGCGCGGCGAGCTCGCGAGAGCGCGGGCCGGGAACCGCGGTGACGATCGATTCGAAGGCGTCGCTCGGCGCGCTCATTCGGCGTCGATCCAGCGCACGAAATCGCCGATGCGCGGCGCCCCGCCGTGATGTCCGGCGACCGGCGGCGCCTGCAGCGCGCCGAACGGCGCGACGCGCACCGCGCCTATTCGCGCCGCGAGCGCGAGCGCCCGCTCGTCGGCGGACCCCGCGATGCCGAGCGCCTGCACCGGCAACGCGTGCTGCGCGGCGTACGCGGCGACCGCGTCGTCGTCCGCGACGGGAATCACCGGCAGCGTGCGCGGCAGAAACGGCGGCGGCTCGCGGTGCGGCGGATCGAGGACGAGCGCGGCGTCGCCGGCCCGGATGACGGCGCCGTGGCCGCCGGCGGAGCGAAACGCGGCCAAATTGCGGTACGCGGCGGCCTGCGCGATCCGCTGGGGATCGCGCGCGCCGCCGGGAAACTCGATTGCGACGCGCTCGCACGCAGCGGCCAGGGCCTCGATGACGCGGGTGAGCTGCGCGCCCTCGGCTTCGACAAACAGCGCGTGCAGCGAGAGACAGCCTTCACCGTCGTACAGCAGCGCGTCGCGCGCGACGTTCTCGGCGAGCGCAGCATCGAAGCGCGTGACGTCCGCGCGGGTGAGGCGCCCGATGCTGGCGCGGTGGCCGAACGCGACGAAGCGCGTTTCGGTCCCGCAGCGCGCGCGGATCTCGCGCAGCGCCTCCTCGCGCCCGAATGCGACGACGACCTCCGCGCGGGCGAGCAGCTCCGCTTCGTCCGGATCGTTGCCGCCGCTCCACGCGCGCGCCTGTGCGCTGCGCACGAACGCCGGGTGCTCCTCGCCGAGCGATGCGAAGAAGCTCGCGATCAGTGCGTCGGCTCGATCTTTTACGACGACGTCGCACTTCGCGCACAGCGCGAAGACCGCCGGCACCAGCGCGACGCCGATCGTCGTGTCGCTGGAGACGATCGCGACGCGCTCGACCCCGCGCGCCCACGCCGCCGGCGCCCCGGGCCGTGTGGCGGCGCCGTCCAGCGCGCCGACGCTGCCCAGCTCCGATGCGATCGCCGCTTCGAGCGCCTCGCGCGTGAGGCCGAAGAAGAGCCGGTCGAGCGCGTACTCGACGACCGGCGTCGTGTAGCCGAGCCGGGCTTCGATCGCCGCCGTCGTCCGAACGCGCGGCCCGAAGTCCGCGTCGCGCCAGCGCGCCGCTGCGTCGGCGACGAATCCGACGATGCGCCGTGCCGGCAGCGCGCGCAGCGCCTGCGGCTCAGCCACGGCGCGCGAGCAGCGTCTCGGCGTCGAGCGAGCAGCCGCGCAGCTCCGCGCCGTGCTCGCGCCCGAGCAGCACGAGCCCGGTTTCGGGGGCGCCGGTCGACGGCCCGACGAGCGCGCCGAGATCCTCGGTCTCGATCGCGATCACCGAGCCGCGGTTGGCGAGGTCGACGTGCCGGATCGCACCGACGACGCCGTCCGGCAGTGGACGTCCCTCGCCGTCGACGACGATCGGCCGCAGCCACGGCGGCGCGATCTTCACCCGCGGCTCGACGCGAGCGCGCGAGCCGAACGAGTCGTAGTACTGCGAGGAGAGCTCGGTCATGCCGTACTCGGCGACGATCGCTTCGACCGGGACGCCGAGCCTCGCCGACGCTGCCGCGTACAGTTCCGCGCGCGCGACGATGCGCGTGCGGCCCTTGAACCCGCCCGTTTCCATGATCCGCGATCCGGCCGGCAGCGCGAGATTCAGGCGGCGCTCGCGCAACGCGTCGAGCAGCGCGACCAGCGCGAACGCCGTTGTCGCGACGCACACCGCAACGCCTTCGTCGCACGCGCGCCGCGCGTCACGCACGAAGCGTTCGACCTCGAGCCGATCGCCGTGCAGGTACCAGCCTCCGGCGCCGTCGCCGCGCTCGCGCGCGACCACGTCCATCATGAACCCGAGCGAGCTGTGCGCGTTCTCGCGCGGATCGGGAACAAGGTTGAGATACCGCAGCCCCATGTCGTCCTGAGCTTGTCGAAGGACGCCGGCCAGCATCATCCGGTCGAACGAGGCCAGCAGCGCGGCTTCGTAGAGCCGCGTCGTCGGCAGCTCGTGCCGCCCGCCGCGGCCGAGCCTGCGCTGAGCTCGTCGAAGGGTCCCGCTGGTCTCGAACCACACCGCGGTCTCGCTCGGCGGAAACGTTGCCAGCCGCGCTTCCTTGAACGCCGCGGCCGGAACGGCCGGAATCTCGTCCACCCGCACCGGCAGGCGCGTTTCGCCGAACCCGGCCGCGCGCGCGAACGCCGCGTACGGCGCGTTGTGCGCGACTTGGTACGCGAACAGATCGCGCGCGAGCGCGAGAAACTCCGCGTCGCCGAGCGCGTACGCGCCGATCGCCGCGAGGATCCGCGCGTCGAGCGTCAGATCGCGATCTTCTCTTTTTTCCGGTGGGAGGCGGTGAACGGCGTCCCCTTGTCCTTCGGGTCGGCGGTCGTCAGCAAACCGACCATGTCGGAGAAGTTCTCGGCGTAGCCGCTCAGCGTGTACGTCGCCTTCTTCGCGTCGGTCGCAGTCAGCTTGAACAGCCGTCCGTCGAACGTTCCCGTGAACGGCATCTTGTCGTTGCTCGCGCGCACCCACGTCCCGCTCAGCGCGTCGCCTTGCTGTGTGACGTAGAGGTGAGAGTAGATCGTCTTGCCGGTCATCAGCGGCTGGACCTGGACTTCCCAGACGCCGTCCATCGTCGAGAACTGCGGCGGGGCCGGCGACTCGCTCTCCGTCGGGCTCGGTGAGGGCGCCGGCGCGCTGCCACGCCGGCCGCGGCGTCCGGAGGGCGCCGGAGTCGCGCTCGGCGCGGCGGTCGCGGGGGCCGGCGTGCCGATCAGCTGCCCGGGGGTCGCGACGTTGCCGTTCGGCGGCGGAGGCGGCGGCGGGGTCACGGCTTGGTCGGACGGGCGCGGAAGCCCGGCCGCGACCGCGGTGCCGCCCAGAGCCAAGGCGGCCAGCCCGACGAGCGCAATCTGACGAAGGTTCAACGGGACCTCTTCACGGCGGGATGGGTTGGACGAACGGGTCTCTGTTCGCAAACGAGGCCGCGGATCATCCCCCGCATCGCTTTTCCAAATCTGAACGATTGGAGCGACCCCAAACGTACCGTCATGCTCAGTCTTCCGCAGGCACAGCTTGAACGAAGCCGCAAGGTGAGCGCAGTGCCCAGGCCCGTTCGCTGTTGTGCGGCTTGGGCCGTTTTCGCTGCTGTCGAGGTACTGGCGTATGAGATTTCATCGACGGGGCGCATTGCTGCTGGTCGCAGCGGTGGCGCTCGCGAGCTGTCAGGGCGGCGGTGCGAGTCCGCCGCCGTTTCCGACCGGCCAAGGGCTGCCGCCCTCGGTGACGACAACCCAGTCCATCAGCCCGTCGGGCGGTACCGTGGCGGCGACGCTGGGTGCCGCGACGGTGACCGTGATCGTTCCGAACGGGGCGCTCAGCGCGCAAGGAACGGTCGCAATTACCGTCTACGGTTCCGGCGCGCCGAAGACGCTGCAGTC
>DATHLN010000155.1:0-6559 GCA_035488115.1 Candidatus Limnocylindrales bacterium | reverse complement strand
AGGACGCGGGCAATGCGACGATCGCGACACTGAAGTTCTCGAAGGACAACTGGCTCTTCGGCGTCCGCGCGGTCGACGCGCAAGGTCACCGCTCGCCGGCAGGCTATCCGACGCCGGTCCGCTGACCCGCTAGACTACGGCGTTCGCGCGGAGCTCGCGCAGCGAGGCGTCGACCGCGTCGGCGGTGTGCGCGACGTCGTCGTCGCCGTGCGCGGCCGAGAGGAACATCACCTCGTTGTGCGACGGCGCGAGGAGGACGCCGCGCGCGCGCATCGCGTGGTAGAACGCGGCGTACGCGCGCTGGTCGTCACGCGCTTGGTCGTCGTACGAGCGCGTCGGCGGCCCAGGGCGGAACTTGAAGTCGACGATCGACTCGAGCTGCAATACCGTGTAGCCGAGCTCGAGATCGCGCAGCGACGCGCGGATCGCTTCAGCGAGTGCGCGCGCGCGGCGGTCCATCTCGGTGTAGAGCCACGGATTCGCTTCCAGCCGGTCGAGGACGCGCAGCGCGATCGCGACGGCGAACGGCATCCCGGCGTGGGTTCCGCCGGTGAAGCACGGTCCGTCCGGCGCCAGGACCGCCATCACCTCGGCGCGCCCGCCGAACGCGGCGATCGGGAAGCCGCCGCCCAAGACCTTGCCGACCGTCGTCAGGTCGGGCGTGACGCCGAGACGCACTTGCGCGCCGCCGAGTCCGAGCCGCAGCCAGGTGATCACCTCGTCGAAGATCAGCAGCGCGCCGGTCCGGTCGGCGCGCTCGCGCAACCCTTCGAGAAATCCGGGGACCGTTTCGACCAGCCCCATGTTGCCGCAGATCGGCTCCACGACGATGGCCGCGAGCCGGTCGCCGATCCGCGCGAGATGCCGGTCGACATCCGCCAGATCGTTGTAGCGCGCGACCGCGAGATCGCCGACGACCGCGCGCGGGATCCCCGAGCGCTCGGCGTGCGGCGTCTCCGCCGACGCCCCCGCGTCTTGCAGCGCGAGATCGAAGTGGCCGTGGTAGTTCCCCGAGAACTTCAGCACCGCGTCGCGGCCCGTGAACGCGCGCGCGACGCGGATCGCGCTCTGCACGGCTTCGCTGCCGGTCGTCGTGAAGCGCAGCTTCTCCATCGAGGGCAGGTGGCCGCGAATGCGGCGCGCGAGCTCGAGCTCGTCCGGCGCCGTCGAGCCGTACACCACGCCGCGTGCGGCGAGCGCGTCGAGATCGCGTAAGAACGGCGGCGTGTGGCCGAACAGCAGCGGCCCGTACGCCATCACGTAGTCGACGTAGCGGCGCCCGTCCGCATCGAACGCGTACGCGCCTTCGGCGCGCGCAGACGAACGGCTCGCCGCCGACGCGGCGCCCGGCACGGACCGGCGAGCTCGCGCCCCCGGCCAGAACGTCGTCGAGGTGGTTGGGGATCGGTCGGATCGTGGCCCTCACGGCTTCGGCTCATCCTTCGACAGGCTCAGGATGACATTGGCGGCTTCGGCTCATCCTTCGACAGGCTCAGGATGACATTGGAGGCTTCGGCTCATCCTTCGACAGGCTCAGGATGACGTTGGAGACGAGCGCGGCCGCTTCGCCGATGCTCCACGGCAGCGCTACGGCTCCGTTTTCGAGCGCCGAACGATTTCCGCTTGCGTCGGTGTCGACCGCAAAGCGCGGGCGCCCGAGCTCCTGCGCGAAACGCATCGTGTGCATCGCACCGCCGTCCGCCGCCGAGACGACGAGCACGACCGCGGCGGCGTGCGTGGCCTGCAAGCGGTCGCGCCGCATCAGGGACCATGGCGTCGCGCGGTCGTGCGGCGCGTTTTCCGATGCCAGCGCACCGCCGTTCGCGACGATCGATTCGGCGAGCTCTTCGTGCTCCGGCGGATAGGTCAGCGCGATCCCGGTGCCGACGTACGCCACGGTCGGAAGGTGCGCCGCCAGCGCGCCGCGGTGCGCCGCGGCGTCGATCCCGAGCGCTAGCCCGCTGACGACCGGGCCGCCGAGCCGCACCGCGAGCTCGTACGCGAACGCGCAAGCGCGTTCTTCGGCGTCGCGCGCTCCGACGATCGCTACGCCGTCGGCCGATGCTTCGCCGACCGGCTCGCCACGCACCGCGATGAACGCCGGCGGGTCGCGAAGGTCGGCGAATCCGCTCGGCCATTCCGCGTCGTCCGGCGTCACCAGCCGGGCACCCAGACGCTCGAGCAGCGCGAGATCTTCGTACGCGTCGCGCCGTGCTTCGGCGAGCCGCAGCGCCGATTCGCTTTGCAGCCACGCGCGCAGCGGCCCGTGGTCGCCGCGAGCGAGCGGTCGCAATGCGCGCGACGGCACGCGCAGCCGCCACGCCGCGAGCAGCGGCAGATCGCGTGCCGGGTCCATCTCGCAAGCGTTGGCCGGTACGCCGGACGTCGCCCGCCGTCTCGTTTGCGGCCGTCGAAAGGGCGGGTACACCGCCGACATGATCGCCTGGAAGGACCGCGTGCTCGCCGCAGCCGCACTGTGGGTCGCGTTCTCCGCGATCGAGGCGTTGCTGGTCGGCAAGATCGATCCGCAGGAGACACCGGTCGGGATCGCGATCGCGCTGCTCGCAGCGCTCGCGACCGTCGGATCGCTTGCGGCGGGCGGCGCGCGCTATGCGGTGCCGATCTCCGCGATCGCGCAGCTTCCCCGGATCGCGTGGTCGGTGGTGCGCGACACCGCGATCGTCACCGGCGCGCTGCTGCGCGCGCTCGGCGGAAAACCGCCCGACGACCGGCTCCAGCGCTCCGTTCGATCCCGGCGGCGACGACCCGGCGTCGGCCGCGGGCCGCGCGCTCATCGTGGCCGGCACGTCGGCCTCGCCGAACTCGGTCGTCGTCGACGCGGACGCCGAGCACGGCGTCCTGATCGTCCACCGGCTGACGCGATGAGCGTCTGGCTGCTCGCGAGCGCCGCGCTGATGCTCGGGATCCTGCCGTGCGTGCTGCTCGCGGCGCGCGGGAACGCGATCGACCGGCTCGTCGCGCTCGAGCTCGCGAGCGTCTTCACCGTCCTCGCGCTGCTCGCGTTCGAGCAGGGCGAGCAGCGGCAGTCGTTCTTCGACCTCTCGCTCGCGCTCGCGGTCGTCACGTTTCCCTCCTCGCTGATCTTCGCGCGGGTGCTCCGGCGATGGCTGTGAGCATCGACCACGCGATCATCACGGTGCTGCTCGCGTTTGTGGTGCTGATCGAGGTGATCTGCTGCGCCGGCATCCTCGTGATGAAGACGCCGCTGCAGCGCCTGCACTACGTCGGGCCGGCGGCGATGGTGTGCCCCGTACTCCTGGCGATCGCGATCGCGGTGTCGAAGAACCCGCTCTCCGGCGCCGGCCTGAAGGCCGTGTTCATCGCGGCGGTCATGGTCGCGTTCGGCCCGGTGCTCTCGCACGCGACCGGCGACGCGGCGGTCTCCCGGCGCGGGCCGGGGCATCCGTAGATGGAACAGGTCGTGCAAGCGATCGCGCTCGCGATGACGGCGGTCGTCGCGACGGTCGTCGTCCTCGCGCGCGAGCCGAAACGGCAGATCTTCTGCTTCATGCTCTACGGGCTCGTGCTCACGCTGCTCTTCGCGGTGCTGCAGGCGCCGGACGTCGCGCTCTCGGAGCTCGGGGTCGGCTCGGTCGCGATCCCGTTCGCGGTGCTCGCGACGCTGGTGCGCATCGAGAACGGTCGGCGATGAGCGAGCGCGCGCGCACCGCCATGATCCTCGTCTCCGGCGCGGCGTTGCTGGTGCTGGTGCTGTTCGCGGTCGCCGGTCTGCCGCCGTACGGCCACTATCCCGGCCCGTACGGCGACGTGCTGAACACCGTGGCGCCGCACGAGCGGCAGATCCCGAACATCGTCACGGCGGTGAACTTCGACTATCGCGGCGCCGACACGCTCGGCGAGGAGTACATCCTCTTCGCCGCGATCGCCGGGATCGCGCTCGTGCTGCGCGAGGACCGCAAGCGCACGAAAGACGAGCCGCTCCCGCCGAGCCGCGTGCTGCACACGACCGGGCGCACCGACGCGATCCGCGCGTTCGGCGCGCTGGCGATCGCGGTCACGGTCGCGTTCGGCGGCTATCTCGGGATCCACGCCGCGCAGACGCCCGGCGGCGGGTTCCAGGGCGGCACGGTCCTCTCGGGCGTGGGCGTGCTCGTGTTCTTCGCGCTCGGCTACCGCGCGTTCGCGAAGCTCGTGCGGAAGGAGCCGTTCGAGGCGATCGAGGCGGTCGGCGCGGGCGCGTACGCCGCGATCGGCCTGGCGACCCTCGTCGCGACCGGCGCGTTCCTGAAGAACGCGCTGCCGCTCGGCGGCGAGGGACAGCTCTTCTCCGCCGGGACGATCGGCGTGATCAACCTGTGCGTGCTGGTCGAGGTGTTCGCGGGGTTCACGCTGCTGTATCTGGAGTTCGCGCACGAGACGCGCGTCGAGGAACCGGAGCCCGAGCAGCGATGATCTCCTTCATCGCGTTCGCCGTGCCGGCGTGGATCTTCGTCGCCGGGCTGTACGGGATGGCGACGAGCCGCAACCTGATCCACCTGATCCTGTGCCTCTCCGTCGCGCAGTCCTCGACGTACGTGCTGATCCTCGAGGTCGGTTACCGGCTCGGCGCGACGGCGCCGGTGTTCGGCGACGTGCTGCCCGGGACGCGCGCCGTCGATCCGGTCGTCGACGCGCTGACGCTGACCGACATCGTCGTCGGCGCGACGGTGACCGCGCTGCTGCTCGCCTTCGCGCTGCGGATCTACAAGAAGCGGCAGACGCTCGACCCCGAGGCGCTACGGGCGATGGAAGGATGACCCCGGAAGCGCTCGCGCCGCTCGCGTTCTCCGTCCCGCTCGCGGTCGCCGCGCTCGGCGCGGCGATCGGCCCGTTCGTCCCGCGGCGCGTTCTCGACGCGCTCGCGATCGCGACCGGGCTGTTCTGCACCGCCGCCTGCGTGCTGCTGGCTCGAGCCGCCGCGCACGGCACGGTCGTGCACTGGTTCGGCGGCTGGACGCCGCGCCACGGGATCGCGCTCGGGATCGCGTTCGCGGTCGATCCGATCGGCGCCGCACTCGCCGCGTTCACGGCGTTCCTGACGACCGTCGCGCTGCTGTTCACGTGGACGTATTACGACGAGTCGGGGCCGCCGTTCCCGGTGCTGATGCTGACGTTCATGGCGGCGCTGATCGGCTTCTTCCTGACCGGCGATCTGTTCAACCTGTTCGTCTTCTTCGAGCTGATGGGCGTCGCCGCGTACGCGCTCACGGCGTACCGCTCCGAGGACGATTCCGCGGTGCTGGGCGCGTTCGCGTTCGGCGTGGTCAACAGCATCGGCGCGTTCCTGATCCTGCTCGGGATCGCGCTGGTGTACGGGCGCACCGGCGCGCTCAACATGGCGCAGCTCTCGCACGCGCTCGGCGCGCACGCGGACGCGCTGGCGATACTCGCGTTCGCGTTCATCGCGGCGGGCCTGCTGGTGAAGGCGGCGCTCGCGCCGTTCCACTTCTGGCTCGCCGACGCGCACGCGGTCGCGCCGACGCCGCTGTGCGTGCTGTTCTCCGGGATCATGGTGCAGGCCGGGCTCTACGCCGTCGCGCGCGTCTACTGGAGTGTCTTCTCCGGCGCGCTCGCCGAGCACGATCACGTGCTGCGCACCGTGCTGATCGCGTTCGGGCTGGTGACGGCGTTCGCCGGCGGGATCATGGCGTTCGGACAGCGCCACTTCAAGCGGCTGCTGGCGTTCTCGACGATCGCGCACACGGGGATCCTCGTCTGTGCGTTCGCGCTGCTCACCGCGCGCGGCGTCGCCGGGATGGTGGTGTACGTGCTCGGCCACGGGCTCACCAAAGGCGGGCTGTTCCTGTGCAGCGGGATCCTGCTGAACCGCCTGGGCACGGTCGACGTCGACGTGTTGCGCGGGAAGCTGCGCACGAAGCCATGGGGCAGCGTCGCGATCTTCCTCGGCGCGCTGGCGCTCGCCGGGACGCCGCCGTTCGGCACGTTCCTCGGCAGCTCGCTGATCGCGCACGCGGCGGACGAGATCGGGCTCGGCTGGCTGCCGTGGGTGCTGCTCGTCGCCGCCGCGCTCACCGGCGGCGCGGTGCTGAACGCGCTCGGGCGGATGGCGTTCGGCTGGGGGCCGCCGCCGGATCCGCGCGCGAAGACGCCCGCGCACGAATCGCCCGAGGCGAGCGCCGGCGGCGACCGAGGTTTCCCGCTCATGATGTATGCGTGCTCGGCGTTCCTCATCGTCTGTGCGTGTGCGATCGGGCTCGTCCCCGGCGCGGCATCGGCGGCGCTCGGCGCGGGCGAGCGTTTCGTCGACCGCGCCGGCCAGCTCGCGATCGTGCTGAAAGAGATGCCCGGCGCGGCGCTCGCGATGCCGCCGGCGGAGCCGATCGCGACGTCGCTCGCGAGCGGCTTCCTCGCCGGGGCGCTCGCTCTCGCGTTCGCCGCGATCGCGCTGTTCGCGCACCGTCTGCCGAGCGGCGCGGGCGCGATGCGAGCGCTCGAGAGCGCGCTCGTGCCGCTGCGCCGTATTCACGACGGCGTCGTGACCGATTACGTCGCGTGGCTCGCGGCCGGGACCGCCGCG
>DATHLN010000154.1:0-7541 GCA_035488115.1 Candidatus Limnocylindrales bacterium | reverse complement strand
GGAGCGCTACCTCGACATCGTGCTTCCCGCATTGGCGCAGCGAGGCGCGACGGTGCACGTGCTCGCGCGTGAGATCGACGGGATTCCGCGCGGCGTCAGCGCGGAGACGATCGGGTGGGGCGACGAGCACGACGCGCCGGGCACCGTGGCGCGCGCGGCCGCGGAGGCCGCGCTGCGCGGCTTCGCGCCGGACGTCGCCGTCGCGCACAACGTCATGGACGCGGGGATCGTCGAAACGCTGCGGGCGGCGCGGCGCTTCGCCTACCACGTCCACGATCATCGCCCGTTCTGCCCGAACGGTGACCGCGTCTTCCCGCGCAGCGGGCGCATCTGTGCGCTGCCGCTCGGCCGGCCGTGCGCGGTGCACTCGCTCACCGACGGCTGCGCGTACGGCCCGCGCCGCCGCACCCTCACGCTGATCCGCCGGCGCGAACGGCTGCGCGACGCGATCGCCGCCGCAGACGTGACGATCGTCGCGTCGCGCTACGTCGCCGAGCGCGCGCGGCAGAACGGGATCCCCGGCGAGCGCGTGCGCGAGATCCCGCTGCCGCTCCCCGACGACGCGTACGCCGTCCGCGTCGCGCAGCCGCGCTCGCGCACCGTCGTCTTCGCCGGCCGCGTCGTGCCGCAGAAAGGCTTGGCCGCGCTCGTGCGCGCGGTCGCGACGCTCGAGCCGCCGCGCCGGCCGCCGCTCCTCGCGCTCGGGGACGGCCCGGCGCTGCGCGAGGCGCGCGAGGAGGCGGCGCGGCTCGGCGTCGCACTCGACGCTCGCGGCGCCGTCTCACCCGAGCGCGTGCGCGCCGCGATCGACGACGCCGCGCTGGTCGCGCTGCCCTCGCTCTGGCCCGAGCCGTTCGGCTACAGCGCGATCGAAGCGTTCGCGCGCGGGCGGACGGTCGTCGCGTACGACGTCGGCGGCGTGCGCGCGTGGCTGGACGACGGCGTGAACGGAGTCGCCGTCGCGCGCGGCGACGAAGCGGCTCTCGGCCTCGCAATCGGTGCGCTGGTGGACGATCCCGTGCGCCGCGGCGCGCTGGAGCGCGAGGCGCGCGCGACGGCCGAACGGTTCCGCGCCGGCGCCGCCGTCGACGCGCTGCTCAGCGCGTACGCGTGATGCGGTCGATCTTCCAGTCCTCGCCGTCCCACGTCATGCGCACCGTTTCGTCGAAGGAGCGCATCCCGGCCCGGCGTTCGGCGTCGCTCGGATCGATGCGGGTCACGACGGTCGACGGGCTCACCTGACGGGCGTGCACGTCGGCGGAGCTCATCCTCGCATAGCGCAGCTCGAACTGCGCCTCGCTCAGTAAGGCGCGGTAGCGCGGCGAGAGCATCGCGTACGCATACGGCCAGCGGCCCTCTTCGACGAACTGGTAATAGCGCTCGATCGGCACGGTGAGGTCCGGATCGGACGGCGGCGGGCGGTGCGCGTGCGCGCCGATCTTCGTGCCGAGCAGCGTCGTGCTCGCCCGGTGGTCCGAGCCGCAACCGGCGATCAGCACGATCGAGAGCACGGCGACGGCCGCCGGCCCGAAACGACGAAACCCGCTCATCTCACCGCTCTCATTGCTCCGATCCTCGCGCGGACCCTCGCGGCCGGCCGCCGAAGCCGTACGCATGCGCTCGTTTTTCGTCATTATGCTCGCCGTGTCGCTGCTCGCGTCGGCGGCCTGCGCCGCTTCCGCCCGCGACGTCCCCGTCCCGAGCGCGTGCACCGCCGCCGTCAACGCCCGGCTCTCGGCGCTGATCGCAGGCGACGACGCCGGTCCGGTCGACAACGTCATGGTCTGCGGGACGACGATCGGCCCGTCGCGCGTGCAGCGCGGCGGCCCGCACGGCGATCACCAGCTGCTGCCGTTACGGATCCCGCTCGACGGCGGCCGGACCGCGCTGGTCGAGGTGGTGACGAACGACAGCCTCGACGGTCGCGTCACCGCGCCGCGCGGCGCGGCGGTGTTCGCCTACGGTCAGTACTTCCACACCAGCCCCCGCCAGCGGCCGTTCGTCGCCGGCATCCACGACGTGCACTGCGCGACGCACCGCGGCGCCGACAACGGCTGGGTCGCCGTGAACGGAACGAAGTTCCCGCAGCGGAGCTGCCGCTTCTGACATGGAAGAGCGCCGCCCGGGGATCGCTTTATGAGGATCACGATGACGACTTTGCTCGAACCTACGGTCATCCGCGCCGGCGGAAAGCCGCCGCCCCACGCCGACGAATCGGACGCACCGAACGCGCCTGAGGAAGACACGGCGGGCGGCGAGGGCGAGGAGGAGAGCTAGACTTCCGAGCCGCCTCGCGCGAGGCAGTCGCGCAGCAACGCGTTCTCGCGCCGGGATTCCTCGAGCGCGCGCCGGAGCTCATCTGCGGCGCGTTCGCTCTCGACCGCATCGAGGTGCTCGTACGTCGCCGCAGCGGCGCCGGCGAGCGTCTCGACCGCGGCGCGGTCGAGAGCATCGAACCGTTCGCCGTCCGTCCGTTCGCCGACGATCAGAATGCCGACGGCGTCGTGCCGAACCAGCAGCGGAAACGCCAAGCCGTGCGCGCCCGCGGGAACGGGCGCGCGGGTCGCCAGGATCTCGAGCACGAGCGGGTCGTTCTCGCCGATGAAGGCGAGCGTCTCGTGCGAGGGCGAGCGCTGCGCGACGCGCACGAACGCGCGCTCGGCGCGGCGGAACAGCGCTGCCGACGTCAGCGCCAGCGCCTCGTACGGCTCGCGGACGAGAAGGTCGTCGACTGCGCCGCGTTCGCTGGCGTACTGGATACGCCGTGCCGCCGCGAACAGACGCTGCTGCGCGACGCGGCGCGCGTGGAAGAAGACCGATTCGATGAGCCCGTCGATCCGGCGCTGTAAGGCGTTCACCCAAAAGCCGAAACCGATCGCGACGCAGACCTCGGCGACGAGCGCGATCCGGCTCTGCTGAAGCCGATTGCCGAGCGCCCAGTCGAGCAGGCTGAACGCCGTCACGGGGATCGCCGAGAGGACGGCAAACGCGATCGCGCGCCCGCCCGCGACGCGGACGTCGAGCACGCGGTGGCGCACGATGGCGTACGCGACGGCGAACGGCAGCACGTTGAGGAACTGCGCGTACGTCGCCAAACGCGGCGGAGCGCTCGCGACGTTCTCGGACGCCCAGAAGAGCGCGTAGCTGACGACGAAGCTGCCCAAGCCGATCGCGACCCAGCGCAGCCGCGCGCGGTCCTCACCCGAGGCACGCGCGTACCGCACCATGAACGCGGCCGCCGCGACGGCATAGCACAGCCATGACGACACCGTGAAGACCGCGTACAGCCGCCTCCCCGTGTGCGTGAACGTGCCCCCCGCGACGATCGCGGCGACGTAGTCGGCGATGGTGACGATCGCGATCGCGACGATCGCCCGCTCCAGGCGTCGCCACGACGGCAGCGGTGCGCCGGTCGGAAATCGCATGCAGAAGACCGCCGCCGCCGCCGGACCGCTGCCGGTGACGATCCCGGTCAGCAGGAGCAAGAACGGCTTCCAGAAGAGCGGAGCCGCGGCCAGCAGCTCGAGATTGTTCGCCGGATGCGCCAACTCGCCGAACATCAGGCACAGCGCGAAGAACGCGGCGGTCATGATGCTCGGCCGGAGCAACAGCAGCAGCGCGCCGATCCCGACGATCACCAGGCCTCTCGCGAGTTGCACGACGATGAGCGCCGCGTCGATCGGCGAAGGCCGCGTGGCTGCCGGCGTCAGGGAAACGATCCGTCGCCGGCCCTCGTGCGTCACGGCATAGTCGGTCGCGCGGCCCGCGACCGCACGGTCGAAGAGCTGTGCGTACGCCGGTGCATTCTGGGCGTCGGCCTTCACCACGATGTCGCCGGGGACGATTCCGGCGCGCGCGGCCGGCGTCCCGGGGACGACGCGTCCGACCGTATCGACGTCGGCGCCGGCCGGAAGCACGCCCATCGCCCCGGCCTTGACGGTACCGATCGAGCCGTAGACGCCGTTCAGGACGAACACCGTCGGAACGGCGTACGCGAGCGCATACAGCACACCCAAGACGACTCCAAAGACCCGCATGGATCCTCCGCCCGGTTCGTTGGCTTGCCCCGTCTATGCGCTTCGCGGCGGGGCGATCCTGCGAGCGGCGATCCGCTCGCCGCGCGGTTCAGCGCGCGAGCGGCACGTTGGACGGATAGATCGGGCGGTCGACAAGCGACTCGAGCACTTCGGGTTTCGCGGTCAGCGCGATCTCGCAGAAGCGCGCGAACGCCTCGCGCTCGGCCTCGCCTTCGGCGAAGCGCTCCGTCGCGGTCAGATCGACCTTCGCGCTCACCGGGAGAAAGCGCACGTAGCGCCCGTCGTCGTCGTCGCCGGCCTCGACGAGACCCGCGTCCTCGAAGATGCGGACCGCGGTCGAGACGGTCGTGCCGTCGACGCGGTCGAGGTCGAGCGCCGAGGCGACGTCCGCGTACGTCATGCGCAGCGTCCCGTCGGACGTGAGGCGCTTCATCGCCGCGTACAGGCGGCGCAGCGTCTCGAGCGTCGGGGCGGCGCGCTCGAGGATGAAGTCGTTGATGCGGCGGTCTCCTTCGCCGTAGAGCAGGTGGATCGAAGCGTCGTCGCCGTCGCGCCCCGCGCGCCCGGCCTGCTGGTTGAACTCGGTGAAGTCGAAGTTCAAGTGGTACAGGAAGACGTGCCGCACGTCGGGGAGATCGATCCCCTCGCCGAACGCCGAGGTCGCGACGACGACCCGGATATCACCGGTGCGGAAGTAGTGCTCGACTTGCGCGCGCTCGGCGCTCCCGACGCCGGCGTGGTAGAACGCGACGCCCTCGTGCAGCTCGCGGCGCAGCTTCTCGGCGGTCTTCGTCGCCTCGGCACGCGAGTTGCAGTACACGATCGCCTTCTCGCCTTCGCGCACGATGCGCTCGATGTACGCGACCTTGTTCGTCGTGCCGCGCGCGTCGACGACGTGCAGGTTGTCGCGCACCGTCGGGTCGATCACCCAGGCCTCGATCCGCAGCGCCGCGCGGATCTTGGCGAACGCCTCGTCGCCGGCCGTCGCGGTCAGCGCGAGCACCTGCGGGTCGCCGAGCGCGGCGATCGCCGCGCCGATCCGCTGGTACGCGGGCCGGTGCGTCGACTCGGCGAGGTGGTGCGCCTCGTCGACGACGATCAGCGACGGCCGCGAGACCCCGCCGCGAAACCGGTCGAGATGGTACTGCACGAACTCGGGCGTCGCGCAGATCACGTCCCACTCGCCGCTCTCGAGCGCGTCGTTCAGCGCGGCGCGCTCGCCGGCGTCGATCGCACCGTTGGCGCGGTGGATGCGCAGGCCGAGCGGCTCGAGCCGCCGGATCAGCGCGTCGTACTGGTCGTTCGCCAGCGCGCGCAGCGGGTAGAGCACGACCGTCTTCTCGCCGCGCTCGAGCGCTCGCACCGCCGCGGGGTACTGGAAGCACAGCGACTTCCCGCGCCCGGTCCCGAGGACCGCGAGCGTGTTGCGGCCGGCGTCGAGCCGCGCGAGCACGTCGCGCTGCGCGTCGCGCAGCTGACGGTCGCCGATCAGCGCGCGCAGCACGTCGTCGTGCGTGACGGCGGTGCGCTCGAGCCCCTTCCGCGCCAGTGCGGCGCGGACGCGCGTCACGTAGACGTTCACGCCGACCGAGCGCGTCCCGCCGCCGGTCACCGCCGTCACCTCCGCGGTGTAGCGCTCGCCGGCGTCGATGTTCGGCGCGACGCGCTGCGCGATCTCGCGCTTCAGGAAGCCGAGCTGCAGCGCGCCGTACCAGACGCCGATCGCGTTCGGGTCGTATGCGTTCTTCGGATCGCGGCGCAGCTCGAGCGCGGCGCCGGGCCGCATCCCGGCGACGACGTCCTGGCGGCCCTCGAAGCTGACGCCGACGACCTTGGTGTTGAAGCCGGTCGCCTCGCCGATCGTCGCGTAGGGATCGCGGTCGAGAAACTCGCGCGACTTCGCGTACAGCTCGTCGAGGAAGGTCGTGGCGGACCCTTCGACAGGCTCAGGGTGACTCGAGCCGACGTCGCCGACAACGTCCCGGTCGGTTCGTGCCCCCTCGGCGTCGCGGTCGGCGCGCGTGTCACCCTGATCCTTCGACGAGCTCAGGAGAAGGGTGAGAGACGAATCCGGAAACTCCGCCAGAAGCCGCTCGAACGCGGCCTCCGACGGCGTAGGCGGCGGAAGCTTCTTCAGTGCTCGTCGCCGAGGTTGAGCTTGATCTCCTCGTGGCCGAGCTCCGCCGCTTCGTCGTGCAGGCCCATCGCTTGCGCGTCGAGCGGATCGATCTCGCCGTCGGCGAGATGCGGCTCGGGCTCGGTCTGCGGCTCCGGCTTGCGCGGGAGCTCCGCGCCGAAGTTGCGGTTCTCGAGCTTCTCGTAGTCGATGTCTTGCTGCGAGCGCCGGTAGCGCGGCGGAGGGGTCGAGCGGCGCGAGGCGCCTTGGCGCTCGAGCTCGCGGCGCGCGCGCCGCGCCGCGGCGATCGCCTCGCGGTCGCGCGCCGCGGCGGCCGCACCGGCCGCTCCGCCGCGCGCGGCGGCGACGGTCTTCGGCTGCGGGGCCAGCGAGCTGCGGCGGAAGATCCCGCCGCCGCGCTTGGTGACGCGCTTCTGCAGCACCGCGACCAGCGGCGCCGAGTAGAAGATCGAGTGGTAGCCGCCCGAGCAGATCCCGACCAGCAGCGCGAAGGCGAAGTTCTGCAGCGAGGCGCCGCCGAACGTCAGCAGCGCGACCAGCGTGATCACGACGGTCGCGAGCGTGTTCACCGAGCGCGTCATCGTCTGCAGGATCGAGGTGTTGACGATCTCGTCGAACGGCTTGCCGTCCATCAGCTTGACGTTCTCGCGGATCCGGTCGAGGATCACGATCGTGTCCATGACCGAATAGCCGATGACCGTCAGCACCGCGGCCAGGAACGCGTCGTCGACGCGGCGGCCGGCGATCGCGTAGATCCCGATCATCATCAGCGAGTCGCGCACGAGCGCGACGACGCAGACCCAGCCGAAGATCAGGTTCCAGCCGAAGCGGAACGCGATGTAGAGGAACTGGATCGCGATCGCGATGACGAGCGCCTTGATCGCGTTGAGCAGATACTCTTGCGAGAGCGACGGCCCGACCGTCGAGATCGACGAGGTGCTGCGGTCGACCGGCGCGACCTTGTTCAGCGCGGCCCACAGCCCCGTCGAGTTGTTGCCGAAGTCGTGCTGCGTCTCGATCGTCCAGCGCTCGTTCGGCGTCTCACCGGGCTTCGAGAGCGTGTTGATCCGCGCGTCGGTGACGGCGACCGTCGCGAGCTGCGCGGCGATCGCGTCCTTCGACGCGGGGTTCTTGAACTTCACCGTGACGTCGGTGCCGCCGGTGAACGAGAGGCCGAGCCGCAGCGGCGAGCCGTCCTTCACCCAGTGGTAGCCCATGAAGACGATGCCGGCGAGAATGACGGCGTACGAGATCGCGGAGACGATCCGGAACCAGCCGACGACGTTCCAGTTGAGGCGACGGAACAGCATCTAGTGCGCCCCCGCCGGGACCGTCGCCGTCGTCGCGGGCAGCGCGTCGGCGCCGTA
>DATHLN010000153.1:0-6794 GCA_035488115.1 Candidatus Limnocylindrales bacterium | reverse complement strand
CCTCGCCGCGAAAGCGGCCGCGACGTTGACGGCGGCCGAGCGCGCGCGGCTCGACTGGCATCGCGCCGACATGGCGAGCGCCGATCTCGGCCGGCGGTTCGCGCGCGTGATCTGCCCCTACTCGGCGTTCACCTACCTCGTCGAGCCGGAGCGGCGCGCCCGCGCGCTGGACGGCGTGCGCCGCCACCTCGCCGCAGACGGGCGGTTCGTTCTCGACGTCTTCGTCCCCGACCGCGGCATCGAGGCGTTGCCCGACGGTCACGTGCACCTCGACTACCGCCGTGAGCTCGCCGACGGGACGGTCCTCGAGCGCACGAAGACCATTCGCCGCGCCGAGCGCGACGTGAACGTGATCGAGCGGCACTATACGCTGCGCGACGGATCAGGTGCGGTTCGCCGGCGGATCGACACGGTCGACCGCATTCGCGTCTACCGGCCGGAGGAGCTGCGCCGCGTCCTCGAGGCGCACGGCTTCAGGATCGTCGAGGAGCTGCCCGATTTCCGGCCCGGTCCGTGGACCGAGCGAACGAAGATGGCCGCCCTGGTCGCCGTCGCGGCGTGAGCCGCCCGCGGCTCCGAGCCGGGGGTGTAACACCGTGAAGATCGACCGGTACCAGGCCGCGTGAACGCGTTGCCGCAGGAAGCGCAGACGCTGCTCGCGCGCATCGAGGCGATGCTCGCTCAAGCCGACGGGCTGCTCGCCGCGGGCGGGAGCGACGAGGCCGCGTACGCGCTGCGCGAGACGGAGCGGCGCTATCTGCCCGACACGCTGAAGGCCTACGAGGACATCCCGCCGGCGCGCCGCGACACGGTGGCCGCGGAGATGCTGGTCGAGCAGCTGCGCCTGCTCGAGCGGGCGACCGCACAGCGCTTGGCCGTGCTCGCCGAGACCGCGCAGACGGCGCTCTCGGCGAACGGCGCTTTCCTGACCGAACGCTTCGGGCCGCTCGAGACCCTGCCGGAGGTACCCGCCTCCGTGGCGCCCGTGGACCCGGCGACCGCGCCGTCCGTGGCGCTCGTGCGCCGCCTCCTCGAACGCGTCGAATCCGAGAGCGGCCCCGAGCCGACCGCGATCCTGGAGCGCGCGGCGGAACGGCTCGCCGCCGCGTTCCCGGGGATAGCGACCGTGCGGCGCGGCGGCTTCCTCGGCCGCGGGCCGGTCGAAGCGGTCGCGCTCGACGTTCCGCGCCGCGACGACATGCTGCGTTACATGCTCGCGCGGACGCCCCGCGGCGACGTCGAAGCATCGGTCACGCGGTTCCTGCGCGGGATCAAGAACAAGACGCTCGTCGTCGACGTCGGCGAGTGGACGCAAGGCCTCATCAGCGACCTCGGCGCGTACGCCGAGCGCGAGCGCGGTGCGCGCGACACTCTCACCCGCTTCTTCAGGGAGACACGATGAGCTTCTTCGGGATCGGACAGAAGAACCAGCAGCAGCCGGACGTGCGCGTCACCGAGGGCGGCGTCCCGGTCGACGCCGTCTCGCGGTTGCGGCGGATGCGCGGCGAGGGCGGCGCGCCGCTCTTCACCAGCGATCTCTCCGTCTCCGAGTTCGTGCTGCTCGAGCAGATGGGATGGCGTCCGCTCGGGCTCGTCCTCGGCAGCTCGATCTACCACGTCGGGATCCAGTACGGCAACTTCTACCAGAACCAAGAGCTGCAGTACCTCACCGCGGCGATGTACGAGGCGCGCGAGCTCGCGATGGCGCGGATGGAGGAAGAGGCGGACGTGCTGGGCGCCGACGGCGTCGTCGGCGTGCGGCTCGAGGTCGGCGGTTACGACTGGGCGGAGAACGCGCTCGAGTTCACCGCGATCGGGACTGCGGTGAAGGCGCCCGGCGCCGACGGCGGCTGGCGTACGCACGACGGCAAGCCGTTCACCTCCGACTTCAGCGTTCAGGACTTCTACAAGCTCGTCACCTCGACCGGGTACGTGCCGCGCGAGCTCGTGCTCGGGAACTGCGTGTACCACATCGCGCACCAAGGCTTCGCGCAGATGGTGCGCACGATCGGCACGAACGTCGAACTGAAGAACTACACCGAGGCGATCTACGACGCGCGCGAGCTGGCGATGAGCCGGATGCAGGCGGAGGCCGAGGCGCACGGCGCCGACGGGATCGTCGGGATGCAGATCGTCGAGAAGACGCACATCTGGAACCCGCACGTGATCGAGTTCATGGCGATCGGGACGTCGGTCGAGAAGCGCGGCGAGCCGAAGGAAGTTCCGCTCACGTTCCAGGTCGGGCTGAACGACTAGCAGATGAGCGAGCTGGGCGATCTGTTCGGCGGGATCGGCGAGTTCTTCGGCGGCCTGCGGGAGGCGCGTGGCGAGGACGCCCCAGCGTATCTCGGCGAGCGCGACGAGGATGACGACGACGACGGCGAAGGCAACGATGGGAAGACCGCCGTCGACCGCTACCTCACCGGCGCGCCGCGCGTGCTGAACGTGAACGACCGTTAAAGGAGTCAGTGTGTCGGACCAATTGCAGCCGCCGATGCTGACGCCGCCCGAGCCGGTCGCGGCGGTTGCGGCGTCCGATGCGATCGGGAAGGTGCCGGTCCCGGCCGACGAGCGGACGAAGCTCGACGCCGATGCGGCTCGGCTCGCGCGCGAGCTCGCGACCCTGGCGCCGGAGAGCGATGCGTACAAGGAGCGCGTGCGCGCGCTCGAAGCGCTCGCGAACGCGGAGATCGAGCGCTCGGCGAACGTCGCGAACCGCATGCTCGACCGGCCGGCGCGCGCGATGGCGGCGCTCGGCGACGGCTCGCCGGTCGCCAAGACATTGGTCGAGCTGCGCGGGACGATCGAGAAGCTCGACCCCGCGCGTCAGGGCGACTTGTTCTCGCCGAAGAAGCTGCTCGGCGTGCTGCCGTTCGGCAACAAGCTGCGCGATTATTTCCGCGGCTACGAATCGTCGCAGACGCACCTGAACGCGATCATCGAGAGCCTGCGGCGCGGCAAGGACGAGCTGCTGCGCGACAACGGCGCCATCGAGGCCGAGAAGGCGAACATGTGGTCGCTGATGGGCGAGCTGGAGAAGCACGGCTACCTCGCGCGCGCACTCGGCGACGCCGTCGAGCGCGAGGCCGAGGCGCTGCAAACCAGCGATCCCGAGCGCGCCCGCGCGCTGCAGGAAGACGTGCTCTTCGCCGCGCGCCAGAAGCAGCAGGACATCGCGACGCAGCTGGCCGTCAACGTGCAGGGCTACATGGCGCTCGATCTGATCAAGCGCAACAACGCGGAGCTGGTGAAAGGCGTCGACCGCGCGACGACGACGACCGTCGCCGCGCTGCGTACCGCGGTGATCATCGCGCAAGGGCTCGCGCAGCAGAAGCTGGTCCTCGACCAGATCACCGCGCTGCGCTCGACGACCTCCGATCTGATCGTCGGCAACTCGCAGATGCTGCGCGCGAACGCGGCGCGGATCCAAGAGGGCGCCAACGCGCCGAGCGTCGACATCGAGAAGCTGAAGGAAGCCTTCGCCAACGTCCGCGCGACGATCGACGGGATGGCCGATTACCGCATCAAGGCGCTCTCGTCGATGGAAAAGACGGTCGACGCGCTCAACGACGAGGTCGGCAAGGCGAAGCAGTACCTCGAGGTCCGAGCCAGAAGGTGAAGACGAACTTTTCGCCGCCGATCACCGGCTCCGCGCGGTGCGGCACGAACGGCGGGAACGCGAGTGCGTAGCCGGTGCGCGGCGCGACGCTGACGCCGAGGCCGGGGAAGGCCGTCTCGCCGCCGGTCAGATCGTCGTTCAGGTACAGCACGAAACTGCGCTTGCGCCATTCCGACGGCGCATCGATCGCGTCTTGATGCGTGTAGAAGAACCCGCCTGGCCGGTAGCGCACGAGTTGGATCTCGCCGGCTTCGAGTCCCCGGGCGCGCGCGTCGCCGTGCGAGCGCGCGCGTTCGCGGACCTCCGCGCACCGCGGGACGACCTCTTCCGGGAAGTCTTTTTCACGCAGGAGCGACGCGCACCGCACCGCCGGATTCACCACCGCATCGCTGCCGGGCGCGGCGTAGAGCGGCGCCTCGCACCAAGCCTCGCTGTGGCGAACGGCTTCGACGATCCGCGCGCAGTCGCTCGGCGAGAGCATCTCGACGAGCTCGACGTCTTCGGAGAGCTTCAGCTCAGCCCGATTCCGTTGCGCGCCAGGCCGGCGCAGCGCGCGCAGCGGCCGGAGATCACCATCGTCGCGTCGACGCCGCTGTAGCGGTTGTCCTGCGCGACCGCGAGCGCGATCGGCACGACCTGCGGCACCGGGACGTTCACGATCTCGCCGCACGCGACGCACACCAGGTGATGGTGCTTGTCGAGCGCCGCTTCGTAGCGCGCGGCGCCGCCGTACGCGAACACTTGCACCAAGCCGATCGCGCGCAGGATGTCGAGCGTGCGGTAGATCGTGCCGAGGCTGACGGCCGGAAGCTCGGCGCGGACGCGCTCGTGGATCGCCTCGGCGGTCAGGTGCGCGCCGTCTTCGAGCGCGCGCAGGATCGCGGCACGCTGCTTCGTCAGGCGATAGCGCGTCTGAAGGAGTCCTGCGTCGACCCCCTTGCCGTCGGTCACGTGCCGCCTCCGTGAGCGTCCGGCCCGTCATACCCTCACCGACCCGGACAACCGCCAGCGCCGTTTGACGCTGTCCGGCCCCCATGCTACGATCCGAGGGTTCTCCCCTTCCCCGCCGTCCGAGGAGCCCCGGCGTCACTCCCGGCGAGGCTCTCGGTACCTCAGGACTATGTGGAATAAGCTCAAGAGGCCGGTACAGTCGGTCCTCCTGTTGGCCTTGGTCGGCCTCTGCGTCTGGGCCATCCTCCCGATTCAGAAAAAGATCCACCTCGGCCTCGACCTCCAGGGCGGCGCGCGCGTCCTGCTCCAGCTCCAGACCAGCAAGGACGTCCCGAAGATCACTTCGGACGTCCAGAACCAGGTCGAGCTGGTCGTCGACAAGCGCGTCAACGGGCTCGGCGTCTCCGAGCCCGTGATCTCGAAGGTCGGCGTCGACCGGCTGCTCGTCGAGGTGCCGGCGGTGAAGAACTCCGACGAGCTCGAGCGGATCCTCAAAGAGGCGGCGGTCCTCGACTTCAAGATCTGCCCCGAGAAGGTCCGCGACCGCGCCGAGACCGACAAGAAGTACGCGAACGACCCGAACGGTGCGTACAAGGACTGCGGCCAGATCGTCTACACCGGCGCCGAGCTGAAGAGCGCCGCGCCCGGCTTCGGCCAGGGCGGGCAGCCGCAGGTGAACTTCATCACCAAGAACCCGACGAAGTTCGCCAAGCTCACCAACGAGCACATGCACGAGCTGCTGACGATCTTCCTCGACAAGAAGTACGTCAGCGCGGCGTCGATCGAAGGCGTCATCTCGACCGACGGCATGATCCACGGGACAACCTTCACCGAAGACTACGTCGCGACGCTCGCCAACGAGCTGAACGCCGGCGCGCTCCCCGTCTCGCTGACGATCATCGAGAAGGACGACGTCGGCCCGATCCTCGGCAAGGAGGATTTGCAGAAGTCGCTCGTCGCCTCGATCGTCGGTTTGAGTCTCGTGCTGATCTTCATGGTGGCGTTCTACCGGCTGCCGGGTTTCCTCGCCGACCTCGCGCTGATCGTGTACGTGCTGATGCTGCTCGCGCTGCTCTCGATCGCGCACGCGGTCCTGACGCTCCCCGGCATCGCGGGCTTCGTGCTCTCGATCGGTATGGCGGTCGACGCCAACGTCCTGATCTTCGAGCGGCTCAAAGAAGAGCTGTGGGCCGGGAAGTCGCTGCGCGCCGCGGTGCGCATCGGCTTCCAGCGCGCGTTCAGCTCGGTCTTCGACTCGCACTTCACCACGATCGTCGGCGCCGGCGTGCTGTACTTGCTGGGCACCGGGACGGTGAAGGGCTTCGCCTACACGCTGTTCTGGGGTACCGCGCTCTCGCTGTTCACCGCGGTCGTGATCACCCGCTTCTTCATGGACCTCATCGTGGACAACGATCTCATCACCTCGAAGGCGGCGTACGGCGCGGGCGGGACGCTACCGCCCCCGGCGCCCGCGCGACCGGCGGAGGCGCGCTGACATGTTCTTCCGCCGCCTGAACTGGAACGTCGTCGGATGGTTCCGCACCGTCTCGCTGATCTCGTACATCCTCATCGGGATCGGCGCGGCGTTCATGCTCTGGAACTACGTGCACACCGGCGCGCCGCTGCGTCTGGGCCTCTCGTTCACCGGCGGCACCGACGTGCAAGCCGCGTACACGGCCCCGGTCTCAAAACAAGCGGTGATCGATGCGATCGCCAAGGCCGGCGTCACCGACGCGCAGGTCAACACGTTCAGCGGGCCGCGCGCCTCGGGCTGGACGATCGAGACGCAAAAGGACTTCGGCAACAACACCGCGCCGCTGTGGGCCGCGCTCAAAGAGGCGGGGCCGCTCGACCGCAACGGCTCGTCGATCTCGACGGTCGGTCCGTCGCTCTCGCACGAGTATCTGTTCAACGCGGTCAAGGCGCTCGTCATCGCGATCGCGATCCAGTTCGTCTACATCGCGTTCCGCTTCGGCTGGAATTTGATCTTCGGCTGGGTCTGCGTCGTCGCGCTGCTGCGCGACTCGGCGATGATGATCGGCATCTACGCGATCGCCGGCCGCCGCGTCGACGATGCGTTCCTGGCCGCGGTGCTGACCGTCGTCGGCTACTCGGTCATGGACACGATCGTCATCCTCGACCGTATCCGAGAGAACGTCAAGCTGATGGACGGGCGTCCGTTCGACGAGATCGTCAACACGTCGATCCTGCAGACGATGACGCG
>DATHLN010000152.1:0-2809 GCA_035488115.1 Candidatus Limnocylindrales bacterium | reverse complement strand
GCCCGATCAAGTTCAGCGAGGGCGGGATCAACGTCGGTAAGTCGATGGCGTGCATTCAGATCCAGCACGTCAAGACGACCGGCACGAACGAGCAGCAGTACCTCCCGGTCCCGGTGTGGCCGGCGAAGCTGCGCGGCTCGGCGCACGCGATCTATCCGCTGAAGTAAGCGCGCGTCGCGCGGTGCAAACGGTCCAGGCGATCGTCAACGGGATCCTGGTCGGCGGCTTCTACGCCTCGATGGCGATGGGGTTCTCGATCGTGTGGGGGGTGATGAACATCATCGACCTCGCGCACGGCAGCCTGATCATCATCGGGGCGTACGTGACGTACGAGCTCTGCACGCATCTCGGCGTCGACCCGCTCCTCACCATTCCGGTCGCGGCCGTCGCGCTCTTCGCGCTCGGCTACGTGCTGCAGCGCTACCTCATCAACCGCGTCCTGCAGGCGTCGGTCTTCGCGACGCTCATCCTGACGTTCGGTCTGGATCGCGTGCTCGTGAACGCGAACCTGCGGATCTTCTCGGCCGACATCCGGGGGATCACGGTTCCGTACACCGCCGCCGCGCTGACGATCGGTGACCTGCGCATCCCGCTGATCCGGCTCGCGGTGTTCTGCGTGGCGATCCTGTCGACGCTCGCGTTGTGGCTCTTCCTCGAGCGCACCCGGCTGGGGATCGCGATCAAGGCGACGAGCTTCGATCCCGAGGCGGCGCGCTTGTCGGGGATCGATCCCGCGCGAATCTACGCCGTCACGTTCGGGATCGGCGCGGCGCTGGCGGGGATCGCCGGCGCGCTCGTCGCCGCCGTCTCGACGTTCTCGCCGGTGATCGGCGACGGCCTCACGACGCGTGCCTTCGTGGTCGTCGTGCTGGGCGGGCTCGGCAGCGTCCCCGGCGCGATCGCGGGCGGCATGCTGCTCGGCGTGACCGAGAACCTGATGGCGTCGGTGTTCCCGAGCTTCAGCGACGCGGCGGCGTTCGCGCTGCTGATCGTCTTCCTCGTCGCGCGTCCGCGCGGGCTGTTCGGGCGGCGCTTCTATGCGGATATCTAGCGGCTCGCTGCCGCGCCTCGCGATCGTCTGCGGTGTGGTCGCCGTCGCGCTCGCCGTACTGCCGCGCTTCACCGGGGTCTTCGTGCAGGCGACGCTCGCGGACGTCTTCATGGTCGGGACGTTCGCGATCGCGTTGAACCTTATCGCCGGCTACGGCGGCTATCCGGCGTTCGGGAACGTCGTGTTCTTCGGGCTCGGCGCGTACGCGACCGGGGTGGCCCAAGCGAATCTCCATCTGCCGTTCGCCGCCGGGTGCCTCGCCGCGGTCCTGCTCAGCACGCTGGTCGCCGTCGCCGTCGGCCCGCTGTTCTTCCGGCTGCGCGGGCACTACTTCGCGATCGGGACGCTGGGACTCAATGGCGCGGTCGCGCAATTGGTGACGAATCTTCCACTCGCCGGCGGTGCGAAAGGGCTCTCGCTACCGTTGCCGGCGGGGACGCCGGGGACGATCGCGACGTTCTTCTACGAAGTGTTCCTCGCGGTGCTCGTCGTGGCGCTCGCCGCCGCGGTGTGGGTCGACCGCGGCCGGCTCGGTTACGCCTGCCGCGCGCTGCGCGCCGGCGACGACGTCGCGCAGAGCCTCGGCGTCGACACGCTGCGCACGAAGGTCACGCTGTGGGCGGTCAGCGCGGCGCTGACCGGGCTGATCGGTGCGATCTACGCGTACTCGGTGACCTATATCGAGCCGCCCGACGTCTTCAGCCTCGGGCTCTCGGTGAAAGCCTTCGTGATCATGCTGCTCGGCGGGACCGCCTCGCTGCTCGGACCGCTCGTCGCTGCGTTCTTCGTCGAAGGCGCCGTCGCGCTGACGCAGCACTACTTCCTGAACTACGACGTCGGCGTGCTCGGGCTGATCGTGATCGCGGCGGTGGTGTTCTTTCCGCGCGGCGCTTCGGCATTCGTGCGCGACCGCTTCTTCGCGCGCCGCAGCGGGGCGGCGCGATGAGCCTGCTGCTGGAGGCGACCGCGTTGCGCGCCGGATACGGCGAGCTCGAGATCGTCCACGGTGTCGACCTCTGCGTCGAGGCCGGCGAATGGGTCGCGTTGGTCGGCGTCGCCGGGGCCGGCAAGTCGACGCTGATGAACGCGATCGCCGGAACCGTTCCGGTGCGCGGCGGAACGCTGTGCTTCGCCGGCACCGAGCTCGCCGGCCGCGCCGCCCACGAGCGGGTCGGGCTCGGGATCGCGCTCGTCCCACAGGGCCGCCGGCTCTTCGCGGGGATGAGCGTCGAAGAGAACCTCGTCGCCGGAGGCCACGTGCGCCGGTCGCGCGGCGCGGTCGCCGATGCCGCCGAGCGCGCGTACGCGCTCTTCCCGCGCCTGCGCGAGCGCCGCGGCCAAACCGTGGGCACGCTGAGCGGCGGGGAGCAGCAGATGTGCGCGATCGCGCGCGCGCTGATGGCGGGACCGCGGCTGCTCCTGATCGACGAGCTGTCGCTGGGGCTCGCGCCGATCGTGGTCGACGACCTGCTCGAGGCGCTCGAGCGGATCCGGCGCGACGGGACGGCGCTGCTCGTCGTCGAGCAGGACGTCGATGCGGCGCTGCGCTACGCGGCGCGCGCGTACGTCATGCAGCTCGGGACGATCGTGCTCGCCGGCGCGTCGCACGAGGTGCGCGCCGATCCGCGCTTCGGTGCCTCCTACATGGGAATCGCCGGATGAGCGCGTTTGCGCCCGCCGCGCCGATCCTCGCGGTGCGCTCCGTCGCGGTGAGCTACGGACGGCTGCAGGCGCTGGCCGGCGTCTCGCTCGACGTGA
>DATHLN010000151.1:0-9317 GCA_035488115.1 Candidatus Limnocylindrales bacterium | reverse complement strand
GCGCCCGTGGGAGTTCAAGCGCGTCTGGCATCTCGAGCCGTCGCTCACGGATCCGGAGACGGTCTACGCCGGCGTCGAGGACGCGGCGCTCTTCCGCTCGACCGACGGCGGCACGAGCTGGCACGAGCTCTCGGGTCTGCGCACCCACGGCACCGGCTCGTCGTGGCAGCCGGGCGCGGGCGGGATGTGCCTGCACACGATCATCCTGGACCCCAGCGACCAGAAGCGGCTCTACACCGCGATCTCCGCGGCAGGCGCGTTCCGCAGCGACGACGCCGGGACGAGCTGGAAGCCGATCAACAAGGGGTTGCGCTCCGAGCAGCTCCCCGATCAGGACGCCGAGGTCGGGCACTGCGTGCACCGGCTCGCGATGCATCCGTCGCGCCCGAACGTGCTCTTCATGCAGAAGCACTGGGACGTGATGCGCACCGACGACGCGGGCGAGTCGTGGCGCGAGGTCAGTGGGAACTTGCCGACCGACTTCGGCTTCCCGATCGACGTGCACGCGCACGAGCCCGAGACGGTCTACGTCGTCCCGATCAAGAGCGACTCGCACCACTTCCCGATCGACGGCAAGCTCCAGGTGTACCGCAGCCGCAGCGGCGGCGACGAATGGGAGGCGCTCACGAACGGCCTCCCACAGAGCAACTGCTACGTGAACGTGCTGCGCGACGCGATGGCGGTCGACAAGCTCGACGCCTGCGGAATCTACTTCGGCACGACCGGCGGCCAGGTGTACGCTTCGCCGGACGCCGGCGACACGTGGTCGGCGATCGTGCACGACCTTCCGGCCGTCCTTTCCGTAGAGGTGCAGACGCTGCCATGATCCGCATCGTGCTGCCGGCGAACCTTCGCACGCTGGCGCGCGTGAGCGGCGAGGTTGCGGTCGACGTGAACGGCACGCCGACGCAGCGCGCCGTTCTCGACGCGCTGGAAGCGCAGTACCCCGTCCTGCGCGGCACGATCCGCGATCACACGACGCACAAGCGCCGCGCGTTCATCCGCTTCTTCGCCTGCGAAAGCGATCTCTCACACGAGTCCCCGGACACGCCTCTCCCCGACCCGGTCGCGACCGGCACCGAACCGTTCCTCGTCGTCGGCGCGATGGCCGGCGGCTGATGTCGCCGGCGCTTGCGGAATGCCGCCTGCCCTGCTATATATAGCTAGGGTGAAATTCCCAAACTAGCTCGATTGCGGGGGTACTGCGATGAGCTGCAAAGATGGTGCGGGACAAACGTTTCCTGAAGGGGCCATCGTGTGCGCGAAGGGCAGGTTCAGGCTCGAGTGCAGAAACGGTGCGTGGTCCGTCAAAGACCTTCATTGTGAACCAGGGGACCCGCCCGCGACGTTTCCTGCGGAGACGCTGAACAACATCACTGCGAAACCGGACTGACATGCACCGCTTCGCGCAGTTAGTCGCGGCCTGCGCGTTCGGGATCGGTGTCGCGGTCTTGCTGTGCCGAACCGACGCGATGGGCGCCGGAACTTGTCCCGACATGATCACCGTCGGACTGACGGTTCACTACGGCCGAGCGGAGGTGACGTCGAAGCCGCTCCCCTGTAATCCCGCGTTCAACCTCGTTCTCGGCAAGACTCCGGATGCAACGACCGCGACATTGGCGTTCGACGACAGCGGAATTACGGTATCGTTCACGTTCGATCAAAAGACGATCCGGTCGCCACGAGACATCTTTCAAGAAGACTCGCTCAGGGTCTCGCTCGAGAGCCTCAAAGGCAACGACCCCAAATCTGAAGTCGAGTTCATTCTTTCGCCATACCAAGAATGCCGGTTGACCTCGCGACAGCCGGTCCTCGTGATCACCGAGTCCTGTAGCGGCACGATCACGGAGCCGTTCAGCCGGGCCGGCCGATGGGGTGGGAAACTCCAAATTTCGTACGACACGCTGAGCCATTTCAGGCTGTCCGATGATATAGACGCGACCATCGGCCGCGTGGAGTTTGAAAACGGATGCACGGTGGCCCAACCTCCCTGTCCCTTGCGGGCGTCCAGCGCACACGTCGTCGTTCACGTGGACCGCACCGCCGCGAAGGTCGTCCACGACCGTTATATCGCGGGCGGTCCCGATCTGGGAAACCCGCCCAGCGGGACGCCTCGGCATCGCGCAGTCGGCACCGTCTATGCGCCCGTCGGCACCGGTACGCTGCTCTCTACGACGTTCTCGGACGACGCCGGACCGCTGCTGAATATTCGCAAACAGGCCGCTCAGAGCGTGCTCGGCGCCGATCATGCCAAAGCTTTCGCGTGCAAATCGTGCGGATCGTTCTTCGTGAGCGATCCGCAGCCGTTCGGACAGTCGATCGCAAGCAGCAACGTCGTCGGCATCCAGCTCTCCGGGCTCGGTGTCGACCGCGCGCCGTTCGATCCGGCCGCCGTGTCGTATCCGATCGATGCCGGCTATAAGCTCATCGGCGCCGACCGCGACGGCATTACGGCAGCGTTCTTCGAAGGAACTGCCGGCGTCGCCGCGGCACGCGATTCTGTCGCAGGTTACACCCGTCAATTCACGACCGAGAACTCGCTCTTGCGGTTGTCGGTCCAGCAGGTGAGTGCCAACCGCAGCCAGCCGGCGCCTGCGCCGTCGAAGACGCCGTTCTACGCCGGCACCTCATCCACGGCCCTTCGGACCGAGGACACGCAGATAACGGCGGCCTACAACGTCGTTCCGCCGAAGCCCGACGACGGGTCGCCGTTCCGCAACATCGGAGTGCTGGTGCGCTACGCGACGCAATACCAGCGATTCGGCTCAACCCTCGACATCGCGGTGTCCGACCAGCGCGATCCTCCGTTTCTGAACCTGGTCTCCAAGCCCGCCGAACCGGCTGCGTCCCCCAGGCTGCGCGGCCACTTCAGCACGACGCTCGGATACCGGAACGCCGGCCGCGCGTATGCACCGCTCGATACGAGTTTCGATCTGTTCACGGGCTTGCACGGCTTCTACGGACTACTGGAATATTCGGGACTTCAGGCGACGCGCAGGCCGTACGATTTTACGCTGGCCGCATACCAGTTCAGCGATGCACTCGAGCGGCGCAATGAGACCGTCAGCCTGACGCTCAAGCAGCCGCTCTGGCCCGCACTCACGCTGCTCGCGGACGTCGGTGCGTCGCAGCTGACGATCTCGCAAGCGGCACGTGCCTCGAAATTCATCGTGCCGGACGACCTCGGCGGATCGCACTATCTTCCGAACGGGCACGGGACGATGACGCTGACATACACCAGTCCTTACGACTTCACCGCGTCGCTCGGATACGGGCGCGCCGATTCTCAGTCGTGCAACAAGAGCCTCAAGCGCGATCCCTGCTACCCGTACGCCAATCCGAGCGCCACCGGAACGATCGCGTGGAAACCGGGAACGGACCTCTTCGTCGACGCGTCCGTCAAGAATTCGTCGAGCGAGCTCCTGTCGTCGGGCTTCGGCGACGTCGCAGCGATGCTTCCCGGGATCAGCACGCCGACGTCGACGCTGAGCCACACCGAGTACGCTTATGGTATCGGGGCAAACGTTTTTCGCAAAGCGGGGAAGGGTTGTTCGACAATACTTCTCACGTCGACGAACCGTTCCGGTGTGCTGGACTTCATAGCGAATACGTCGGACCAACCGCGATTCGCGCAAACCGCGTCGTACGAATACGTTCCCACAGCGGCGTGGCCCACTGCGCTCATCGCCTTCAGCCGCGTCGGCTTTATCGACAGGACAGTGCCGACGAAGACGCTCTTCATCGCGCGCCTCCAGTACGCGGTCGAGCCGGGGCCCTGGAGAGCGAATGTGTTCCACGGCTGCAGCTAGCGGGCGATCCGCGCCAGCAGCAGCTCGCGCTCGCGCGCGTTCCGCGTGAGCGAGGCGGCGCGCTCGAACTCGGTGCGCGCTTCCTCGCGGCGACCGAGCTTTTCGAGCAGATCGCCGCGTACGCCGGGAAGCAGCGGATAGTTTTCGAGCGATCCCTCCGCCACGAGCTCGTCGACCAGTTCCAAACCGGCTTCCGGGCCGAACGCGTAGCCGAGCGCGACCGCGCGGTTCAGCTCGACGACCGGTGAGGGCGCCAGTTGCGCGAGGGCGTCGTACAGCGCCGCAATGCGCGGCCAGTCGGTCTGCTCGAACGTGGGCGCGCGGGCGTGGCATGCGGCGATCGCGGCTTGCAGAGTGTGCGGGCCGAGCGAACCGCCGAGCTTCTCCGCGCGGTCGAGCGCTTTGAGGCCGCGGCCGATCAGCAGCCGGTCCCAGCGCGCACGGTTCTGATCGAGCAGCGGGATCGCTTCGCCGGACGGGCCGGCGCGGGCGCGCAGGCGCGACGCCTGGATCTCCATCAGCGCGACGAGACCGTGCACTTCGGGCTCGTTCGGCGCGAGCTCGGCGAGGATGCGGCCGAGGCGCAGCGCGTCCTCGCACAGCTCCGGGCGCGTCCACTGCTCGCCGGCCGTCGCGGAATAGCCCTCGTTGAAGATCAGATAGACGACCTCGAGCACCGACGACAAGCGCGCGCGCAATTCGTCGCCCGCCGGCACCTCGAACGGCACGCGGGCCGCCGCGAGCGTGCGTTTCGCACGGGTGATGCGCTGCGCGATCGTCGGCGTCGGCACGAGGAACGCGCGCGCGATCTCCTCGGTCGTCAACCCGCCGAGGAGGCGCAGCGTCAGCGCGACGCGCGCCTCGCTGGAGAGCACCGGATGGCAGCACACGAAGATGAGTCCCAGCATGTCGTCGCCGACCTCGTCGCTCGCCGCTTCGAGCTCGGCCGCGGTGACGTTGTGCGCGTCGAGATCGCGGCCGAGCTGCTCGTATTTCTGCTCGAGGCGCACGTTGCGCCGCAGCACGTCGATGGCGCGGCGCTTCGCGACGGCCATCAGCCAGGCGCCCGGGTTGTCCGGGACGCCCGACCGCGGCCACTGCTCGAGCGCGGCGACCAGCGCGTCCTGCGCGAGATCCTCGGCGAGCGCGAGATCGCGCACCATCCGCGCGAGGCCCGCGATCAGCTTCGCCGACTCGATGCGCCAGACGGCATCGATCGCGCGGCGCGGATCGCTCAGCGCTGCTGCAACTCCGCTTGCGCGCGGCGCTTCTCTTCCGCTTCGCGAAGCTCGGGCGTGAAGTTCTCGCCGAAGTCTTCCGCCTCGTACATCTGGCGAATCTCGACCTCGGCGTCCTCGAACGGCGCGCGCTTGAGCCACTCGACGACCTCGTCCTTCGATTTGGCCTGGAGCAGCCAGAACCCGGCGACGAGCTCCTTGGCTTCGGTGAACGGCCCGTCGGTGACGGTGGTCTTTCCGCCGGAATAGCGAACCCGCGCGCCCTTCGAGCTGGGCTGCAGCCCGTCGCCCGCAAGCATCATGCCGGCCTTCACCAGCTCTTCGTTGAAGCGGCCCATCGCCGCGAACTCCTCGGTGCTGGGAAGCACGCCGGATTCACTCTCGGGCGTCGCCTTGACTATGACCATGAATCGCATCGAAGTCTCCTCGTTCGGACGGTGTCTACTCTCACGTCGAACGAGCTCCCGCGGAATTCGACACGGCGCGGCGACGCGCCGCGCGCGGACCTCAGCGAACGGGGGCGGGACAGCCGGGGGGCAGGACGACCGGAGCCATGGTGACCTCGTTGCGGGTAGCGGGTGTCTAATAAAGTCATTATATCGGGTACTAGTACCTTGTCAAGCCAGTTTGCCGGTGATATGGTAGGGCCGTGAGCGATGCCAATCCGTGGGCGCCCGGGGCGCTCGACCGGATCCGAGAGCTGATCAACACCCGCTTCATCGAGCAAGGGACGGACGCGGTCGCAACCCCGGCTGCGCTCGAGGCGTGGCTGCGCGAGCGCGATCTGCTGCCGCCCGGCGAGGTGCTCGGCCCGGCCGACGTCGCCGAGCTGCAAGCGGCCCGCGAAGCCTTGCGCGAGCTCGCCGCGCTCAATCACGGCGCGGTGCTCGGCGACGACGCGCGCGCGGTCCTCGCCCGCATCGGAGCGCGTGCGCACGTCTCGTTCGCGTGCGCGGCGGACGGCGCGTTGTCACTTCAGGCGGTCGAAGGCGGCATCGCCGGCGTGATCGCGCGTTTGCTGAAGATCGTCTACGACGCGCAGCGCGAGGGAACGTGGTCGCGCTTCCACGTCTGCGCGCGCGCGACGTGCCGCTGGGCGTTCTACGATCACACGAAGAACCGCTCGGCGCAGTGGTGCGAGATGTCGATCTGCGGCAACCGCGAGAAAGCGCGCCGCCGCCGCACGCGCGCCCGCGCGGCTTAGCCGACAAAGCGTTTGCGAGACGCGATGCGGAGGTACCACAGCAGTCGGGCGTGGTTGCGCAGGTGAACGTGTACGTCTGCATGAGCGACTAGGCGATATCCGATGCGTGACCCCGCACTACGTCCACTGATCGTTGAAGGCTATCGGCGTGCGCTGTTCATCGGCGCCTACCTATGCCTCGTCATTGCGCTCGTGGTCGTGTACGGGGTCCCCGCGGGTCGCTTGCTGCTGTTCGCGAACGGCGCAGGTCTGATCGTGGGCGCGATCATCTGTGCGGTCCGCAAAACGTGGTCCGTCCGGCTGTCCGGCGCGGTGATCGCGCTCGGAGTGCTGGGCGGTGCGATCGGATGGTCTCTCGGGAACCGCGGACCTCACGCCCAATTCGTCAAGGACCTGATCAGCGTTACGGCCGTCGCGTATCTCTTCTTTGGGCTGCCGCGAGTCCTCGAGAAGGAACACGGATTCGGCGATCGGGTTCGCTCGAAGATGGCGGAAGCTCGGTACAGGGCCACCCAAGCCGAGTATTCGGAAGAGTGACGGCTTGTCGCTGCCGGCTACGGTCAACGGCCTTTCGGGGCGCGGGCGGACGGGTCGTTGAAGGCCGGGACGCTCGGTGAGCAGCCGTCGGGGGAGCCGACGGGCGGCGTGTACGGCTGCGGCTGCGTCGCCGTTACGCCGTATTCGATCGGGTAGAACGAGCCGCCGTCGGTCATCGTGACGGTCGTCGACGCGCCGGCGGACTGCGGCGCGAGCTGATACGTCGCGACGTAGTACGGCTGCTGCAGGCGCGCGCAGCCGATCTCGTGCATCTGCCCGTCGACGACGAAGGTGCTGCGCACCGGACCGCCCAGCGGCTTCTCGTACAGATACACCACCGCGGGGACGTCGGTGGGATTCCGCATCGTGAACGTGATGCGGTGGACGATTCCGTAGTCGCCGTAGTCGTGCCCCGGATCGTTCGGATCGAGGTTGCGCGGCGTCGGCGCGCGGCCGCCGTACTGCACCGCGGCGTCGTCGCCGCCGACGGTGTAGGCGCTCGCGAGCGCGCCGAAGCCGTCGAGATCGAAGGCGCCGTGCCGGTGATGGCCGTCGAACGCGACACGCGGGCCGGCGAGATACGCATCGGCGCGGCCCCCCGCCGGAGCGCTCACCACCGACGCCGTCACCGCGCCTTGCACGACGCGCATGTCGACCGCGCCCGCAACGACTTCACTCTGCAGCAGCAGCGCGTGCCGCACGATGACCGGATTGCCGGGCGTCACCGCGACCACCATCCCTTCGTTGCTCTGCTCGAACCGCAGGATGTCGCGCGAGACGGTGTGGCCGACGCTCATCACGTCGAGATCCGGGCCCGCGCCCGAAGCGATGACCTGCACGCGCGACGGCACGGTCGCGGTCAGCACCACGTCGAGATCGCGCGGGAGGCCGATCGCGGAATGATAGTAGTACAGCCGCGCGGGGCGCTGCGGCGTGACGTCGCCGCGGAAGACGAGACCGTCGCTCTGGATGTACTCCGGATCGTCGCTGAGATACAGCATGCGCGGCGGCAGCGGCGCGACCGGATCGTTCGTGATGTTCACCGTCGTCACGCCTTGCACCGGCGCGGTGTCGGAGCCGCCCTGCACCGCGACGGCGACGTTCACCGCCGCGCGCGAGCCGAACGGCAGCGGATACAGCGGCCACGGAACGATCGTCCCGTAGCGCAGCGAAGCGCCCGGGCGCAGCGTGGGGCGGATCGCCCGCTCGAGCGCCGCGCGGATCTGCGTCTCGAGGACGTCGGGGTCGATCGCGGGCGTGCCGGTGACGTCGAGCGCGATCGTCGTGGGGACGGTCCCGGCGGGCGGCAGCACGGACGGCGTCGCGTACGGCTCGGGGCTTTCGACGGGCTGCGCGAGCGCGGCCCTCGTCGCGCCGAGCAACACGAGCATCAGAACCGGCAGATAACGACGGATCACGATTCTCGGTATTACCCCAGGAAGAACCGCAACGTCAAGCCCTCGGACCCGCGAACCGTTCCAGAAACAGCGTCGGCCGCTCGCCGAACTGGGTGCGCTCGAAGATGCGGTAACCGCATTTCTCGGCCACGCGGACCGACGCGGCGTTCTCGACATTGATCAAGCAGACGGTCCGTTCCGATCGCAGATTCGCATCGCCCCAAGCGAGCACGGCTCGCACCGCTTCGGTCGCGAAACCGCGGCCGTGCGCGTGCGAAGCGAGCGCCCAGCCGAGCTCCGGCACTTCGCGCATCGACGGCGCGATCTCGCGCTTGTAGTTCGCGAACCCGAGCTCGCCGGCAAAGGCGCCGGTCTCTTTTTCATCGACGGCCCAATAGCCGAAGCCGAGGAGCGACCAGTGTCCCGCGTAGCCGAGGAGCCGCATCCAGGTCTGCTGCTCGGTCGACGGTTTCCCGCCGATGTAGCGGGTCACGATCGGATCGGACCACATCGCGAGCAGCGCGTCGAGATCGTCGGCGCGATGAGGCCGCAGGCGCAGGCGTGCGGTCTCGAGCACCGGCGCCTTTCCGGGTCGATCGTCGAAAACCGTCATTCGCCGTGGTTTGCGTAGCGGCACCGCTCTCCCCGGCGCAAGGCCGTTGGGCGGCGGCCGCCAACGAGAGCACCCCGTGAGCTCCGCCATCGACGAACTCCTTCGCAACGCCGCCTCGTACGAGGCGCGGTTCCCCGGGCAGCGCGCGACGATCCCCGCGCGGCACGTCGCGATCGTCACCTGCATGGACTCGCGGATCAATCTCTTCGCGGTCTTCGGTTTGAAGACGGGTGAGGCGCACATCCTGCGCAACGCGGGCGGCCTCGCGACCGAGGACATGCTGCGCTCGCTCGTCCTCTCGCAGCGGCTGCTCATGACGCGCGAGATCCTGCTGATGCAGCACACGCGCTGCGGCCTGCACGGCGCCGACGAAGCGGCGCTGCGCCGGAAGATCGTCGCCGAGACGCGCGAGGAGCCGCCGTACGAGTTCGGCGCGTTCGAAGACATCGACCGGTCGGTGCGCGAGACGGTCGCGACGGTCCGCGCGCACCGGTTCCTGCCGCACCGCGACCGCGTCCG
>DATHLN010000150.1:0-10371 GCA_035488115.1 Candidatus Limnocylindrales bacterium | reverse complement strand
GCGGGCCGTCGCCGCGACGGTCGGCTGCGGGATCGGCGCGGCGGCGACCACCGGGGTCGGCGCGACGGTCGGCCGCGCGGTCGGCGCGATCGTCGGCCTCGCGGTCGGGACCGCCGTGGGTGGCGCCGTCGGAGCGGCGGTCGGCTGTGTCGTCGGCGGGACGGGTCGCGGGGTCGGCGCCTGGGTGGGCGGCACGGTCGGCGGGAGGGGCCGCGGCGTCGGCGCTTGCGTCGGAGGCGCGGTCGGCGGGACCGGACGAGGCGTCGGCGGCAAGGTCGGGCGGATCGTCGGCTCCGCGGTCGGCGCGCTCGTCGCGACGGCGACGACCGCGGTCGGCTGCGCGGTCGGGACGCGGGTCGGCGGAACGGTCGGAGGCACGGTCGGCGGGAGCGTCGGTGGCGCCGATGGCTGCGGCGGCGCGGACGGCCGGATGCGCGCGAGCTCGCGATGCACCGGCGGCGGCGTGCGCCGCGGGCGACGCTTCCGGGGACGAACCGCACGCGGCGCGACGGTCGGCACCGGCGCCGCGGTGGGCAGCGGCGCGGCCGTCGGCGGCGGCGCTTCCGTCCGGACCGGCACCGGCGACGGGGGCGGCTGCTGCTCGGGCGGCTGCTGCGCGGGCGCGGGCTCTTCGACGAGGACTTGCGCGGTGACGTCGGACTCGGCGGGCGCGCCGCCGGTCGGCGAGTTCCAGTAGAGCACGACGAGCAGCACGACGATCGCGTGGATCGCGAGCGAGACGGCGAAAGCCAGCACGTCACGGCGAGGCGACGGCCGTTCGATATGAGCGTCCCGCACTCGCGGCTGCATTCGAGCGGTTCTTTCCTGTGCATCGCCGCGCACCATTTTTGCTTTCGACCCGCGCGCAGGACCGCCGATTCGCTCGCGCGGAAGCCGCTTCGCCGATGCCGCCGCCTCCGAAACGCACGAAGATCGTCGCGACCGTCGGCCCCGCCTCGCGCGATCCGGCGATGCTGCGATCGCTCTTCCTGGCCGGCGTCAACGTCGTGCGGCTGAACTTCTCGCACGGCACGCACGACGAGCATGCCGCCACGATCGGCGACGTGCGGCGGATCGCGAAAGAGCTCGGCCTGCACGTCGCGATCCTGCAAGATCTGCCCGGCCCGAAAGTGCGCACCGGAACGTTCGGCAACGGCACCGCGTCGGTGCGGCTCGTGACCGGCGAACCGTTCACGCTTACGACCGAGCAAACCGCGGGCGACGCCGAGCACTGCAGCGTCTCGTACGGCGGCCTCGCACGCGACGTCGAGGTCGGCAAGCGAATCTATCTCGCCGACGGCGCGATCGCGTTGCGCGTGACGGGCGTCGACGGGCCGCGCGTGCAGACGATCGTCGAGACCGGCGGCGAGCTGCGCGAGCGGCAAGGGATCAACTATCCCGACGGCACGCTCGATCTCGACGCGGTGACCGACCGCGATCTCGAGCATCTGGACTTCGGTCTCGCGCAAGGCGTCGACTGGGTTGCGGTCTCGTTCGTGCGCACGGCGCAAGACGTGTGGCGCGTGAAGTCGCACATCTCCGACGCCGGCAAGTCGGTCCCGGTGATGGCGAAGATCGAGAAGCACGAAGCGCTCGACCACATCGACGACATCCTGCTCATCGCGGACGGCATCATGGTCGCGCGCGGAGATTTAGGGATCGAGATCCCGCTCGAGGAGGTTCCGCTCGCGCAGAAAGACCTGATCCACCGCGCGAACAAGGTCTCGAAGCCGGTCGTGACCGCAACGCAGATGCTCGAGTCGATGATCTCCTCACCGCGCCCCACGCGTGCCGAGGCGACCGACGTCGCGAACGCGATCCTGGACGGCACCGACGCCGTCATGCTCTCGGGCGAGACGGCGCGCGGCCAGTACCCGCTCGAAGCCGTGAACGTGATGGCGACGATCGCGGTGCAGACCGAGGCGAAGTATCCGTTCAAGGAGATCCGCCGCCGGCGCGCGACCGACTACGGCGGAATCGAGCACGACGAGGACATCGGGATGGCGATCGCCGAGGCCGCCGTCGGCGCGGCCGACGCGCTGAGCCTGCGCCTCGTCGTGAGCGGGACGACGACCGGGAACACCGCGCGCCACATCAGCTCGTTCCGCCCGCGTGCGAAGATCGTCGCGCTCACGCCGATCGAAGAGGTCGCGCGCCGCATGGCGGTCGTGTGGGGCGTCGAGTCGTCGGTGGTGCAGACGTATCGCTACATCGAGACGCTGATCGAGATCGCCGAGGCGCGCGTCGTCGCCGAAGGGCACGCCGCGCCGGGCGAAACGATCGCGATCACCAGCGGTATGCCGGTAGGAGCGGGCGGCACCAACGTGCTGAAGATCCACCGCCTGCCGGAGCACTGAGATGCGGAAGGCCGTGGCCCTGGTTCTGATCCTCGCCGCGAGCGGCGCCGCTGCAGTTGCCGCGCCCGAGCGCGAGCGAAGCAACACGGGGCCGTCGCCGGAGGCGGCGGCACGGAATTACCTTCTGCCCGGGAAGAGCTTTCGCATCGTCGGAACGAAGGTCGCCGGACGGTTCGCCGTCGTTCGGTTCACCGGCGCGCTGATCGAGAGCGAGACGAACTGGTCCGATGATCTCCTCGTCGAGCGCTTCCCGTTCGGGTGGCAGGTCGTCGATACGGTGCGCAATGCGTGCCTGCGCGAGCGCGGTGCGACGCCCGCCGAGCTCGCGAAGCTCCACGTCGAATATATGCCGGTGCGGGCGACGGTCCAGTGCAGCGAAGTCATCGATCACGGCCGGGTAGCCGACGTCGCCGCGGTGAGAAGCATGTATCGCGCTCAGTCGCTCGTGCCAACGGTGCGGGTCAGCGACGACTACGCACTGTTGCGCTGGTGGTTGCCCGGCGGCGGCGAGCGGCTCTACGCGCGGCGTGGGACGGGCTGGAAGCTGCTCACCGGCGGCGGCGGAGCGCTGATGACGCGCGATCTCCGCGGGTACGGCGTCCCGGTCGCGAATGCGTGCACACTCGTCCCGCCGTACACCGCGGACGATCGCGCGATGTGCCGTTCAGCGGCGCACGCAACGCCGGCGCGCTAGCGCCGCACGCTCTGCTCGAGCGGCGCGACGATCTCGTAGGCCGTGATCTTGCGGCGCCAGTCGTCCGGGATCGGGACCGATTCGTTCGCGTCGTAGTCGAAGGCGACGAGCGCCGAGACGCCGTGACCGATCCGCTCATCGCCGCGGTAGAGCTCGTAGGTGAAGTCCAGCGATTTGTTGCCGAGCCGCGAGCAGCGGCAGCCCATGACGAGGCGGTCGTCGTATTGCGCCTGGCGCTCGTAGTCGAACGACTGCGAAGCGAGGATCACGTTCGTCTTCGCGCCCAGCGGCCGGTCGAAGGCGACCTTGCAGTAGTCGATCCGCGCGGTCTCCATCCAGCGCACGTACACGACGTTGTTGACGTGCCGGTAGTAGTCGATGTCCCCGAACACCACGCGGATATCGAGCTTGTAGCGAAAGTCCTCGAGCGCCATCCGTGCGCAGCTACGGCGCTTCGATGCGGCGAACCTCGGCGATCGCGGCTCTACGATTTCGGCTTTGTGACCGAGACGGGACCACTCGTCGTCGGGACGGTCGGCGGCGTATCGATGTGCGGGGCTCGGCCTCCTTCCCGCATGCTGTGAGTTACGGAGACTTTCGGTGCGTGCGCACCTTTCTTGAGCTGGGGATCGAGGATGACTTTGGCAATATTCGGGCGTGTCATGACTGACTCCAGGAGGCCTTGGTAACAGAGTTTACCACAGACGCGTAGTCGAATACTTCGATGACGTCGATATTGCCTGCATCGACGTACAGCCCAATCGAACCCGCGACAACCCGCGCCGGCTTTCCGTCCTCCAACTCCCATGTCTGACCGAGAAAAAGGTCGCGGTCGTACGGCCAAAGGCTCGCGAAGCCGGGGTCCGTGAAAAGACCCGCAACTTTATCGCCGTTTTTGAGCGTAACGACGAAAAAGAGGCCGTTTTCGCCGATTCCTCTCTTCCGGTGCGCCAAGGAGTTGAACACGAAATCCCACGCGCGAGGGTGTGGCGAAGTAATCCAATTGCGTGCCGCGCAAAACTCGAGCGCCGATTGGTAGATGAGCGCTATGATGATCGGGGTCACGAACACCTGGGCGACAAACAGCGCCACGCCGGAGACGTTCGATGGCCAAGTCGCCCAATGGACCCCGTACCAGAGCAAGGATGTGAGAACGCTGAACGCGACGATTCCGACGATCGCGTCCGTCGCCTTCTGCTCGCCTTGCGGTTGTCGCCATTGATACGTCCGCCAAGCAATAAAGCCTGGTATGATGAATACGACAAACTCTACCAGGCCACCGTGTTGAATCAGCTGTTCTATCAATTTGTCCATAGCGCATGAAGTCAGTCATTGGGTCGTTACTCGTCTTCATACGCCACGTCAGTGCCAATTGGATGGCAGTCGTTGAGTATGGAAAGCCTGTTTTTCCGCTTCTGCGGTGATGTACAGAATGGGTTACGACACTATCGCCTTCCGATGCGGCGCAATGCGCCAGATCGCGTCGGCGAACTCGTGGACGTCTTCCGGGGTCGTGTCCCAGGCGGTCATCCAACGGGCGACGTGATTCTCGGCGTCCCACATGTAGAAACGGCGTTCGGCCATCAGCGGCTCGATCGCGGTAGCCGGGAGGATCGGAAAGACGCCATTCGCTTCGACCGGGTACGCGAGCTCGATCACGTCGTCGAGATCTTTCAGGCGCGCGGCGAGCAGGCGCGCCATCGCGTTCGCATGGGCAGCGTTCTTGAGCCACAGATCGTCGCGCAGCAGCGCCTCGAACTGCGCCGCGACGAAGCGCATCTTCGAGGTGAGCTGCATCCCCTGTTTGCGGGTGAACGGCAGGACGTCCGCGGCCGGGTGGCCGTTCGGGAAGACGATCGCCTCGCCGAACATCAGTCCGTTCTTGGTCCCGCCGAAGGTGCAGACGTCGACGCCCGTCTCGGTCAGCATCGTGCGCGCATCCGTGCCGAGCGAGGAGATTGCGTTCGCGATCCGTGCGCCGTCGACGTGGAAGAGCAGCCCGTGCTTGCGCGCCGTCTCGCCGAGCGCGCGCAGCTCGTCAAGGGTGTAGACCGTCCCGACCTCGGTCGACTGCGAGATCGAGATCGCGCCGGGCTGGACGTGGTGCTGGTCGCCGATACCGTGGATCTGCGCCTCGACGAACTCAGGAGTAAGCTTGCCGTTCTCGACCGGGACGTCGATCAGCTTGCCGCCCACGAAGCGCTCGTACGCGCCACACTCGTCGACGTTCAGGTGCGCGCCGGCCGGACAGATCACCGCCTGGTACGGCCGCAGCGCCGCCGCGAGCGCCACGACGTTCGCCCCGGTCCCGTTGAACGCGAAGTAGACGCGCGCGCGCTCGCCGAGCAGTTCGCGGAAGCGCGCCTCAGCACGGTGCGTGTACTCGTCGTCCCCGTAGGCGGAGACGTGGCCTTCGTTCACCGCCGCGAGCGCGGCGAGGACGGCCGGGTGGACGCCGGCGTTGTTGTCGCTGGCGAAATGGCGGGCGGGCATCACCGCCGGAACTACGGTGACTAGGCGGGTGCGTCCCGCCCTAGGGCGCCGTCGCGATCGCGGCTTCGGTCGTGTTGAAGTCGGCGTACTCGGCTTCGAGGTCCGCCTTCATTCGCGGCAGGTTGATCGACGCGGTCTGCTTCTGGACGAACTCGTGTCCGGCGACCGGCGCGTACGTCTGCACCAGCGTGATCACACCACCGTCGTTCCTCGTCCAGACGGCCTTCTCGATCCGCCCGCGCGCGGGGTCGAGCGTGACGTCGAAGTACTTCACCATCACCGGGTTCTTCGGCGTCAGGCGCAGGACCGGGACGCCGGCAGTCGACTGTGGGGCGAACGCGATCTGGTAGCGGTCGGGCCATTGCGCCGGGTTTCCCAAGTCGTACTTCATGTCGGAGAACGCGCGCGCGATAACCGGGACGCCACGGAAGACGAAGCGGTAGATCCCCGGGCGCTTGTACCACGAGTCGCCGTGCAGCGTCATGCGGATGAATGGGAAGACCCGCATCTTGACGTGCAGCGCGACGGAGGCTTTGTACTCTTGCGGCTGTTCGCTCGACGCCGCCAGTGCGGCGAGCACGCTCGGGATCGGCGGCGTGTCCTGCGCGACCGCCGAGAGCGGGAAGACGACGAGGACCAGGGCCGCCAGGGCGGCCGGCACCCTCCGCATGGCTCGGTTCTACCCCCGTTTTCTGGCGATTGTCTGAGAGTCCATATCAATCTCATCGGCGGCCAATCTTGCGATCGCCCGTACGCCGTGACAAAGTGTCCGGTGTCACCGGGCCGGGCGAGCGCTCTCCAGCCGCTCGTTCAGCGGCGGCGCGCCGCGAGCAGCTCGGCCGCGTGGTCGAGCGCGACGCCGAGCTCGTCGCCGGAGAGCATGCGCGCGATCTCGACCCGCCGGGCCTCGTCGTCGAGCGCGGTCGCGGCGATCGTCGTCACGCCGCCGCGGACCTGCTTGCGAAGCGCCACGTGCGTGTCGCCGTTCGAGGCGATCTGCGCGAGATGCGTGACGCAGACCACCTGCGCGGTCTCCGCGAGGCGCGCGAGGCGCGCGCCGACCGCCGACGCCGTCGCGCCGCCGATCCCGGCGTCGATCTCGTCGAAGACCAGCGCCGTGCGCTCGCGGCGGTCGGCGAGCACGACGACGAGCGCGAGCAGCACCCGCGAGAGCTCGCCGCCGGAAGCGACGCGCGCGAGCGCGCGCTCCGGCTCGCCGGGATTCGCCGCGAAGCGCAGCTCCGCGCGCTCGGCGCCGCCGGCGCCGATCGCGTCGAGCGGTTCGAGCGCGACGCGGAGCTGCGCGGCCGGCATCGCGAGGGCGGCGAGCTCGTCGCGGACCGCCTCGGCGATCGCGTCGGCCGCCTCGAGGCGGCGCGCGCTCAGCGCGGCGGCGCGGTCGCGCAGCGCGCCTTCGAGCGCGTCCGCCTCGCGCTGCGCCGCGGCGATGCGCTCGTCGCGGTCGTCGACGTCGGCGATCTCCGCGGCGAACGCGCCGCGCTGCTCGCGCACCGCGGCCAGCGAGCCACCGTACTTCTTCTTCAGGCCGTCGAGCGCGTCCAGGCGCGCGACGATCTCGTCCAGCTCGGCGGGGTCGAGCTCGACCGCGTCGCGCTCGCGCGCGATCCGCGCCGCGAGCTCGTTGGCGTCCGACTGCAGCGCGGCGGCCGCGCTCGCGAGCTCGGCGAAGCGCTCGCCGTAGCGCGCGAGCCCGAGCAGCGCCGTCTCCGCCGCGCCGAGCGCGTCGACCGCCGCGCCGTCGTCCTCGAGCGCCCCGGTCGCCGTCGTCAACGACGCGAGGACGCGCTCGGCGTTCGTCAGCAGATCGCGCCGCGCGCGCAGACGTTCGTCCTCCTCGTCGTCCTCGACCGCCGCCGCGTCGATCTCGCGCAGCGCGAAGCGCGCGAACTCCGCGCGCGCGAGCTTGCGCCCGTCGTCGTCGCGCAGCGCCGCGACGCGCTCGCGCGCCGTGCGCAGGTCGTCGTGCAAGCGGCGGACTTCTTCGCGAACGCCGATCGTCTCGGCGCCGCCGTAGCGATCGACGAGATCGAGCGCGAACGCCGGCGCCAGCAGGCGCTGCGCCTCGTGCTGCGAGACGACGTCGATCAGCGGCCCGGTCAGCTCGCGCAGCTGGCTCGCGCTCGCGGGGACGCCGTTGATCCGGCCCTGCGAGCGCCCCGACGCGAAGACTTCGCGCTGCACGATCAGATCGTCGTCGTCCTCCAGCGCGAACCCCGCGTCCGCGAGCCGCGCGCGCAGCGCGTCGTCCGGCGCGATCTCGAGCACGACGCGCGCGCGCTCCGCACCGGTTCGGACGGTCTCGGTGTCGGCGCGCTCGCCGAGCGCGAGCCCGAGCCCGCTCAGCAGCATCGTCTTGCCCGAACCGGTCTCGCCGGTGACGACGGTGAGCCCGTCGCCGAACGCGAGCTCGGCGCGCTCGATCAGCCCGACGTTCTCGATCGTCAGCCGCAGCAGCGTCATCGGTCTTTGATCGGGACGCCCCATTGGAGCTTGTCCTCGAGCCGGGCGAAGAACGCGCCGGGGCGAACGCGCGCGAACCGGACCGGTTCGGGCGCGCGCACGACGGTCACGCGGTCGCCCGCGTGCAGGTCCGCGGCGACGACGCCGTCGGTGTCGAGGTTCGCGCTGACGAGCTCGGCGTCGCAGGTGATCTGGATCGTCGCATCGCTCGGGACGATCAGCGGCCGCGCGAAGAGCGTGTGCGGCATCAGGCCCGCGACGCCGAGCGCGTCGACCGACGGGTGGATGATCGGGCCGCCGGTGCTCAGGAAGTACGCGGTCGAGCCGGTCGGCGTCGCGACGATCACGCCGTCCGACGGAAGGTGCGCGATCGTCTCACCGTCGAGCGAGAGCCCGAACGGAGCGAGCCGCGCCGAGGCCAGCCGCCGCGCGGTGACCTCGTTCAGCGCGAAGTGCGTCTCGTCGTGGTCGTTGACGCGCGCGTGCAGCGCGAGCCGGTCGTCGTACTCGACGTCGTCGTGGAAGACGCGGTCGAGCGCCTCGAAACCGTCGGCGTTCGCTTCGACCTCGGTGAGAAAGCCGAGCCGGCCGGTGTTGACGCCGAGGATCGGAACCCCGAGCGGGTGCGCGAGCCGCGCGCCGCGCAGCAGCGTCCCGTCGCCCCCGACGGTCACCATCAGGTCGGCCTCCTCGAGGCTGCACTCGGTCGGAAATCCGGCCGCCTGCACGCCGCCCTCGCAGACCCCGATGCGCACACCGTGATGATGCGCGATCTCCACCACGCGCTGCGCGGTCTCGCGCGCCTTGGGCCGGTCGAAGTTCACGTACAGCGCGATGTTCTTCACGGCTCGTGCACCTCGGCGACGAGCGCGTCGATTTGTTCGTCGCTGATCTCGGTGAGGGACGGTGGTGCCTGCGGCGCATCCTTCGACAGGCTCAGGATGACATCGGGGTCGGGCACGATAACGTTGGGGCGCCGGAGCTCAAAGAAGAACTCCGCGTTCCCCGCTGGTCCGCGCAGCGGCGAGACGGCGGCTCGCACGGCGCGTACGCCGGCCGCGCGCACCGCGTCGCGGACCTCGCGGAGCACCGCGGCGTGGACCGCCGGATCGCGCACGACGCCGCGGCTGCCGAGCCGTTCGCGGCCGGCCTCGAACTGCGGCTTCACCAGCGCGACGATCGCGCCGCGCTCGCGCAGGTACGCGACCGCGCGCGCGACGATCGTTCGCAGCGAGATGAACGACGCGTCGACCACGATCAGATCGAACCCGCCCGGAAACGCGTCGTCGGGCAGCTTGCGGAAGTTCGTCCGCTCGATCACGGTGACACGAGGGTCGCCGCGCAGCTTCCAGGCGATCTGCCCGTAGCCGACGTCGAGCGCGGTGACGTGCCGCGCGCCGTGCTGGAGCAGCGCGTCGGTGAACCCGCCGGTCGACGCGCCGACGTCGAGCACGTCCATCCCGGTGACGTCGAGATCGAACGCCTGCAGCGCGCCTTCCATCTTCTCGCCGCCGCGCCCGACGTAGCGTGCGCTCTCGGCGACGACGATTTGCGCGCCATCGCGCACGTGCGCACCCGGCTTCGTCGCGGGAACGTTATCGACGCGGACCTTACCGGTCATGATCAGCGCCTGTGCTTGAGAGCGCGTCACCTTTGCCAGTCCGGCAACGGCCATATCCAGACGCCGCGAGTGGCTTTGCTTCCCGAGCGGCATCCTTTCGGTTCGTGCCAAGCGTTCGCCCCGAGATATTCCGCGTCGCATGCCGTCTCGGATCTCCGCTTCTGCAGCGTCCGGATAAAGGCCCCTGAGGCTTGCTGGTCGTGGAGTTCGCAACCGATGTATCGTATGTTTCGAACCGGTGCCCGGCCCCATCATCGAAAAGTTTGGGGGCTCTATCTTGCCTGCCTCCTCGAAGGGATTTCACGCTGCGCACTCAAAGCAAGCCAAGCGCCACCAGCCTCCTAGGTCCGGTCGTCAGCCGAATGGACGGTGGATGGTTGGCAGGACGCTCGTTTGCTAGGACAGAGGTGTGACATGATCAAGAAATTGGCCGTCGGGGCGATGGTAGCCGTCGGCATGACGGTCGCCGCGGCATCGCAGGCCTCGGCCTGCTTCTGGTACGATCAAGGATCCTCGGGCGGCGCCGGCCCCTGCTACACGATGCAGTACCAATACTGCTCGGTAAACCCGGACGGGACGGGAGGGCTTTACGTAGCTCACGTACGGTTCCTAAAGATCGCCGTGGACTGCTGAGGAGCACACTATCATCGTCGGCACACTCCTCGTATTCGTCGGGCTCGTGGTGTCACTGCTTGCAGCGGCGGGTGCCTCGCCTTGGACTCACC
>DATHLN010000149.1:0-6894 GCA_035488115.1 Candidatus Limnocylindrales bacterium | reverse complement strand
GAGGCGCGCGCCCGGGATTCCGGCCGGTGTCCGGCGCTCCGAGAACGCCTCGCCGAGCGCGGCGAACGAGTTCTCGAAACGCAGTTCCTCGAGCGCTTTCCCGCGCGGCGGTGCGATGGCCATCGTCTCATGAACCCGGCGTGGCGGTCCGGACGTTGCGTGTTGGCTTGTGAATTTCCCAGGGAATCGGTGAAGAGTGAACGGTATGCGTGGATTCGTCGGCGGCATCGTGGCCGCGCTGGTCATCGTCGTCGTGGTCGTCTTGGCCGCCATCCAGTTCGGGCTCGTCCCCGCGCGGGCGGACGGCCCCTTGATGCCCGGCGAGCGCTGGGCGGCGAAAACGTCGCTCAAGGCCGCGATCGAGCGCGAAGCGCCGAAGCCGCCGTATCCGTACTCACCTCCGAGCGACGCCGACGTCGCTCAGGGCGCGAAGCTCTACGTGCAGAACTGCGCCGTCTGCCACGGCACGGCCAACAGCACGCCGGACTCGATCGCGCGCGGCCTCGGCGTGCGCCCGCCGCAGTTCAACAAGAACGACGTGATGGACGACCCCGAGGGCGAGACGTACTGGAAGATCGAGCACGGCATCCGCTTCACCGGTATGCCGTCGTACGCGCACTCGCTGGACGAGAAGTCGATCTGGCAGCTGACGTACTTCATGAAGCGCGCCCCCGACCACCTCAGCGCTGAAGCGAAGAAGATCTGGGAGAACCCATCCCTCGTCCCGCCGCCGACGCCGATGCCCGCGATCCCCGTGAAGCCGGGTCAAGGCAGCTCGGGCCCGCCGTAGCACGCTCCCCGTGTCATCCTGAGCCTGTCGAAGGGTGAGAGACGATCTCGAGCGTCAGAATTCTCTCTCACCCTTCGACAGGCTCAGGGTGACGGTGCCTGACGGGCCTACATCTTGTAGCTGTGGAGGCTGCCTCCGATCCAAACGTTCACGCCGAGATAGCAGAAGAAGATCGAGGCGAACCCGATCACGTTGATGATCGTGGACCGCGTACCGCGCCATTCCGGTCGCGTGTGCAGATGGATGTAGATGGCGTACACGATCCACGAGGCGAGCGCCGCCGTCTCTTTCGGGTCCCACTGCCAGTACGCTCCCCACGCTTCTTTGGCCCACATCGCACCGGTGATGATCCCGAGCGCGAGGAGCGACCACCTGAGCGCGATGATCCTGTACTGCATGATGTCCAGCTTCGCGAGCGTCGGCAACCCGGTCAGCCATTGGGCGGTCGCGTCGCCCGCCGCGGCGGCTTGGTCCAGCGCCGGCGTACCGCTCCTGATCGTTTCGAGTCCGGGCGAGATCGCGTACGCGTTTGCGGCGCCGCCCGGCCCCGCCGCGGATAACGCCGCCGCACCGACCACCGATCGTCTCGCGTACCGGCTTTCGGCGACCGACTTCAGCAAATAGATCAGCGCGACGGAAAACGCGACCATGAACGAGGCGTAGGCGGTGATGACGATCGGAACGTGGATCTTGATCCAGTACGATTGCAACGCCGGAACCGCGGGCATGTACCCTTCATTCCAGGTCGTGCCGTACGTGAACGCGATCGCCGCGAGCGTGGTCACGAAGCCGCCGGCGAACGCGAGGTCGTAGCGCGCCGTGAAGACCAGAAAGATCGCGACCGACGCGGCGCTGAAGAGCGACAGCGAGCCGTAGAGATTCGTCAGCGGCCAGACGCCGGTCATCCACCAGCGCGCCCCGAGCTCGCCGAACTGCGCGACGCAACCCGCGGCCGCGAGAGATATCCCGATCGTGCGCAGCAGCGGATGGCGCATCAAGAAATATGCGAAGAGCGCAAGCGCAGCCGCGATGTAAGCGCCGATCCCGATTCCTAGGAGCCACTGGTCGATGAGCTGTCTCGTTGGGTCCATGCTATCTCCCTATACGCCTTTCAACGCGGGCACCCGCTCGGCGCTCGCGGTATCGTGGGCGGGTTCGCTGCGCCGCAACGCCTCGACGATCTCGCGGAAACGTTCCTCGAAGATGTCGTAACCTTTGACGGTCGTCGCCGCGATCCCGACTTCGCTGGCCCCGGGGCTGACCTCGCGGACCAGCACGAAAAGTCGCGCGGGCAACAAATACACCGCGACGCACGCGCCGGCGAGCAGCACCAGTGCGCCGATTCCGACCCATAGCATCCCAGGATCGTAGCGGTACTGGAACCCCGAGTACAGCACGTAGCGCGCCGCTTCGAGCTTGTAGCCGGCGCCGAGGTCCACCGCGCGCCCGAGCGGGATCAGCGCGGCGCCCGCGGGCTGGTCGCCGTCGAACGCCTGCACCACGACGCCCGGATCGTTCGGGCGCGGATCCGCCGCCGGCTGTCCCGTCGCGCGGTCGATCGTCCCGACGAAGCGCTGGTACTGGATCGAGCGCGACGTCCCCGGGATCGTGAACCCCTCGCCTTCTTTGAGCATCTCGGGACCCGGGACCGGCCGCCCATCGCGCGTGAGCCGGAAGTCGATCGCGAACCCGTACGTCGCCTGATAGATCAGCGTCCCGTCGACGTCGTAGGGTTGGTTGACACGAATCACCGCCTCGCGCGCGAGGCCGTCGCGACCGGTGACCTTCGCGTTCGAGACGTAGTCGATCGGCTGGTAGACGAGCCCCGCCTTCGTGCGGATCGGATCGATGCGGTAGGCGAACCGCTCGAGGTCGATGCGCGCGCCGCTCTCGGGGATCGTCGCGGACTGCCCGCTGAGCACCGCGAACTGCCCGCTGTAACCCTTCGCCCAGTAGATCGTCGTCCCGATCGCGATGATGACGAAGCCGACGTGCGCGACCAGCACGCCGCGCCGCGCCCAGTTGTTCTTGTCGGCGAACGTCCATTCGGCGCCGCCGAACTCGCGCTTGCGCACCTGCCAGCCACGCGCCGCGAAGAACGCGCCGACCCGCTCGCGCACGCTCTCCACGTCGCCGGCGACGCGCACGCTCGCGTGCAGCGGGATCGCCTCGATCTTCACCGGGTTCAGCCGCGGGATGCGCCGCGGGATCACCTTCGTGAAGGTCGCCGCCGTCATCGAGCAGATGATCAGCCCGAGCACGCCGATGTAGGCCGGACTGTGGTAGATGTTCTCCAGATCGAGCCGCACGATCAGCCGCGCGAGCGGCGGCGCGTACTCCGAAGCGTAGAACGACGCGTCTTTCCCCTGCTCGATGACGACCCCGATGAGCGTGAGCAGCGCCCAGAGCGCGAGCAGCGAGACGCCGAACGGGATGTTCGCGAACAGCGCGACGGCGTCGCGCCACGCCGCGCGCAGCGGGCTCGTGAAGCTCGCGGTCAGGCCAGCAGCGCTTCGCGCTTCCACCGCTTCTCCATGAACACGATGATCCAGAGCGAGACCTCGAAGAGCACGTACATCGGCGTCGCGATCAGCATCATGGTCGCCGGGTTGCCGTCGGGCGCGAGGATACCCCCGGTCAGCAGCATCCCGAAGACGATGTAGCGCCGGTACTTCCGCAGCATCGGGCTGTTGATCAGCCCGATCCGCGCCAGCAGCAGCATCACCACCGGCGTCTGGAACACCAGCGCGAACGCCAGGAACAGCAGCAGGACGAAGTTGATCGTCGACTCGATCCCGAACGTCGGCTCCGCGATCGTGTTGGTGATCCCGAGCAGCGCGCCGACAACGCGCGGGATCACGAGGAAGTGCGCGAACGCGATCCCGCCCAGCGCGAGGAAGAACGAGGGCGCGATGTACGAGTACACCGCGCGCCGCGTCTTCGGGTGCACGGCGGGGACGACGAACATCCAGATCTGGTGGAGCAGCACCGGGAGGCCGAGCACGATCGCGCCGTAGATCGCGAACTTGAAGATCGCCCACACCGAGTCGGCCGGGCCGAACGCGTGCAGGACGATCTTGTCGCCGAAGTACAGGCGCGTGAGCGGCTTGATCGCCTGCTGCGCGGGCCACAGCAGCACCACCGCCAGCCCGACGACGGTGATCACGCAGACGAAGAGACGGTTACGGAGCTCCCGCAGGTGCTCCGTGAACGGCATCTCCTTTTGGTCCCACTCCTCCGCGCCGGCCTCGCGCTCGCGCTCGGAGCGCTCGGCGACCATTCGGCGCTAGCTGCGAGGCGGCGCGGCGGTCGTCGGTCCCGGTGCGCCGGTCTGTGCGTCGGGGACGATCGGCTGGCCGACGCCGCTCACGGTCGTCGTCGTCTCGGCGGTGCGGACCTCGGTCTCGGCGCGCTTGCGCGCCTCTTCGCGAGCGCGCTCGGCGGCGACGTCGGCCTCGGCCTGGCCGACCATGAACTCTTTCTTCGCCTGGCCGGCGCTGCGGGCGAGCTTCGGCAGCTTGTCGACCCCGAACAGCAGCACGGCGGCGCCGACGAGGAGCGCGATTTCAGTGGTTCCGATCATGGGATTCTCCGGTCACGAGAGCAGGGCGTCGGCGAGCGCGACGAGTTCGGTGCGGGCGGGAGCGGTGCCGAGCGGCGAGAGCGAGCTCTTCGCTCGTTCGACGTAGCCGGCCAAAACCGATTCCGTTCGCGCGAGCCCGCCGGCGGCGGCGATCCCCGCCACGATACCGGCGACCCGCTCGCGCGCGTCGTCCTTCTCGGCGAAGAAACGTTCGACGTCCGAACGGAATTCCCGACCCCCCGTCTCGAGCGCCAGGATCAGCGGCACGGTCATCTTCCGCTCGCGCAGATCGTTGCCGACCGGCTTTCCGAGCGCCGCCTCGTCGGCGGTGAGGTCGAGCAGGTCGTCGCGCATTTGGAACGCGATCCCGTAGGCCGTCCCGAAATCGCGCAGCGCCTTGACCGCGAACGGCGAGCCGCCGGCGGCGAGCGCGCCGCACTCGGCCGACGCCGCGAACAGCGAGGCGGTCTTCCTCTCGGCAACCTCGGCGTACGTCGCCAGCGAGGTCTTCAGATCGCCGAGCGCGCGCAGCTGCAGCACCTCGCCGTCGGTGATGTCGGCGAGCGTCGAGCTGAGGATGTGGGGGATGGGGTTCGGGTAGTCGGCGGTGACGTTCTTGAAGATCCAGGCGAAGAGGTAGTCTCCGGCTAGGACGCTGATCCGGTTGCCGAAGTCGACCGCGGTCGCGTTCACGCCGCGCCGTGTCTCGGCGCCGTCGACGACGTCGTCGTGGATCAGCGTGGCGACGTGGATCAGCTCCATGAACGCAGCGAGCCGCAGGTGGTCTTCAGCACGGCCGCCGACCGCCTCGGCGGCGAGCAGCGTGAAGCGGGGCCGCAGCCGCTTCCCGCCGGCCGCCAGCATCCGCCGGACGGCTTCGGTGATCAGCTCGTTGCCGGTCACGAACGAGTCGCGAAAGTACTCCTCGACCAGCGCGTAGAGATCGCGGCCACTCTCCGCGTGCTGGAGCATCACGCCGTTCCTACGTGGATCGCGATCGCGCCGAACCCGAGCCGGACGGTCTTCACCTCGCGGAAGCCGGCGGCGCGGAAGCGCTCGGCGAGCCCGTCGGCGTCGGGGAAGTTCGTCAGCGAGTCCGGCAGGTAGCGGTACGCGGTCTTCGAGCCGCCGACCAAACCGCCGATCAGCGGGACGAGCCCGTAGAAGTACAGCCCGAAGCCGCGGCGGACCAGCGGGTTCGCCGGCTTGGTGACGTCGAGGTTCACGAAGCGCGCGCCCGGCTTGAGGATCCGGCGCGCTTCCTTCAGTGTGGCCAGGACGTCGACGACGTTCCGCAGCGAGAACCCCATCGTCGCCCCGTCGAACGAGGCGTCCTCGAACGGGAGCCGGGTGACGTCGCCCTCGACGAAGCTCGCACGGCCGTCACGGTCCTCGCGCCGGGCGCGCCCGCGGGCGCCCTCGAGCATCGGCGGCGTGAAGTCGACGCCGACGACCCGCAGCGCGGGGTCGGTCTTGAGCAGGTGGAACGCGAGGTCGCCGGTCCCGCAGCAGAGGTCGGTGACGCGCCCGCCCGCCGGCGCGGCCAGCTCGCGGACGGCGCGGCGGCGCCACGCCTCGTCGACGCCCGCGGTGAGCAGCCTGTTCGCCCGGTCGTAGCGGGGGGCGATCGCCGCGAACATCTCGCGGACGTACGCGCCCTTCCCGGCGGGGTCGGTGACCATCGCCTCCATCTTAGACGGCGGCGGAACGCCAACCTCATCCTTCGGTCAGAGCCGGACGCGCCGCCTGATCAGGCGGCGACCTCGAGCGCGAGGACGCGGCGCGCGTTGGTGTCGGCGCGCGCGATCACGGTCTCGACATCGGCGCCGAGCACGTCGGCGACGACGCGTGCGGTGTCGGCGACGAACGCCGGCTCGTTGCGTTTGCCGCGGTGCGGGACCGGCGCGAGATACGGGCAGTCGGTCTCGAGCACGATCGCGCCGAGCCCGACCTCCTTCACCGCGTCGCGCAGCGGCTGCGCGGTCTTGAACGTGACGACGCCGCCGATCCCGAGCACGAGCCCGAACTCTCCGGCGAAGATCCGCGCTTCGGCGGGCGTCCCGGTGAAGCAGTGCACGATCCCGCGCTGCGCATGCGCGTCGTAGCCCGCGCGCAATCCCGCGACGAAGTCCTCGTGCGCCTCGCGCTGGTGGAAGACCAGCGGCAGGCCGCGCTCGCGCGCGTACGCGAGCTGCGCGGCGAAGACGGCGCGCTGCACGTCGCGCGGGCTGTGGTCGTAGTGGTAGTCGAGCCCGGTCTCGCCGACCGCGGCGATCCGCTCGCCGTAGCGCTCGCGCAGCGCGTCGAAGACCGCTGCGACGTCGGCCGGCGCGTCCTTCGCTTCGTGCGGGTGGATGCCGATCGTCGCGGCGAGCCCGTAGCGTTCAGCGGTTTCGCAGGCTCGTCGGCTATCCTCGACGTCGCAGCCGACCGTGACGATCGCGGTGACCCCGCGCTCTCGCGCGCGCGCCAGCATCGCCTCACGGTCCTCGTCGAACGCCCGGTCGTGGACGTGGGCGTG
>DATHLN010000148.1:0-9326 GCA_035488115.1 Candidatus Limnocylindrales bacterium | reverse complement strand
CCGCGCGCACCGCGGCCGCGGAGCTGGGACTGCCCGATCTCGGCGACGACGGCTGGCCGCTCGTGCACGACGGTCCGATCTTCCCCGACCCGCCGCCGCCGCGCGCTACTTACGAAGACCGCGGCGGCACGTTTCAGCTTTAGTGGATTGCTGCGCCCGATCCGCTTACGCGCGGACGACGGCGATCGCGGTGAGCTCGAAACGGCAGCCGAACAGCAACGGTCCGGAGCCGATGAACGCGCGCGCCGGTAGCGGTCCGTCGAAATAGCGCACGTAGACCGCGTTGAACGCGGCGAAGTGCGTGACGTCCGGCGCGAAGACCGTCACCATGACCAGCTCGACCGTCGTCATGGCGGCCGCGCCGAGCACCGCGCGCAGATCGTCCATCAGGAAGCGCGCTTCGTCGGCGACGTCGTCCGGCGGCTTCATCGTGCTCGGATCGAGGCCGAGCCGGCCTGAGACGTAGAGCGTCTCGCCGGCTCGCACGGCGTCGCTGAACGGCAAACGCGTCACCCCGGCGGGGAGCGAGGCGCGCGGGAGGACGATGTGCTCGCGTTCCATGGCCGCTACGATCGCGCGCCGCCGTAGATGCGTTTCAGCACGACCTCGAGCGGCGCGCCCTGCGCGACGATCGTGACGAGCACGACGGCGAACGTCGCGTCGATGATCTGCGGCCGGTTCGGGATCGAGTCGGGTAGTGAGAGCGCCAGCGCGAGCGGGAGCGCACCGCGCATCCCGGCGAGGAACACGGTGATGCGGTCGGCGCGCTTCCGCGCGGCGAGAAGTGCGAGGAGCGCGCGCGCGAGCCAGACCGCGAGGACGGCGACGATGACGAGGAACGGCTCGTGCAGCACGCGCTCGGGGCGAATCAGCAGCCCGGTCGCGATGAACACGACCGCGTTCGCGACGAACGCGAGCGCGCTCCATGCGCGGTCGACGTCCTCTGCGTGGGTGATCGCGCCCGGAACGCGCCCCGCCGCCGCGCGCAGCGCGATCGCACCCGCCGCCGTCGCGAAGATCCCCGAGCAGTGCAGCGCGGTCGCCCCGATGTACGCGAGGTACGCGAGCACGATCGTCACCGTCACCTCGTACTCCGAGGCGTTCGTCGCGCGCAGCACGCCCGCGCAAAGCACGCCGAGCAGCACGCCGATCGCGACGCCGCCCACGACCTCGAGCACGCCGAACAGCACGTCGGCTCCGACCGAGACCGGCTGACCGGCCGCGAGCGCCGTCGCGAAACCGAACAAGACCAGCGCGACGCCGTCGTTGCTGAGCGACTCCGCTTCGACCAGCGTGCGCAGCCGTTCCGGGACGGCCACCGTCCGAAACGCCGCGACGACCGCGACCGGGTCGGTCGCGGCGACGATCGACCCGAACAGCAGCGCGGAATCGAGCGGCAGCGCACGCGCCAGCACCAGCACGCCCGCGACGATCGCCGCCGTGAACAGCGTCCCCGGGACCGCGAGCAGTGCGATCGGACCGGCGAGCGCGCGGAGCGTGCGCAGATCGAGATTCCACGACGCCTCGAAGATCAGCGGCGGGAGGAACACGAACAGCAGCGTGTCGCCGAACGCGAACGGCGGCGCGATCGGCACCAGCGCGCCGATCGCGACCAGCGCGACGGCGGCGGGGACGCGCACGCGCTGCGCGAGGATCGCAACGAGCACCGCGGCGCCGAGCAGCACCGTGAACGCGCCGACGCCGTGCGCGAGCTCGCTCATCGTGCCTACCCGCTCATGACGCGAGCCGCGGGAGAACGTCCGAGGCGCGAGCGCGGATCGAGCGGTCGACGTGCGCGGTCAGCGCCGTTTCCTCGGGATTCACTTCGACCACGTACGCGCGCGTCGCGCGCTTCGTCGCGAGCGACGCCGCGGGCTGCACCATCCCCGACGTCCCGACGACCAGCATCAGCTCCGCGCGCCGCGCCGCGTCGAACGCCGCTTCGAGCGCGTCCGCGGGGAGCGCCTCGCCGAACCACACGATGTCCGGCCGCCACATCCCGCCGCACTCGTGCCGCAGCGCGGCGACGTCGAAATCATCCTTCGACAAGCTCAGGATGACATCGTCCAAAGGGCGCCGCGCGTCGCAGCGCGTGCACTTCGCCTCGCGCATCTTCCCGTGCAGCTCGAGGACGTTGCGCGATCCGGCGAGGATGTGGAGCGAGTCGACATTCTGCGTCGCGAGCGTGAAGTCGGGGACGCGCTTCTCGATCTCTGCGAGCGCCACGTGCGCGGGCGACGGCTGCACGGCGGCGTGCGCGCGGCGCCGCTCGCCGTACCACGTCCACACCAGCCGCGGATCGCGCGCGAATCCCTGCGGCGAGGCCAGCTCCTCGACACGGTGCGTGCGCCACAACCCGCCGACGCCGCGGAACGTCGGCAGCCCGCTCTCCGCGGAGATCCCGGAGCCCGTCAGCACCATCACCGAACGTGCCGCGTGCAAGCGCTCGCGTAGCTCGCCGAGGTCGCTCTCCGTCACCTGCATCGTGCGCGCTTCGCGGGCCGGTCCCATCCGTCCGTCGGCGCGGGACGTTTTCCAGGGGTGAGGGGTTCGGCGAAGCGAACGGCTGCCCAATGGATCCGGGGGTCCGCCTGATGGAGCGGGTTCGCGCGCGCGACACGAGCGCTTTCGAGGCGCTCTACGACGGCTACCACCGGCTCGTGTTCGGGATCGGGCTGCGGATGCTCGGCGATCCGTCGTCGGCCGAGGACCTCACGCAGAACGTGTTCCTGAAGATCTGGACCGCGCCGGAGACGTTCCGCGGCGGCTCGTTCGTCGCGTGGGTCTCGCGCGTCGCGCGCAACCGCGCGCTCGACGTCCTGCGCTCGAAATCGGCGCGACCCGAGATCGAGATTCCGGCCGATCTCCCGCTCGAAGGCGCGCTCGACGACGACGTCCTGGCGAACCTCGACGCCCAGCGCGTCCGCGACGCGCTCAGCGCGCTTCCGCCCGAGCAGCGCAGCCTCATCGAGATGGGGTTCTTCGGGGGCGCGACGCATCAGGAGCTCGCGCGCCGCACCGACACGCCGCTCGGCACGGTGAAGACGCGGATCCGCAGCGGCTTGCGGCGGCTGCGCGAGTCGCTCGGGGAGCGGGTGACCCGATGAGCGCGCAACCGGACCGCGAAGCGATGCTCGACTCCGTCGCGCTCTACGCGCTCGGCGTGCTGCCGCGCGAAGAAGCCGCGCTCATCGCGGCGTTCATCGCGAACGACGACGGCGCGCGGCGCGAGTACGTCGAGCTGCGCGGCGCGGCCGACGCGCTCGCGCACTCGGCCGACGAACCGGTCGACTCGGCGCGCTCGGCGCGCATGAAAGAACGGCTGATGGCGCGCGTGCGCGCCGACGCGGCCGCGGCGGCGGCGCGACCGCGCCGCAGCGCCGAACGGCGCCCTGCGCCGGCGTATCCGGCGTGGCTGTGGGGGACGGGCCTGGCGGCCGCGGCGGCGATCGTGTTCGCGGTCGTCACGGTCGCGCAGGACCTCACGCTGCGCGGCGACCTCGCCGCGGCGGACCGGCGCGTCGGGACGCTGCAGAGCCGGCTGGCCCAGAACGAGCGCGCGGCGGCGCAGGACCGCCAGATGCTCGCCGACCTGCTCTCTCCCGACGCGACGCACTACCAAGTCGCCGAAGGCTCGGTGGTCGTGCGCGGCGACCGGCTGTACTTCGCTCTCTCCAAGCTGCCGCCGCTGCCGAAGGGTCACGTCTACCAGGCGTGGACCGCCGTGAAAGCCTCGACGAAGATGGCGCCCGGCCCGACGTTCGTCCCGAATCCGGGGAGCGTCACCGTCGTCCCGCTGCGCGTCGACGCGACGCGGGTCGGTACGGTCGCGCTCAGCGTCGAACCTGAGGGCGGGAGCAAAGCTCCGACGACCACACCGACCTTCGTCCGCCCGCTGACCTAGGAACACCACCGCCGCTGCTCGAGCCCGTCACCCGCGCGACGCGCCGCGAGGCGATCGCCTACGCCGCGCGCCGCCCGTACGACAACGTCTTCCTCCAATGGGTGCTCGAGGGCGGCCACGGCCCCGGCGTGCCGGACGACGTGATCCTCAACCGTGACTTTCGCGGCCGCATCAACGGGATGGTCTACTACGGCGCGCAGCTGGTCGTCACGGCCGACGCGGAGACCGCGGTCGACGCGATCGCGGTCGAGACCCGCAAGCACCGCGGGCTGCGCAGCTTCGTCGGGCCGAAGGACGTGGTCGACGTGCTGTGGTCGCGCGTGCGCAGCTGGCATCCGGCGCCCGCGATCGTGCGCGGCGCGCAGCCGCTCTACGCGCTCGTCCCCGGCGCGCTGCGCGCGAACGGTCCGGACGTCGGCGTGCGGCCGGCGCGCGACGACGAGGCCGAGCTCGTCGCCGACCACAGCGGCCGCATGATCCTCGCCGAGCTCGGCTACGACCCGCGCGCGAACCGCTCGGCGTTCGTCGCGACGGTGCGGCGCGCGATCGGCCTGGGCCACTGGTGGGTCTGGATCGTCGATGGCGAGGTGCGTTTTCAGCTCAACGTCGGGCCGCGGACTGCCGCGACCGCGCAGCTGCAAGGCGTCTGGACGCCGCCCGCGCAACGCGGGAACGGCTACGCCTCGCTCGCGCTCGCCGCGATCGCGCGCCGCCTGTTCGCCACGGAGGCCACGCTCTCGCTCTACGTCAACGATTTCAACGCGCCCGCGATCGCGCTCTACGAGCGGCTCGGCTTCACCCGCGTCGGCACGTTCGCGACGTATCTGTTTCCATGATGCGCGTCCCTCGGCGGAGCTCCGGTACGCCCACCGCGCTCGCGCTCGACGCGCTCGCGGTCGTGCTCGCGTGGGTCGCGTCGTCCTCACCCCTGCCGCGCGGCTGGATCGAGCACGGCTACGCGAACGGGATGTTCGCGGCGATGAACCGCGCGCTGGTGCCGCTCACGAACCTCGTGCCGTTCGCGGTCGGCGACCTCGAGCTCGCCGTCGTGCTGATCGCGCTGATCGTCTGGTGGGTGCGCGGAATTCGGCGCGCGCCGCGCGGGCGCAAGCTGCGCGCGGCCGCGCTTTTGGCCGCGCACACGATCGGCTTCGCGGCGCTCGGGCTCGTCCTCTTCGAGCTGTCGTGGGGGCTGAACTACCGCCGCGCGACCGTGGTGCAGCGCATCGACTACAGCGAAGCGCGCGTCACGGACGCCGCGGTCGCGCGCTTCAGCGAGCGAATCGTCGGGATCCTGAACGGCGACGTCGCGGCGGCGCACGCCGAGACGCTGGACCGCGCGAAATTGCGCGCCGCGTACGAGCCGGTCGTCGAGCGGCTCGGCGACGACTGGCCGGTCGAGGTGACCGCCGCGAAGACGACCCTGCTGGAGCCATACTACGAAGCGGCGGGGATCGGCGGGCAGTACTCGCCCTTCTCGTTCGAGACGATGCTCAACGGGTCGTTCCTCCCGTTCGAGGTCCCGCGCGCGCTCGCGCACGAATGGGCGCACGCCGGCGGCTTCACCGACGAAGGCGACGCAAACTACATCGGGACGCTCGCGTGCCTGCGTTCGGACGACCCGCTGATACGCTACTCCGGCGCGTTCTGGACCTACGGCGATCTGCCCGAAGCGCAGCGCCGCCGGCTGAAGCTCGACCCGCGCGTGATCGCCGACTTCCAGGCCAGCCGCGAGCGGTTTCTGCGGAACTACAAGCCCCAGATCTTCGCGATGCAGTGGCGCTTCTACGACCGCTTTTTGCGCGCGAACCGCGTGCGCGGGGGCGTCGCCTCGTACGGGTTCTTCCTGAAGCTCCTGGTGGGAACGCCGGTGGACGCGAACGGCCTTCCGGTGGTACGATCAGGGTCCACTTCGTGAGCCCTCCTCGGGCCTGAGCGGCCCGAGTCCGAATGAGGAGGTTCCGGTGATCGCACGGTTGTCGTCGCATTGGTGGCTGTTCTTGATCCGGGGGATCCTGGCGCTCGCGCTGGGGGTCCTGTTCCCGCTCTATCCCGGCGCGGCCATTTACACGCTCGCGCTCCTGTTCGGCGCCTACGCGTTCGTCGACGGCATCGTCGCGATCGTGGCGGCGCTGCGGATGAACCACGCCGAGCACAACTGGGGCTGGCTGCTGGTCGAGGGCGTCCTCGGCGTGCTGGTCGGCGTGATCACGTTCTTCTATCCGGGGATCACGGCGCTTTGGCTGATCTACCTCTTCGCGGCGTGGGCGATCCTCACCGGGATCGCCGCGATCGTGGCCGCGATCCGGCTGCGGCAGCTCCTCAACGAATGGCTGACGATCGTGCTCGGCGCCATCTCGCTGCTCGCCGGGATCGCGATCCTGTTCGTCCCCGCGATCGGCGCGCTGGCGCTCGTGTGGACGATCAGCGTGTACGCGCTGCTCGCGGGGATCGTCTTGATCGGGCTCGCCTTCCGCCTTCGGGGATTGCAGGGCAGGGTCGCCGGAACGCCCGCCTAGCCTCAAATTTCGCCCGGCGACGAGGGCGGACGGCGCGCTCGGAGAAGGCCCCGGTCCGGCCTGCGCAGCGCCGGCCGGATGGAGGGTCGAGATGTCCGTCCGTTCACGAGCTCTCTCGCGCAGCGGCGCCGCGCTGCTCGCGTTCGCGCTGATCTTCGCCGCAGCGACCGCAGCCGCGGCCGCGTACCCGTCCCCCGCGCCGGCCGCGGCGACGCTGGGCACGCAACCCTACGATGACGCGCCCGGCGTGCAGGTGACGCTGATCTCGCTGACGCGCACGAACGGCTCGATCACCGCGCGCTGGTCGTATCACAACACGACCAGCGGTCCGCTGCAGATCGCGAAGTCGTTCACGGGTATGGGGTACAGCGAGCCGTACAGCTTGAGCTACGACGCATATCTGCTCGACGGAACGACGAAGTATCCGGTGCTCAAGGACAAAGCGTACCCGATCGCGGGGACGCATCCCGGTCACAAGGTCGTGACGCTCGCCGCGGGCCAGACCTATGCGACGTGGGCGAAGTTCCCGGATCCCGGTCCGTCGACGACGGCGATCACCGTGGTGATCCCCGGCGCCCAGCCGTTCGAGAACATCACGATCTCCTAGAGCGCGCTACGCGAGCGCAGGCGTCAGCCGGCGCGCGTTCTCGTCCGTGATCGCGTGCAGCGTCGCATCGGTCAGGCCGAGCGCGCGCAGCCCGCGCAGATCGCCATCGTACGAGTACGGAATGTTCGGCCAGTCGGTGCCGAGCACGATCTGCCGCGCGCCGCGCTCGACGTCTTCGCGCGCGACGCGGATGCGCGAGGGCGACTCGGGCGCGAACGCCATCGTCGTGTCGAGGAACAGCCGCGGCTCGCGCTCGGCGAGATCGAGATAGCGCACGTAGTCCGGCATCCCGAAGTGCGCGACCACGACGCGCAGCTTCGGATGCTTTTCGAGCACCTGCGCGATCCGGCGCGGGCCGTCGTTCGTGTCGTCCGACCACGGGATGTGCCCGACGTGCGCGAGGACGAAGCCCTCGTGCTCTGCGACCGCGTCGAGCGCGCCCGCCAGACGCGGGTCGTCGAGCCCGAACCGCTGCACATCCTCGTGCACCTTGAGCCCCGCGCAGCCGCCGCGGAGCGCGTCGCGCATGTCGCCGGCCGGATCGGGATCCTCGACGTGCACCGTGCCGAGCGGGATCGCGCCGGCGCCGAGCTCGCGCGCCGTCGCGTTCAGCCAGCCGTTCAGATCGCGCGCGATCCCCGGCTTGTGCGCATACGAGCAGAAGGTAAACTTTTCCACACCGTTGTCTCGGAGCGAACGTGCCACTTCGCGCGGCTCGGTCGGGTGCTCCAGCACCCACGGGCTGCGCTCCGCGAACCAGCGCCGGATCGCCGCGAAGAGGCGCGGCGGGTGCAAGTGCGTGTGGACGTCGATCACCGCGCCGCATGAGCGCGAAGCCGGGCCGCTTGGTTTCAGCGACCGTCCGCGTGCTCGACCGTCGCGCCCCGGAGGCGATCCCCTCAGCAGTACCGATCGTGCGGTCGATACCAAGATGAATGCCAAACGGAATCTTCGAGCACGGCCGTCGCCCGGCTGCCAGGAGTCCCCAGTCGGAGGGCGCACCTCCCGGGCTTATGCAGACTGCGACCGCCCAGCGCGCGCGGCGGACCCCCGCGTGGGTCAACTTCGTTGCCCTCTCTATCATCCACGTCGGCGCGCTGTGCGCGCTGATCCCCGGGACCTTCCACTGGAGCGCGCTCATCGTGCTCGCCGTGCTGTACTACACGACGGGCGCGTGGGGGATCTGCCTCTGCTACCACCGCGTGCTCACGCATCGCAGCCTCAAGCTGTGGCAGCCGCTCGAGTACGTCGCGGCCGTCTTCGGCGTCCTGGCGATGCAGGGCGGCCCGATCGACTGGATCTCGACGCACCGCGCACACCACGCACACACCGACAAAGAAGGCGACCCGCACGACGTGAACCGCGGCGTGCTGTGGGCGCACATGGAGTGGCTCTACAAGCGCAACGAGGCGATGCTCACGCCCGAGGAGCAGAACCGGCTCGCGCCCGACCTCGCGAAAGACCCGTTCTACCGCTTCCTCGAAAACACCGCGGTGTGGTGGACGATCGGGCTCGGCGTCGCGCTGTTCCTGATCGGCGGCTGGTCGTGGCTGATCTGGGGCCTGTTCGTGCGGGTGGTGATCACGTATCACATCACGTGGCTGGTGAACAGCGCGGCGCACTACAGCGGCTATCAGAGCTATCGCACCGGTGACAAGTCGACGAACAACTGGTGGGTCGCGATCCTCGCCTGGGGCGAGGGCTGGCACAACAACCACCACGCGTTCCCGTTCAGCGCGAAGCACGGTCTGCGCTGGTTCGAGGTCGACTTCACCTGGTGGACGATCAAGGTGCTGGCGTGGCTGAAGCTCGCGCGCGACGTGAAGCTGCCGACCCCGCAGATGCTCAAGCGCCTGCAGATCCCGCGCGTCCAGCGCGAGCGCGCGTAACGCCCTGGACCTGAGCGACCACGCGCGCAAGAACCGCGCGCACTGGGACGCCGAAGCGGACGACTATCAGGCGAACCACGGCGCGCAGCTCGGCCGCGCGCCGCTGGCCTGGGGCGTGTGGTCGATCCCCGAATCTGAGCTGAACGTTCTGGGCGACGTCCGCGGCAAGGACGTCCTCGAGCTCGGCTGCGGCGCGGCGCAGTGGTCGATCGCGCTCGCCGGGCTCGGTGCGCGCTGCGTCGGACTGGACAACTCCGCGCGCCAGCTCGAGCACGCCCGGCGCGCAATGGCCGCCGCCGGCGTGGACTTTCCGCTCGTGCACGCCAGCGTGGAGAACGTACCGCTGCCGGACGCGTCGTTCGACGTGGTGTTCTGCGACCACGGCGCGATGACGTTCGCCGACCCCG
>DATHLN010000147.1:0-3637 GCA_035488115.1 Candidatus Limnocylindrales bacterium | reverse complement strand
CGACGACTCGTTCGCGTACATCACCGCGCTCGAGAAACGGCTCGGGCTCGACAACTGCGCCGTGAAGCTCGAAGACTTCCTGGTCCACCGGCCGGCGGAGCCGTACGACGGCGTCGTGATCTACGGCGTGATCGAGCACATCCCGTACTACAAGCGCTTCGCCTCGCGGCTCTACGAGGTGCTCAAGCCGAACGGGCGCCTGTACCTCGACGCCTCGGCGGCGATCGAGAAGTACGACGCGTCCGATTTCACGCGCCGCTACATCTGGCCGGGGGCGCACTCGTTCCTGTGCCTGCAAGATCTGATCGAAGAGCTGCTCTTCCACGGCCTCGACATCGTCGAGACGAAGAACGAGACGCACGACTACATGCTCACGATGCGCCACTGGGCGGAGCGCTTCGACGCACACCGCGACGAGATCGTCGCGAAATGGGGCGAGGAGACGTTCAGGATCTGGCGGCTCTACCTGTGGACCGGGAGCTACGCGTTCCACGAGGACTCGCTGCAAGCGTACCACGTCGTCGCCCAGAAGCGCGCCGACCGCGGGCCGCGCCCGAGCGCGTGGAAGCGCACGACGCAGTTCCTGCGCAGCTTCAAGTAGCCGCGAACGGCGGGTGAGCTCCGACCTCTCGCTCGCCGAAGCGCGCCGAATCGCGCTCGCCGCCCAGGGCTTCGCCGATCCCGCGCCGCGCGGCACGGTGGACCGGCGGCTGCTGCGGCGCGTCTTCGCGCGCGTCGGCGTGATCCAGATCGACAGCGTGAACGTCGTCGTTCGCTCGCACTACCTGCCCGCGTTCTCGCGGCTCGGCCCCTACGATCGTGAGGTGCTCGAGCGCGCGGCGTACGGGCGCGACCGCACGCTCTTCGAGTACTGGGGCCACGAGGCGTCGCTGCTTCCGGTCGAGCTGCAGCCGCTGCTGCGCTGGCGCATGGAGCGCGCAAAGCGCGGCATCGAGACCTGGGGCCGCATCGCCCGCATGGTCCAAGAGCAGCCGGGGACGCTGAAGCGGCTGCGCGCGACGATTGCGGAGCGCGGCCCGATGGCCGCGAGCGGGTTCGAGGGCGCGCGCGGCAAGGGTTCGTGGTGGGGCTGGAGCGACGTGAAGATCGCGCTCGAAGCGCTCTTCTGGTGCGGTGAGATCACCACGGCGTACCGCAAGGGCTTCGAGCGGGTCTACGACCTGCCCGAGCGCGTGCTGCCGCCTGCGATTCTGGACGCGCCAACGCCGTCGGAAGAGGACGCACAGCGCGAGCTCATCCGCATCGCGGCGCGCGCGACCGGCATCGCGAGCGAACGCGACCTCCGCGATTACTTCCGCCTCGATCTTGCCGGCGCGCGCGCCCGCGTCGCGGAGCTCGTCGACGCCGGCGAGCTGCAACGCGTGCAGGTCCACGGCCTGCGCGGAGACCGCTACCTCGCGCGCAACGCACGTCTACCGCGGCGCATCGACGCGCGCGCGCTGCTCTCGCCGTTCGACTCGGTGGTGTGGGAGCGATCGCGCAACCGCGAGCTCTTCGAGTTCGACTTCCGCCTCGAGATCTACACGCCGCAGCACAAGCGCGTCCACGGCTACTACGTCCTGCCGTTCCTCCTCGGCGACCGTCTCGTCGCACGCGTGGACCTCAAGCACGACCGTCAAGCCGGCATCCTGCGCGCTCATGCGGTCGATTTCGAGGCTCACGCGGCGCGCAATGACGTGCTGCCCGCGCTTCGTACGCAGCTCGATCGAATGGCCGATTGGCTCGGTGCAGGTCGGGTCGTGCTTCCGAAGTCGGCGCACGGGCGTCTCACTTGACCGAGTCGGTACGCTCCTTCTCCGACGGCACCGGTCGAGGACACTCGATCATGGGCTTTCCTGCGCCGACCGAATCCGAAGCGACGCGCGAAAGTGAAAGCGATGATTGGTAGAACTGCCGGGGCACCGAATCGTGAGAATAGACGGTGAAGTCCGCCGCAATGCGATGCCTGCTATCGACATCGGCGGCAACGGCGGTATCGCCGAAGACGGCGACGACGACGCACTGCTTGCCGATGTACGACCACGACAACCCCGGCCAGAACGGGGTCAGCACACCGATTCCGAATGAGGTTATCCCAACTACCGCCAGCGCAACGTAGGCATGCTTGCGGCGCTCAGCCGGTATGATGAACATGAACTTCTTCGGATCGAGCTCGCGGTCACGCGCTTTCGCGGTCGTTTTCGAGTCAGGGCTGTCGCCTTGTTCCGTAATCTCCGCTTGCGCATCGTCTTTGCGCGTCCGCGTAAACGGTGACAGCACGACGAAGATCAGCACTGCTTCGAAGAACACCGTCTGCGGTGACGAGCTCCACGGTATGAGCCAGCGTGGAATGGAGAACGCGGTCGCCCATCCGAGATTGAAGAGATATGCGTAAAACTCGCTGAACACAGCGAGCGGAATCGCCACTGTCGCGACCTCGGCCATTCGCGCGACGGCCTCGCGGTCATTGAGAGCGAACAGTGCGGCGACGATCACGGCCGTGCAGACGACGATCAGCGCCCAGATCCACTGGCCGAATCCGCCGGCCGCTCCCGGGCCGGCCGGTCCCGCTGGGCCGGCCGGTCCCGCTCGGCCGGCCGGTCCCGCCGGGCCAGCCGGGCCGGCGGGCCCCACCGCGCCTACGGTGACGGGCGGATGCTGCACGATGAAGACGGTTGCAGCGACGACGGTCACGCCGAGCATCAAGATCATCAGGATCAATAACACCGCCGTCGCGCGCTGCCACCGCTCAACTTCTCGCGTCGCGCGCTCTACTCCGCGCGTCGCGTGCTCGACGGCGCGAGATGAGCGCTGCACCTCGGAGAACGCGTCGTCCCGCTGACGATCGCGTCGCCACGCGTCACGCCAGCGATGTGAATCATCAGCCATGCCGGACCCCCACCCTGCGGCGACAGCGTCGATCGGGGATGCCGCCAACGCCAGCATAGCCGACCGAGGGCATCGAGTTCAATCCTCTGTCTCGACCCGGCAAAAAGAAGAGACACCGCCGGAGCGGTGCCTCGCTTTGATCGTCGCTAGCGCGGTGGGACGAAAATCAGTGGTACGGGGTCGGGTACGGCGTCGGGTACTGGCCGTTGCTGCCGTTGTTGTAGCCGCCGTTGTTCCCGTTGTTGTACCCGCCGTTCGGGTAGCCGGCCTGACGGCGCGAGAGGACCGTCGCGGGTGCCGTCGTCTTCATCGAGACCTGGCTGCCCTGCGGAACCTGGATGTTCTGGCCGGTGTTCGCCGCGAGGATCGCGCCGCCGACCGCGCCGATCGCGCCGCCCACGTCGGTCCCGATGTGCTTGCCGATGTAGTTGCCGACGATCTGGCCGATCACGCCGCCGGCGATCGTCTTCGCGGTCGAATTGGACTTGTTTCCCTGCGCGTCGAACGAGAGCACCTGGCCCTGGAGCGCGGCGGTCGTGCCGTCCATCAGGGTGAGGCGGTCGAAGGCGAGCGAGACGCCACCCTTCTTCATCCCGCCGGCGCGCTGCACGGTTGCGACGTGGCCGTAGACCCGCGCACCCTGGTAGCGCGCGTCGTCCATCGGGAACGGCGGCTGCACGTCGAGGACGAACGGGTCGCCGACCTGCGCGGTCCGGCTGTTGATCGTCTGCTCGAGCGAGCCGGTGAT
>DATHLN010000146.1:0-15512 GCA_035488115.1 Candidatus Limnocylindrales bacterium | reverse complement strand
CGCTTCGGCAACGACGTGCAGCATTTCGCGGTGCTCCCCGAGCACGACACGCTCGAGGTGATCGCGCGCTCGCAAGTCGTCACCGCGCGCGGCAGGCCCAAGGCGCCGCCGCCCGTCCGCCGCGCCGACGTCGACGCCGATCCGGCGCTGCTCGACCTGTGGGACTTCCTGCACGAGAGCCGCTACGTGCGGTTCGGCACCGAGCTCGACGCGCTCGCGGACGCGATCGGGACGCCGGAACCCGACCACGATCTCGTCGCGTGGTTCCGCGCAGCCTCGAAAGCGATCCACGACGGCTTCACCTACGAGACCGGGACGACGACGGTGCGGACGACGGTCGACGAGTCGATCGCGATGCGGCGCGGCGTCTGTCAGGACTTCGCGCACGTGCTGATCGCGCTGTGCCGGCGTGCCGGCGTCGCCGCCCGGTACGTGAGCGGCTACGTGCACTCGGGCGGCGGCGAGACGCTCGGCGCGGAGGCTTCCCACGCGTGGGCCGAGGCGTATCTCGGGCCGCACGGCTGGGTCGGGATCGACCCGACGAACGACACCTGGATCGGCGATCAGTTCGTGCGCATCGCGACCGGCCGCGACTACCGCGACGTGAGCCCGGTGCGCGGGACGTACGTCGGCGCGTCGTCCAGCACGATGGCGGTCGACGTCGCGGTCGAGGCGCTCTCGCCGGCGCAGCAGCGGGAACCCTCGCTGCACGAGCAGCAAGAACAGCAGCAGCAATGAGCATCGCATCGCGCTTGGCGATCCGGGTCGGCTGCGAGTTCGTCTACGAAGCCGACTGGCCGACGCCCGCGGTCTTCCTCGTGCAGCCCGACGAGCGCGCGCAGCCGGTCCGCGGCGTCACGTGGACGAGCGATCCGCCGACCGCGCATCACGACTACCGCGATCTGTACGGCAACGTCTGCCGGCGGCTGACCTTCGCGCCCGGCACGACGACGCTGCGCTACGACGCGCTGGCCGACGTCCCGCCCACACCCGCCGAGACCGACTGGTCGGCACGCGAAGTTCCCGTCGAGGAGCTGCCGGACGAGACGCTGCTCTACACGCTGCCGAGCCGGCTCTGCCCGTCCGATCTGCTCGCCGACCGTGCATGGGAGCTCTTCGGCGACGTCGAGCCCGGTTGGGCGCGGGTGCAGGCGATCTGCGACTGGGTGCACGGCAACACGAAGTTCTCGTACGGCACGAGCCGCCCGCACACGACCGCCGCGGACGTGCTGGAAGCGGGGACCGGCGTCTGCCGGGACTTCGCGCAGCTGTCGGTCACGTTCTGCCGCGCATTGAACATCCCGGCGCGCTACTGCTTCGGCTACCTGCCCGACATCGGCGTTCCGCCGGTCGATGCGGCGATGGATTTCTGCGCCTGGTTCGAGGCGTATCTCGGCGAGCGCTGGTGGACGTTCGACCCGCGCAACAACCAGCGGCGGATCGGCCACATCCCGATCGCGCGCGGACGCGACGCGGTCGACGTCGCGATGGTGACGACGTACGGTTCCGCCCAGTTGAAGAAAATGACCGTTTGGGCCGATCAATCGAAGTGAACGTGGAACGAATGATCGAGCTCGGCGCGGAGCGGGTCGTCCGCGCGGACTACGTGCTGCGCCAGCAGTTCCGGTACGAGTACCCCGGACCGATCGAGCACCTTCGCCACCGCTTGGTCGTCGCACCGCCGCCGGTGTACGGCGATCAGATTCGGCTCGAGCACCGGTTGGTCGCCAGCCCGGGCTTGCGCGTGCTGTGGGAGAACGACGCCTTCGGCAACCGCGTCGCGACGATCCACGCGCCGTGGGTCGAGCGTGAGGTGCAGTTCGACTACGAGGCGACGATCCGGCGCAGCGATGACGCGTCGCCGTTCATCGAAGCGACGTGGTTCGCCGACGCACGTTTCCGCCAGCCGTCCCGGCTCACGTATCCGAGCCTCGCGCTGCGCGAGGCCGCCGAGGCGCTGATGGCCGCCGACGACGGCTGCGGCCGGCTGGCGAGCAGCATCAACAGCTTCGTCGCGCAGCACATGCGCTACGTGCCGGAGGCGACGGGCGTCGAGACGACCGCCGCCGAGGCGTTCGCGCAAGGGACCGGCGTCTGCCAGGACTACGCGCACGTCATGATCACGCTCTGCCGGCTTTGCGGGATCCCCGCGCGCTACGTCTCCGGCCATCTGCTTGGCGAAGGCGGCACGCACGCGTGGCTCGAGGTGATCGAGCCGGCGCCCGGCACCGGCACCGCGCGCGTCGCCGGCTTCGACCCGACCCACGACCGCCGCACCACGATGAAGTACGTCTTCGTCGCCGCCGGCCGCGACTACACCGACGTCGCGCCGACCTCCGGCCAGTTCGTCGCCCCGTACCTCGGCCGCTTCACGACGACCCGCCGCGTCGACGTCGTGGACGTGGAGTACGCGGCCTGACCTTCGGCCGTTCGGACGTAGCCGTTCGGACGGGGTTGACACGCGAGCGTACAATGTCGGTGGACATCCTCGTTAGGTGAGGCGTCCGCGCGATCAACACGCTGCTGCCCGGAAACGTCGAGAGACGCCAATGGGTCACCAGGCCCCGTCGACATCAAGGCGGGATCTAATGCAGCCGAGCAGGGAGCTCGCTCCCCGCTCTACGGCGCGCGGTGCCGAACCCTCGACGTTGAGGAGTACCGCGGACCCGTCCGCAGCACTGTTCGGCCGTCGAGATCGCGAGGCGATCCGGCGGTTTTTTATCGTTCCGGCCAGGCAGGCCGCGAGGGGAGGTGAGGTTCGGCAGATGGACGGCGGCAGTAGTTGTAGTTGCACTTTTTCGCGCGTCGTCGTCCGCGATGACGCGCATCCCACCTGAGGAGTAGCGTCATGCTGAACTTCGTTCTGACGCGCGTTCGCGCGGTCATTTCCCTCGGCTCGCCCGCGGCGCGGAAGGTCCGCCGCGACGAGCCGGCATTCTGGATCCTCTTCGCGCGATGATCGTGCGGGATTCGGTCGTGAACGCGGCCACGGAGCCGCGTGCGGGCACGCACGCGGGCGAGATCCGCGGCGCGCTGGGCACGATCCGCCACGACGACGCTCCGCGCACGTCGTGGCGGGCCCGCGTCCTGACGCTCCTCGCGGTGCTCGGGCCGGGGCTCATCGTGATGTTCGGCGACAACGACGCCGGCGCGTTCGGGACCTACACCCAGGCGGCGCAGAACTACGGCACCACGTTGATGTGGACGCTGCTGTTGCTCGTCCCGGTGCTGTACGTCAACCAGGAGATGGTGCTGCGGCTCGGCGCCGTCTCGCGCGTCGGCCACGCGCGGCTCATCCTGGCGCGGTTCGGCACCTTCTGGGGAGCGTTCAGCGTCATCGACCTGTTCTTGCTCAATGCGCTGACGATCGTCACCGAGTTCATCGGGATCAGCCTCGGCCTCGACTACTTCGGCTTGCCGAAAGTCGCCGGCGTCGCGATCGCGGCGCTGCTCGTGATGGCCGCCGCGACGACGGGGAGCTTCCGGCGGTTCGAGCGGTTCGCGGTGGTCCTGTGCGCCGGCAGCCTCTCGCTGCTGCCGGTCCTGCTCTACGTGCACGCGCCGCTCGGGACGTCGGTCCACGACCTCTTCGTCCCCGGGCTTCCGCGCCACGCCGAGCTCTCGACGGTGATGCTGCTGATCATCGCGATCGTCGGGACGACGATCGCGCCGTGGCAGCTCTTCTTCCAGCAGAGCTACGTGATCGACAAGCGGATCACCACGCGGTTCCTGAACTACGAGCGCTGGGACCTCGTGATCGGGATCGTGTTCGTGATGATCGGCGCGCTGGCGATGATCTCGTTCACCGCCGGGGCGTTCGCCGGGCGGCCGGAGTTCGGGCAGTTCCAGGACGCCGGCGCGGTCGCGCACGGTATCGCGAAGTACGCGGGGCGGCTCCCCGGCGCGCTGTTCGCGATCGCGCTGATCGACGCGAGCATCCTCGGCGCGGCGGCGGTCTCGCTCTCGACCGCGTACGCGATCGGCGACGTGCTGCGGTTCCGGCACTCGCTCCACACGAACGTTACCGAGGCGCCGCTGTTCTACCTCATCTACGCGGGGCTGGTCGCGCTCGCGGCGGCACTCGTCGTCGTCCCCGGCACGCCGCTGGGACTGCTGACGAACGCGGTGCAGACGCTCGCGGGGATCCTGCTGCCGAGCGCGACGGTGTTCTTGCTGCTGCTGTCGAACGACCGCGCCGTGCTGGGGCCGTGGGCGAACACCCGCCGCACGAACGTCTTCACCGCGATCGTGATCGCGGCGCTGGTGATGCTCTCGGTGATCTTGACCGCCTCGGTGCTGTATCCGTCGATCTCCGGCTCGCAGATCGTGACGATCCTGGTCGCGGGGACCGCGTTCACGGTGGCGATCGGCGTTTGGATGGCCGCGAGCCGCACCGGGCGTCTCCACGCCGCGCGCACGAGACATGCCCGCGCGAGGCGCGACACCTGGCAGATGCCGCCGCTCGAGAAGCTTCCGCCGGCGCAGCTGACACCGCTGAACCGGCTGTGGCTGATCGTCCTGCGCGGGTATCTCATCGTCGCGGTCGCGCTCGTCGTCGTGCGCGTCGTGCAGATCGCGCTGCACCAAGGCTGATGCGACCGCCGTTGTCGTCCCGCAGAGTCGTCGCTCTATGCGCCGGGGCCTTCGTGGTACTGGTCGCGCTCGGTGCGACGGTGTTTCGCCAGTCCACGCCGGTGACGACCGTCGTGCACGCCGTCGAGAGCGCTTTCGTACCGGAGCCGCAGAAACTGTTTGGGAAAGACCGTTTGAGCGTGCTCGTGATCGGGCTCGACTACGACTACGACAAGCTCGACCAAGAGACGTCGAAGTCGTCGCGCAGCGACGTCATCATGGCGCTGAACGTCGATTTCAAGCAGCATCGTATCAGCGAACTCTCCATTCCGCGCGACATGATCGCGACGCTACCCAACGGACAGCGAGCGAAGATCAATCAGGCGCAGTCGGATGGCGGGATCAAGGAATCGAGAGCGGTCATCGCGGACTGGCTCGGGATCCCGCCGTTCGACCGCTACGTGGTGATGCGGATCGATACGTCGAAAGACGTCATCAACGCGATCGGCGGCATCGACGTCGACGTGAAGAACTCGGACGCGCTCAAGGGGACGGGCCCCAACGGACCGCTGGACTACGACGACAATTGGGGACATCTGCACATCCATCTGAAGCCCGGGTTCCAGCACCTGGACGGCGAGCACGCCGTCGGGTACGCGCGCTTCCGGCACGACTGGTGCAGCGACCCGTGCCGCATCATGCGCCAACAGCAAGTCGTGCGCGCGATCGTCGACCGCGTCACGCGCGATAAGGTGAACACGCTGGCGCACGCCCAATCGCTCCTCGACGTCATCCGCAAGGACATCGAAACGGACTTTACGCCGCAAGAGGAAGTGTCGTCGGTCGTCGCGCTCTCCCACCTCAGCTCCCGCGATGTCCGAACTGCACAAGTGCCGTACACCGGGAGCGTCATGCTGCCGGATTACGGTGACTCGCTCGTTCCGGACGAAGCCGGGAAAGCGCGCCTCGTCGCCGAGCTGCTGCGGCCGGCGAACGACGTAGCGGCGACCGCACCGGGCGCGCCGCCGCGAAGCGTCCGCATTCGCATCGAGAACGGGACCGATGTGGCCGGCCTGGCCGCGAGGGTCGCGGGCGATTTGCGCCGCAAGGGTTTCAACGTCTCCGAGATCCGCAACGCCCCGACGGACAATTACGGCGTCACGCGCATCGAAAGCGATCCGTCAGCGGCGCCGGCGTCGCAGCTGGTGCAGAAAGCGCTGGGGCCGAAGGGAACCATCGTCTCCGTGCCGCGAACAGAGCCCAACGGTCCAGACGTTACGATCGTGCTGGGCAGAGACCTCGTCGGGCCGAGCCGCTGACATGATCATCGCGTTGGTGCGCCGTACCTTGGCGAGCGTCGCATTCGCTGCGACGCTGAGTGCATCGCCGTGCGCCGCGAGCGAACGCGGTTACGACGTATGGTTTGCCGGTCAGGTGCTCGCCGTGGACGCGCATCACGAGCGCCTCCGCATCGCGCGCGGGCCGACCGAAACGGCGGGGCGCGGCATCGAGGAGTGCGTCGTGGTCGGCGCTGCACTGAAGCAGCTTCGCCCCGGGATGCTGATCGAAGCGCAAGCGGACACGCGCCGCCGGCCTTGGAGGATCCTCCATCTGCGAGTGATGCTGGAACGCACGCGGACGCACCTCGACGGTCCGACGCTCGCGACCGTGACATGACGGTCCTCGAGTTCACGCTTCGGTTGGCGGTCGCGCTCGTGCTCGGCTCCGTCGTCGGCCTCGAGCGCCAGTACCGTCAGCGGATGGCGGGCTTGCGGACGAACGCGCTCGTGTCGATCGGCGCGGCATTGTTCGTAATGCTGTCATCATTCAGCACTTTAGGCGATCCCACGCGCATCGCGGCGCAAATCGTCTCGGGGATCGGCTTCCTCGCGGGCGCCGTCATCTTTCGCGAAGGGCTCAGCGTGAGCGGTTTGAACACCGCGGCGACACTGTGGGCCACCGCTGCGGTCGGCACGCTGGCGGGGTTCGGGCTCCTGTACCAGGCCGCGATCGGCGCGGTCGCCATACTCGCCGCGAATGTGCTACTGCGCCCGATCGTGCAGCGCATCAATCGAGCGCCCGTCGACGGGACCGAGGTCGTCACGAGCTACGAAGTGCGCGCCGTGTGCCGCCAGGACGTCGAGGACCGCGTACGGCAGACGATGATCGCTTCGGTGCGCGGCAACGCCATCACCCTGCACGCAGTGTACAGCGAGGACATCGAGGCAACGAACCGCGCTGAGGTGATCGCCGACGTTGCGGTCGCCGGCCGTGCCGACGCACGGCTCGAGAAGATCGTCTCGCGCCTCGGCGTCGAGCCCGGCGTCAGCGCCGTGAGCTGGAAGACTGTTCCGACCGACCCGGACGAGCAGCCGATGATATCCGAGGAGTAACGCGTAAAGTGCATTTCGTGCCCTGGACCGCTCCGCTCGCGGCTGCGGCGGCCGCCGTTTGCATCCTCGGGTGCCTTGCGATGGCGTCATCCGCGTCCGCCCAATCCGCGTCGCCGCAGCCGTCGCCGCAGCCGTCGCCCCCTGCCGTGCCGTCACCCTCACCGTCCCCGTCGCCGCGGCCCGGCACGCTGCGGTTGGCGATCGACGCGCATACGACGTTCGTGTCGAACGCTGCCGGCGGCCCTGGAGTCGCGCCGCCGGAGGCGGCCGGGTTCGCGAACGGTAGTCCGCTCTCGCCGCTCACGCCGTACGACGTCTTCTCGAGCGCGCCGCTCGTCTCGGGAAACGCGTCGGAGTCGGCGCTGTATTTTCGCCCGGCGTATTACGGGCGTACCTTCGACGTTTCGCTCGTGCTCGGCGCGGGGTTCGTGCGCGGCAGCGCGACGAATGCGGCGCACTGGGGTGAATCACTCTTCGCACCGCTGAACCCGCATGTCGGCGCGCAGACGCTGCCGTACCGCATCGTCTTCCCGAGCCATGCCGGTCAGGACGACGGCACGGCACTCGTCGCCTCGGTGCTGTCGGGAACGCTCGCGTCGAAGGACGGCGCGCTGGCGCTCAAAGGCGGCTGGTTCGATCTGACGCAGACGGCGCCGTTCGTGTTCGTGCAGCCCGCGGTGACGAACGCGCCGCCCGCGCTCGGGATCGCGACGCCGGAGTCGCTCGGCGACGGTCCGCCGGCGTTCGACCCATGGCAGGCGCCGGCGGCGGTGCTTCCGTTGCATGGTGTCGACGTCGTCGGGAAGCGCGGCCTCGCGACGCTCGAGCTGGCCGACGCGTCGCTCCCCGCGCTGCCGGGGACGGCGGCCCGAATGCTGACGGGCTCGCTCGTGATCGATCACGGCGAAGGAACGAAGTACACCGCGCAGTACCTGCACGTCGCGACCGGCGGCGATCTCGTCGGAACGACCGTGCTGTACGGAGGCGATCCGCGCCTCGACGTCGGGCCGCAAGGGCCGTTGCCGACCAGCTCGATCGGCGGGCAACGGCAGCGCATCTACGGCGCCTCGGCGTCGTTCCACGCGACGAAAGCGCTCGACGCGATCGTGGAGCTTGGGCACTCGACGTACGACGCGGATCACGTCGCGCGGCCCGGAACGGGCAAGGCGGGGAACTACGTGCACGTCGGCGTCGGCCGCACGACCGAGCATCGCAGCGCGAGCCTCGACCTGTACCGCAACGAGGCGTACTACGCGAACGCGCTGCTGCCGTACGGCGCGCCGGAGAACGTATGGAGCGTTGCATGGTCCTGGCCGGGCCAGTGGCTGAAGTCCAACTATCAGCTCATCAACGACTTCCCCGTGAACATCAACCGCCAGGGCTATCGCGCGAAATACACCGTGAAGAGCGGACAGCTCGACGTGCGCGCCGCGTACGCGCGCTTCGATCAGATCGCGCCGATCACGATGACGAACGCGCTGACCACGGGCTTCATCGACGGCTTCTTCCTGCCGCAGGCGGACGACGCGGCGACCTCCGGGCGACAACACCAGTACCTGCTCTTCGCCGGCTGGCACCCGGCGTTCGGCGACGTCACGTTGGACTACGCCAGGGACACGATGCGCCGGCCCGCGGCGCCCGGCCGGCCGCAAGACCTCGTCTCGTATGACAGTCCGGAGATGGTCCTTACGTTCTCCCGCCGTTTCGCGGGACGCGCGACGTTCGCGGCCGGTCTCGCGAGGTACGGAATGCGCGGGAGCTTCGGGCAGGGGTTCACCAACGTCGACTTCGCCGAACGGATCGGATTCGCGGGGATCGAGCTCGGCGAGTCGCCGCACGCGGTAGCGCTGGTCTCGCTGCGCCGCACGGTGTTCGGCGGCTATCCGAGTATCCCGCGCGGGCCGTCGCCGGACTTCACCGCGACGACGTTCGTGCTCGAGCAGCGCTACAAGCTCTGACGATTTGGGTTTCCGCTCATCCTTCGACAAGCTCAGGATGACAAGTCTCTCGGCTGCGGCTCATCCTTCGACAGGCTCAGGATGACATTGGGGCCGGCTCACCGGCCGAGGTAGAGGCCCTCGAACATCTCGTCGATTGGATAGGCGAAGCCTGGCATCGATGCATGCGTCACGATGTCGCCGGGGCCGAACGTCGTCACGGCGTCCGGTGAATGCGCCACCACCGTGCGCTTCCGCGGGTCGAGCACGAAGACGACGCGTGTTCCGGCCGCGAGATACGCACCCACCTTCCAGTTCAGCTCCCTCCGCGAATCGTGCGGCGAGAGAATCTCGACGGCGATGTCCGGTGCGCGCGGTGGCGCCTCGGATGCCGCAGGTCCGAGCTCGTCGAGCGCTTCGCGCGAAAGAAACGCGACGTCCGGGACGAGGGACCCGAACGTACGCCCCGGTGCCTGGAACTGATACCGCCATTCCGGCAAGGCGCGTCCGCGGTCGCCGCTCCACGCGCGAAGGACTAGCGTCCAGCGCACCTCCAGCTCCTGATGCCGAGCCTTCGGGCTCATCTTCTGCACCAGGCGGCCGTCGATGAGTTCGATCGCCGGTTTCGCCGTCGGGATCCGGACCGGCTTGGTGACTTCCCAGCCGCCCGTCGTATTCTCGTAGACCATCTCACGCATGTCCGTCACGCGCTGGTCTCCGTTCGGCAAGGGGTCGTCTTCCTTTGACGATCCGGCCAAGTTCAGCCGCTGGCTTTGGCTTCGCGCTTCGTCACGCGCCAGACGTTGCGGACTTCCTTGACGTTCTGCAGCTTGCGCAGGAGCTTCTGCAGGTGGTCGAGGTCGTTGATCTGCGCGGTCAGCGAGATCAGCGCGCTCTTGTCGCGCTTCGCGCGCGCGTTCACCGAGCTGATCGTCGTCTTGAGCTCGGATGCCACGCCTAGGATGTCCTGGAGCAAGCCGTTGCGGTCGCCGGCATCGATCTCGATGTCGACCGAGTGCGCCAGCGGCTGCTTCTCGAGCCACTCCGCCTCCAAGATCCGTTCCGGCGCCTCGTTCATGTAGGCCGTGTTCGGGCAGTCGCCGCGGTGTACGCTCACGCCGCGGCCGATCGTCACGAAGCCCATGATCGGATCGCCCGGGACGGGGCTGCAGCACTTCGAGAGCCGCACCAGCACGTCGTCGACGCCGGCGATGCGGATCCCGCTGGAGTTGCGCGCGACGCGCCGCGTCGTCGCGGGGCGCGGGAGCGGGATCGCGACGACGTTGTCGCTCTTCGACTCCTCGCGCAGCCGCTGCACGACGTTGCTCGCCGTCACGTCGCCGAAGCCGATCGCCGCGAACAGATCGGTCGGCGTGCGGTAGTTCAGCTTCTGCGCGACCTTCTCGATCGCGTCGCCGCGCGCGAGGTCGGGGCGTAAGCCGGCGCGCGCGAGCTCCGCCTCGACGGCCTCCTGGCCGCGCAGCGTGTTCTCGTCCTTCTGGTCCTTGCGGAACCACTGCTTGATCTTGTGCTTCGCGCCGCTCGTCTTGACGATCGAGAGCCAGTCGAGCGACGGCTTCGACGACTTGTTCGTCAGGATCTCGACGATGTCGCCGTTCTTGATGTGCGAATCCAGCGGGACGATCTTCCCGTTCACCTTCGCCCCGACGCAGTGGTGGCCGACGTCGGTGTGGACCTGGTACGCGAAGTCGAGCGGCGTCGCCGAGGCCGGCATCGAGAACACGTCGCCCTTCGGCGAGAAGATGAAGACCTGCGTGTCGAACAGCGAGACCTTCAGGTTCTCCATGAACATGCGCGAGTCGCGCATGTCGTTCTGCCATTCGAGAAGCGAGCGCAGCCAGGCGAGCTTCTCGGAGTCGTTGCCCTTGCCGCCTTCTTTGTAATGCCAGTGCGCGGCGATCCCGTACTCGCTCGTGCGGTGCATCTCCCAGGTGCGGATCTGCACCTCGAGCGGATCGCCGCCCGGGCCGACGACCGTCGTGTGCAGCGACTGGTACATGTTCGGCTTGGGCATCGCGATGTAGTCTTTGAAGCGGCCGGGGAGCGGCTTCCACATCGCGTGCACGAGGCCGAGCGCGCCGTAGCAGTCCTTCACGCTGTCGACGATGATGCGAACCGCGGTCAGGTCGTAGATCGTCGAGAAGTCGCGGCCCTTCTGCATCTTCGAGTGGATCGAGTAGAAGTGCTTGGGCCGGCCGGTGATGTCGCCCTTGATCCCGACCTTGTCGAACTCCGCCTTCATCTCGCCGATCACGCGCGAGACCGCCTCTTCGCGCTCGTTGCGCTTCTTGGCGACGCGCTCGGCGATGTCGCGGTACGCGTCAGGATCGAGGTAGCGCAGCGCGAGGTCCTCGAGATCCCACTTCACGCGCCAGATTCCGAGCCGGTGCGCGATCGGCGCGTAGATCTCGATCGTCTCCTGCGCGATCGCCTGCTGCTTCGGCGGCGGCAGCGAGGAGAGCGTCCGCATGTTGTGCAGGCGGTCGGCCAGCTTGATGATGATGACGCGGATGTCCTTCGCCATCGCGAGGAACATCTTGCGGAGGTTCTCGACCTGCGCGTCTTCCTTCGACTGGTACGGGATCCGCGTCAGCTTGGTGACGCCGTCGACGAGCGCGGCGATCTCGGTGCCGAACTGCTCGGCGACCTCTTCGTTGGTGAGGACGGTGTCCTCGACGACGTCGTGCAGCAGCGCCGCGGCGATCGTCGCGCGGTCCATCTCGAGGTCGGCGAGGATGTCGGCGACCGCCAGCGGGTGCGCGACGTACGGCTCGCCCGAGGCGCGGCGCTGCCCCTCGTGGGCGTGGTCGGCGACCTCGTAGACGCGTTCCAGCCACGCCCCGTCCAGCGACGGGTCGTACTGCCGGACTTTCGCGACGAGATCGGCGACGGTCATGAGGATGGAGCCCTTATCCTACTTGAGACCCGTGCACCGAAGCAATCGCTGCGGTCACCGTGTCACCCTGAGCCGCGCTGTCACCCTGAGCCTGTCGAAGGGTGAGAGAGCATCGTGGCCGATGAGCCGCGGCTCAAGGGCATGTCCCGCTCTCACCCTTCGACAGGCTCAGGGTGACGTGGGGCGCCTAGTACCTGATGAAGGACGTCAGCTCGATGCCGTTCAGGGCTGCTCGGCCGTTCAGGGCTTCGAGCTCGATCAAGACCGCCGTCCCGACCACGTTCGCTCCGAGCTTCTCGAGGAGACGGAGCGTCGCGGCGATCGAGCCGCCGGTGGCGAGCAAGTCGTCGACGACCAGGACACGGTGGCCGTTCCCCACCGCGTCGGCGTGGATCTCCAGCGTGTTCGTCCCGTACTCCAGCGCGTATTCCTCGCTGAACTTCTCGCCCGGCAGCTTGCCCGGCTTGCGAACCGGGACGAAGCCCGCTCCGAGGGCATACGCGACCGGCGCACCCAGCATGTAGCCGCGGGCCTCGATCCCGACCACCGCGTCGACCCGCGCGTCGCGGAAGCGCTCGACGAACAGATCGACGGTCGCCTTGAACCCCTGAGGGTCCGCCAGCAAGGGCGTGATGTCCCGGAACAGGATGCCGGGGATCGGGAAATCGGGGATGGCTCGGATCAGCGGTTCGATCTGGGCGCTCACGGCTCGCCCGCTTCGCCCTTCCCCGAACGGGGCCTGCGACCGCGATCACGCGCCGCGGGGAACCCCGCCGACGCCGCGGCTCGTTTCCTCACGTGGAATCATCCCCGGCTCGGGGAACACAGGAGACGCTATGAACGGGAAGCTTCTGACGGCGGGCGCGCTCGCCGCGACCATGACCTTCGGGGCGGTCGCGCCGGCCCTCGCCGACGGCGCGGCGAGCACGCGCAACATCCTGATCGGCGGCGCCGCGGCCGCCGTCCTGGTCACCAACTACAACCACAAGAAGCGCATCAAGCGCGAAGAGCAGCGCGAACAGTCGCGGCGCCAGGCCTCGTACCGCTCGTACTTCTACCACCGGTACGGCTACTATCCGAGCGACGCCCAGTTCCGGAACTGGTACTACCGCACGTACGGCGTGTGGCCGTCGTAAGCTGACGGGAGAGACGACGATCGAGCCACCCCGCCCGGGGTGGCTTTTTCGTCCCGGTGAAATGCGCGCATGGTGATCGACGTCCGACGCTACCGCGATCGTGCGATCGTGGCGATAGCGCTCGCGGTCGCGGTACACGAGGTCCTGCTCGGCCTCGTGCACGGCCCCGCACGCGCCAACGACACCGAAAAGGTGGCGCAGACGACCAGCATCGTGATCGAGACGCCGCGCCCGACGCCGACCCCGCGCCCGACGCCGAAACCGACCCCAACGCCGAAGCCCACGCAGCCGCCGACGCCCGAGCCGCGGATCACGCCGCCGCCGCGCAGCACGCCGGCGCCGGTGCAGCAGATCGCGGGCCGCGCGAAGGGCCGGCCCGCGCACAAGCACGGCGGCGGCGCGCACAAGGCGATCGCGAAAGCCGCGACCGGCCACTACGCCAACCCGAAGGCGGCGGGCGCCGGCACCGGGACGTCGACGGGGAACGGCGCCGGCAACGCACCCGGCGCCGGCGGCGCGAACGGCACGAACGGGAGCGGTGACACCGGCAACGGAAACGGCGCCGTGAATGCGAACACGCCGTGCGGTTACGTCGACTTCAAGCCGTACGCCGCGCCGCGCTACAGCGGCGGCACGGCCTACGAGCCGATGCAGGCGACGGTGACGTTCCCCGACGGGCATCAGGAGTCGGCGCGCTTCCCGTACCCCTGGATCTATCCGAACGGCGAGCAGAACGATCCGTGGTCGGACACCAACCTCAAGAAGGGCGACTTCGACATCACCCTGCAGACGCCGCCGCCTGGCGCCGATGTCTCGTCGTACCCGCCGCTGGTGCAGTACATCATCAACCACTCGAACTCACAAGGTTACACGCTGCTTCCGAAGTGCCCCAGAGCGCGCGGGTGAGCGCCGTCCACGTCGCGGTCGACGCGCAGAACCTCACGCGCGACGACCGCGGGATCGGCCGCTACGCGCGCGCCGTGCTCTCGCGCGCCGTGCGCGATCCCGGCTTCCGCTGGACGTTCGTGGTGCGCGATCTCTTCCCCAAGCGCGCCGCGCTCGCGCGCGCGGTCGGCGCGGAATCGGAGCCGGTCGTCGCACGGCGCGTGCCGCGCGATGCGGACGTCGTGTGGTTTCCGTGGAACGGCATCGCGCTGCGAACCGACGCGCCGTCGGTCGCGACGGTACACGACGCGGCGCCGTTCGCGTTCCCGGCAGCCTCGGCACGGCTGCGCGCGACCGAGCAGAACCCCTTTCTCGCCACCGCGAACACGGCGCGCCGAATCCTCGTGCAGTCGCGCTTCACCGCGAGCGAAGTGGAGCGGTGGCTGGGCGTCGACGCGGCGCGGATCGTGGTGACGCCGCTCGCCGCCGATCCGGTCTTCTCGCCGCGCGCCCCGGCGAACGACGAGCTGCCGCGCGAGCTGCGCGGGAAGCGGTACGTGCTGCACGTCGGCGCGCACGACGAGCGCAAGAACACCGCGACGCTGATCGCCGGGTTCGAGCGCGCGTTCCCACGCGGCGGGATGACGCTCGCGTTCACGCGCGCGCCGCGGCCGCTGCCGCGCGGCGCGGTCGTGGCATCCGCGCGCGACGACGGCGCGCTCGCGGCGCTCTACCGCGGCGCGGCGCTGGTCGCGGTGCCCTCGACGTACGAAGGATTCGGGTTTCCGCTGCTCGAGGCGCTGGCGTGCGGCGCACCGGTGCTCGCCGCGCGTGCCGGCGCGCTGCCGGAAGTGGGCGGCGATGCCGCCGCGTACGTCGACGAGCCGGCCGATCCCGATGCGTGGGCGCGCGCCCTGCGCGCGCTGCTCGACAACGATGCGGCGCGCGCGCGCCTCGCGGCCGCAGGACCCCGGCGCGCCGCGGAGTTCTCGTGGGAGCGCTGCACCGCGCAGACGCTCGGCGTCCTCCGCGAGGTCGCGTCGCTGCGGTGAGGGTGCTCCTCGTCGTGCGCCCCGACGCCGAAGCGAAACCGGGCGGCGACGTCGTCGTCGCCGAGCGCAGCCTCGAGGCGCTGCGCGCGATGAACGTGGACGCCGATCTCGTCGCGACGAGCGCGCCGGAGGCGCGCGGGTACGACGTCGCGCACGTCTTCGGCATCTTCGAGCCGGAGTTCGCGCGGCCGCAGCTGCGGGCGCTGCGCGCGAGCGGGACGCCGGTGGTGCTCTCGCCGATCTGGTGGGACCGCAGCTCGTTCTTCGTCATGTCGCCGCACCTCGAGCGCGCGCTGCGCGGCGGCGACGCGGCGCGCGCGCTGCGGCGCATCGCCGAGCTGCGCGAGGCCGAGGAGCGGCTCTGCGCGCGGCCGGGGCGCGGCGCGCTGCGCCGGCGCGCCGAGCAGGCCGCGCTGCTGCGCATGTGCGACGTCGCGCTGACGGCGAGCGAGATCGAGGCGTTCGCCTGCGCGAACGGATTGCGCGCGCCCGAGCTCCCGTACGTCGTCGCGCCGTACGGCGTCGACGACGACGCCTTCGCGGTGGAGCGCACGGAGGTGCGTTCCGGCGTGCTCTGCATCGGGCGCATCGAACCGCTCAAGAACCAAGCCCGCCTGCTC
>DATHLN010000145.1:0-7651 GCA_035488115.1 Candidatus Limnocylindrales bacterium | reverse complement strand
CCGCCCGCGCCAGTAGTTCGGGTTCGCGGCGAGCTCGAGGGAGCTGCCGTGGTTCCAGGCGGTCAGCACGAACGGCCCGCTCGAGATCGGCTTGCTGTTGTACGGCGCGTGGTTGAGGTCGGGAAGATTCTGCAGCAGGTGCGCCGGGAGCGGCGGATAGCCTCCGCCGCCGCTCGCGAAGATGCCGAGGATCCCGCCGTACGGTTTCTTCAGGTGCACGACGACGGTGTACGGGTTCGGCAAGTCCATCGCGGTGATGTCGTCCCAACCGGCGGTGATCCGCGTGTTGTTACGCGGGTTCATCGCCGCGTGCCAGGTGAAGACCAGGTCGCGCCCGTCGTAGGGCGCGCCGTCCGACCACTTCATCCCCTTGCGGATGTGCAGCGTGACGGTGTGCTGGTCTTTCGCGATCCCGCCGTTCTGCAGGGTCGGCACCTCGGTAGCCGCGGCGGGCAGGTACTCGCCGGAGGGGCCGTAGCGGAACAGCGGCTCGAACAAGAACTGCGCGATCTGATCGGCGGCGTCGGTGTTCGCGAAGAGCTTGTTGAGCGTGTCCGGCTCCTCGCCGGCCGCGCCGATGATCAGATGGCCGTGGCGCGTCCACGGGTTGCCGCCCGTATGCGCGCCCGTCGTCTGCGATTGGTCGACCTTCGTGCACGCGCCGAGCAGCACCGCGCACGCGGCGAGCAGCGCGATCCACCTATACATGCAGCACCTCGGTCTTCACCAGCGCGGGGGCGATCGCGTCGTAGAGCGCGTGCGGCCCGTTGCGCACCACGTCGTCGCACGGCAGCCCCGTCTCCTCGCGCGCGCGATCGATCTGCGCGCGCGCCTCGTCCTCGGTGCAATCGCGCGTGTTCAGCGTGATTCCGACGACGCGCGCCGGCTTCACCGTTCCGCACAGCGACTCGTAGGTGCGTATCAGGGCGCGGTAGGAAAGGATCGGCACGTCGTAATCCTCGATGCGGTCGCGCGCGACGTTGTGGACGAGCACGAGCGCGTCCGGTGCGCCGCCGTACAAGAGCGCGAGCGTGACCGGCGCGAACGCCGGATTGTTGATTCCGCCCTGTCCTTCGAGGAAGAGCAGCTCGCTCGCGCGGCGCTCCCCTTCGAGGACCAGCTGCTCCGCCGCGCCCGGCGCGAAGTCCGAGACGACGCGGTCGATCGCAGTGCCCCAGCCGGCGATCGCGATCCCGATCTGCCCGGTCGGGACGAACGCCGCGTCGACGCCGCGGTCCTTCGCCGCGCGCAGCAGCTCCAGCGCGGCGGTCATCTTGCCGACGGCGGCGTCGCTGCCGACGGTCAGGACGATCTTCGCGCGCACGTCCCACGCCGCGCCGGAGAACAGCGGCGCGGCGGGCGGCAGGCGCAGGTCCCAGATGCGCGTGTCGTGCTCGCGGGCGAGCGCGGCGAACTCCTCGTCCTCGTTCAGCATGACGTGCAGACCGCTGACGACCTCGAGCCTCGCGCGCAGCGCGCGGCGGATCGCGTCGCGAAAATCGTCGGGGAGCAATCCGCCCGCGGGAGCGATCCCGACCAGCAGCGCGGTCGGCGCATAGCGCATTCCGTCGTCGAACGAGCCGACGATCGGCGCGTCGCTGCCGAGGTACGGCAGCACGTCCCCGACGCGCTTCCCCGCGTGATCGGGATCGATGACCGCGACGACGGTGTCCGAGGAGTACGAGATCACGCCGTGCGCCATCTTCGCCGCGCGCGACGTGAACGCGTGCGATGCGAGCACGACGTAGCGCCGGCGCGTGATCTCGGTCGCCAACGTCAGGACGAGCTCGCGGCGGTCAAAGCCTGTCCTGAGCTCGTCGAAGGACGCACGCCGAGCCCCGGGCCTTCGGGGAGCACGATCTTGCCGTCCGCATAGGTGATTCCGGCGAACGGATCGCGCGCGGTCAGGAACGGCCCGTCGAGGTCGGCCCAGTCGACCAGCGGGCTGAGGTGCGCGGCGGCGGTGGTGAGGATCTGCGACTCGACCATGCAGCCGAGCATGATCTTCAGTCCCATCGCGCGCGCGGTGTGGATCATCTCTAGCGCGCCGCGGATCCCGCCGCACTTCACCAGCTTCACGTTGACGCCGTCGACGCAGCCGAGCAGCGCGGGGAGGTCCTTCGCATCCTTCGAGTCCTCGTCGGTGACGATCGGAATCGGCGAGCGCTCGCGGATCCAGCGCAGCTTCTCGGGCGAGCCGGCCGGGATCGGCTGCTCGCAGAACTCGATCTCGAACTTGCGCATCGCGCTGAGCAGCTCGACGGTCTGCTCGGGCGTCCAGCCTTCGTTCGCGTCGACGCGAATCGTGCCGGTGTAGACCGAGCGGATCGCCTCGACCGTCTCGAGCTCCGCGCCCTTGCCGAGCTTCACCTTGATCACCGGGTGCGTCGTCACTGCGCGCACCTTCGCGAGCGTCTCATCGAGTGGCGCAATGCCGATCGTGAACGACGTCCGCGGCGTGTGCGCGGGATCGAGCCCGAGCAAGCGCCACAGCGGGCGATCGAGATCCTTTCCGACGAGATCGTGCAGCGCGATGTCGAGGCCGCACCGCTGCGCGGGCGTGAGCCCGTCGAGAAGCCGCTCCATCGCGTACGGATCGTCACCGAGGTGAAGCGCTGAGAGCCCGGCTGCGACGCTCGCGACGTCCTCGTCGTAGCGCGCGATCGGGGCGCTCTCGCCGAGCCCTTCGAGCCCGTTCCACCGCAGCCGCACGATCAGCGTGCGCGCGACGCTCTCCGACGAGCGCGCGATCGTGAACGTGTGCTTGAGCGGGAGCTCGATCGGGTCGACCGTGATCTGGATGGGGGGCACGGCGGCGCGCTTCTCGCCGCGAGCCCGGCGCTCCGCTCGCACCGCGCGCGTCGCCGCCGCGGCGGCAGGCCGGCGCGGCGAACCGTCCGAACGCGCGTCCCTCGTGAGCCGGCTTCGTTCGCCCGTGCCGATCGCACCCGCGCTGCCCGTCGCCGGCTGACCGTGTCGCTGCGGTATCCCGTCTCGATCGTCTGGCTCCGCCGCGACCTGCGGCTCGACGACAACGTCGCGCTGTTCCGCGCCGCGGAGGCGAGCGACCGCATCGTCTGCGTGTTCGTCCTCGACCCGGCGCTGCTCCGCGGGCCGCGGGCGGGCGCTCCGATCGTGCAGTTTTTCTTCGAGAGCCTGACCGCGCTGCGCGGGGCGCTGCGCGCGCACCACTCCGACCTCGCGCTGCTCGAAGGTGACGCCGGCGCGGTGCTCGGGGAGCTCGCGTTGCGCGTACGCGCGAGCGCGCTCTTCTTCAACGTGGACTACGAGCCGGAAGCGGTCGCGCGCGACGCGCGCGTCGCGCAGCGGCTGCGCGGCGCCGCGATCGACGTCCATGCGTCGACCGACCACGTCTACTTCGGCGCGGGCGAGGTGCTGCGGAACGACGGTGTGCCCTACACCGTCTACACGCCGTACCGGCGGCGATGGGAGGCGCGCTTCGCGAGCGAGCCGCATCCGCCGGTGCCTTCGGCGCGCGCCGCGCGCGGGAAGCTGCTCGCGCGCGCGGCGATCGGCGAGACGCGCGACGTCCCGCGTCCCGAGCAGTACGGCCACCGCTCGAGCGAGGCGTATCCGCGCGGCGGCCTCGCCGAGGCGCACCGCGTGCTCGACGGATTTCTTACGAAGGGGCTCGCGCGCTACGACGAGCGGCGGAACGCGCCCGCGCTGGAAGGGACGTCGCGGCTCTCACCGCACCTGCGTGCCGGCACGATCGGGATCCGAACGCTCGTTCACGCCGCATCGGCGCTCGGCGGCCGCGAGACGGCGTCGAGCGGTGCACGCGCGTGGACCGGCGAGCTGATCTGGCGCGACTTCTACCAGCAGCTGCTGCACCACCGCCCGCAGCTCGCGCACGAACCGTTCGCCGAAGCGGCGAAGTCGATCGCGTACGCGCGCGACGACGCGGGGCTCGCCGCGTGGTGCGAAGGCCGGACCGGCTACCCGATCGTCGACGCGGCGATGATCCAGCTCAACGCGACGGGCTGGATGCACAACCGGCTGCGGATGATCGTCGCCTCGTTCCTGACCAAGCACCTGCTGATCGACTACCGCGAGGGCGAGCGCTATTTCGAGCGGCAGCTCGCGGACGCCGATCTCGCCGCGAACAACGGCGGCTGGCAGTGGGCCGCCTCGACCGGGACGGACGCGGCGCCCTACTTCCGCATCTTCAACCCCGTCGTGCAAGGGCGCACGTTCGATCCCGGCGGCGCCTTCGTCAAGCGGATGATCCCCGCGCTCGCCGAGCTTCCGCCGAAGTACGTGCACGCGCCGTGGACGACGCCGCCGCTCCTGCAAGCGCAGCTCGGCTGCGTGATCGGCCGCGACTATCCCGCACCGCTCGTCGACCACGCGTTCGCGCGCGAGCGCGCACTCGCGGTCTACGGCGCGGCGCTGGGACGACGTCCCGAACGAAGCGCCGCGGATGACGACACGAACGTTCATGCTCGGTGAAAGCGCGCGTCGAGCAGAGCGTTCCGGAACCGAAACGCTCTGCTCGGCTCGTGCGCTACTTGAAGTATTCCGTGATATGGTGGCGGTCGGCGTTGAGGCGGAGGCCGATGAAACACTGCACCTTATACTTCCCCGCGACGTCCTGTGCCAGCCGGGCGTCAGACGCGCTCGCGAAGAGTCCGATGATGTGATGGTCGTCGTCCAGCTGCCACTCGGTCGGGCTCGAGCTGTTCGGCACGACCTTGAGGTTCGACGGGTCGTACGTGAAGCAAGCCTCGCCGCTCCCGACCGCCTGGATCAGTTTCTGCTTATCGATCTTGAACGTGATCGAATGCACCTCGTGGGCGAGCGTGTCGGAGGAGATGTCCGAGCCGTCGTGTACCGCCACGTCGGAGCCGTTCACCAGGAACTGCCCGCGGCACACGTAGATGAAATTGTTGTGATCCGCGGGGTTCGGCGGCATGGGCACGTAGACGTACTGGAACGTCGTCATGAGCTTACTCGTCGTCTCGCCGTGTGCAACGGCGCCGTTGAGGTCAGGATAGGTCTTCAGCGGCGTCGCGCCGGGTCTGACCTGACACTGGAACTTGTACCGGTACGGGACCATATCGTACGCAGGGAAATCCCGGAGCCCCGGCTCGGGCATCGAGACGTTCTGGACCAGACCTGTCATTTTCCACAGGATTTCGGCGGCCGAAGCCCCGTTCGGAACGAGCGACGCGGTCATGGCGGACAGTGCGGCGACGGCCAGCACGGGACGAACGATCTGAATCATTGGAAGCACCCTCTTTCGGTAGCCCGTAATGTGATGCCGAGATCGTAGACTGCGCGCGATTATCGTCGACTTACGGGGCGATCTTACGGCGCAATTACGAACGGATGCCGCCTGTCAAGACTTGACGAGGGGTATACGATACAGCAGCGACACGACTGCGGTGGTTCGCGCAGGTTCCACGGTGGTGGACCAACGTCGAAACCAAGGGAGCATCAGCTCCGGATACGACCGGTTGCCCGACGAGATTCTCGCCGGACACTGGGCGCCCGGGCCGCACCCACCTGCCAATGGCAGGTCTTCAACCGGGTTCCGGACGGCCGCTGCGGTTGTGTCGCCTCTTCTCTCCCCGGCCTAGCGGCCGGCGATGCGAAGCCGCTCGGCCTGAGCCTTTCGCAGGGCCGTGATCGCATCTCGAACGCCGTCCCATCCGGCCTCGCCGGGCGCGTCCAGGATGACCCATGACCGGCTCGCGACCGCCGCGACGGCGAGCGGATCGTCGGCCGGGCTCGCGACGAACGCGGGGTAGCGGTCCTTCGGGCCGATCTCGCCAGCCGCGACGGCCGCGGGACACGCGCGCAGCCAGGCGCTGTCGACGTCCTTGATGAGGTGCTTCACGCCGGCGAGATCCTCGCCGATCGTGCCGGGCGCCGCGCCGAGGAGCACCGTCACGTTCACCGCCTTCGCCGCGCGGCTCAGCGCCTTCGCGGCGACCACCGTCTCGACGAACGTCGCGGGCGGGACCTCGCCCGGCGGCGGGAGCGTCGTGCGGACGACCAGCGCACCGAAGCCCGTCGCGAGCCCGAGGACCGCCTCGCCGTTCGCCGCACCGGCGGATTCCAGCAGGCCGGGCGCGTCGAGCCCGAAGGGGACGAGCCCCAGGTCGACCGCGACCTTGCGGAGCTGCGCGACGTACTCGGCGTCGCGGCGGGGAAAGTCTTCGACGGCGGGCAGCACGCCGTCCGCGCCCAGGACCGACGCGCAGCGCTCGAGCCACTCGAGCTGCGTGAGCTCGCCGGCCGCGAGCGGTCGGCGGAACGTCGAACTCGAAACCGCGATTCGCACCGCCGCCTCGTTCACCGGAGGAACTCGTTGACCATCGTCGCCGCCCGCAGGATCCGGTGATGGACCGCCAGACGCTGGGAAACGTGATCCCGCTGGCCGCCGTCGTCATCGCGCTCGCGGAGTACTTGCTCGACCACACCTCGCCGCGCTACGCGAGCCCGTGGTTCTGGGTCGCGCTGATCGCGACGGTCGGTCTGCTGGTGCTGGTGCAGGTCTTGCGCTTCGGCGGGGCGCGCAAGCCGAGCGCGGCGAAGCCCGACTACTCCGCGACGACGCTGATCCGCCGGCGCACCGACACCGACGACCGAGGCTGACACGACATGCAACTGCTCGACCCCCAGACGCTCGCCACTTCGGATCCCGAGGTCTACGCCGCGATCGCCGACGAGGAGCGCCGCCAGCGCGACAACCTCGAGCTCATCGCTTCCGAGAACTACGCGAGCCGCGCGGTGCGCGAAGCGATGGCGTGCGTGATGACCAACAAGTACGCCGAAGGCTACCCCGGCAAGCGGTACTACGGCGGCTGCGAGTACGTCGACGTCGCGGAGACGCTGGCGATCGAGCGCCTGAAGAAGCTCTTCGACGCCGAGCACGCCAACGTGCAGCCGCACGCCGGCGCGCAGGCGAACATGGCGGTGCTGATGGCGGTGCTGCAGCCGGGCGACACGATCCTCGGGATGTCGCTCGCGCACGGCGGCCATCTCACGCACGGCACCAAGGTCTCGTTCAGCGGGAAGCTCTACAACGCGGTCGCGTACGGCGTGCGCAAGGACACCGAGCTGATCGACTTCGACCAAGTGCGCGAGCTCGCGCGCGAGCACAAGCCGAAGCTCATCATCGCCGGCGCGAGCGCGTACCCGCGCACGATGGAGTACGCGCCGTTCCGCGAGATCGCCGACGAGATCGGCGCGGCGTTCCTGGTCGACATGGCGCACATCGCGGGGCTGGTCGCGGTCGATCTGCACCCGACGCCGGTCGGGATCGCGGACTTCGTCACCTCGACGACGCACAAGACGTTGCGCGGCCCGCGCGGCGGCCTGATCCTTTCGACCGCGGAGTACGCCACGGCGGTCGACAAGAGCGTCTTCCCCGGCATTCAGGGCGGCCCGTTCATGCACATGATTGCCGCCAAGGCGATCGCCTTTGGTGAAGCCTTACGTCCCGAATTCAAGACCTATCAGCAACAGGTTATTACAAACGCGAAGGTCATGGGTGAAGAACTCACGCGTGCCGGTTATCGTCTCGTCGGCGGTGGAACTGACACGCACTTGTTGCTGGTCGATCTTTCGGTGAAGAACATCACCGGCAAAGCAGCCGAAGCGTATCTCGATGAGATCAGCA
>DATHLN010000144.1:0-7385 GCA_035488115.1 Candidatus Limnocylindrales bacterium | reverse complement strand
CGCGCAGGCGGCACGCGCGCCGGATCGTCGCGTTCGGGAGCGGCACGCCTTCGAGCACCTCGTAGACGCGCTGCACCTTCGCGAGATCGCGCGCGAACGGTCCGACGGTGTCGAGGCCGAGCGCGAGCGGGAAGATCGCGTCGACCGGGAGCGCGTGCGTCGCCGGACGCAGACCGGAGATGCCGTTCAGCGCCGCGGGGATACGGATCGAGCCGAGCGTGTCGGTGCCGAGCGCGATCTCCGCGAGCCCGGCCGCGACCGCCGCCGCCGAACCGCCGCTCGAGCCGCCCGGCGTCCGGGCGGGATCCCACGCGTTGCCGGTGCGCCCGAAATGCGGGTTCTCGGTCGTGATCCCCCAGGCGAACTCGTGCGTGTTGGTCTTGCCGATCACCAGCGCACCGGCGGCGCGCAGCGCGGCGACGGCCGGCGCGTCGTGCGCGGGATCGCGCCGGAAGAACGACGAGCCGGCGCGCGTCGGCAATCCCGCGACGTCGATGATGTCCTTCACCGCGAGCGCCGTGCCGTGCAGCGGACCGCGCTCGTTCGGCGGAACCGCGTCGAGCCGCGCCGCCTCGCGCAGCACCGCGTCCTCGTCGACCGCGACGTAGCAATGCAGCACGGCGTCGGCGGTGCGAATACGTTCGAGCAGCGCGTGCGCGCGCTCGCGGACGGAGGTCTCGGTCACGAGCGGACGTTCAGCGCGCCGGAGCGGCGATCATTCGGCTCGGGCGCGCGAACCACGAGCCGCGCGCCACCGCGAGCGTGACGAGCGCGCCGTACGCGAACATCCCCGTGCCCAGCATGAAGAACAGCGCGGCGAGCGACCCGGTCAGGCGCAGCGCGAGCCAGCCGCCCCCCAGGCCGATCCCCATGCGCACGAACCCGGCAGCGAGCGGCCACGCCAGCTTCCCCGCGCCTTGCGAGGCGAAATACAGCGCGAGACCGAGCCCGAAGAAGCCGTAGAACGGCCCGATCGAGCGCAGATACGCGCTCCCCGCGACCAGCATCCCGGCGTCGCTGCCGAACATCCCGAGCCACGCGCGCGGCCATAGCGCGGCCGCGACGCCGATCGTTTCGGTCAGCACGAACGCGATCCCGCCGCCGACGAACGCGATGCGCAGCGCGCGCTCGGTCTGCCCCGCGCCGATGTTCGTCCCGACGAGCGCGACCAGCGGCGCCCCGAGCCCAAACACCAGCGGGATCAGCAGGTACTCGAGCCGCGCGCCGGTCCCGTAGCCCGCGACGCCCGCCGGCCCGGTCGCGCGCGCGACGAGCGCGGTCGCGACGCCGATGGTGACGTTCGTCTGCACCGACGAGACCGTCGCGACCGCGCCGACGCGCAGGATATCGCCGAACAGCCGCGCGCGCGGCCGCGCGGCTTTAATCCGCACGACGCTGCGGCCCGCGAGCACGTACCACGCCAGCACCGCGGCGCCGCACGCGAAGGTGAAGACCATCGCGAAACCGCCGCCGGCGACGCCGAGCGCGGGGAACGGCCCGATCCCGAAGATCAGCAGCGGCGAGAGCGGGACGAGGATCACGACGCCGGCGCAGACGACCAGCGCCGGGACCAGCATGTTTCCGGTCCCGCGCACCGCGCTCGCGAGCCCGTTCATGATCCACAGGAAGACGTTCCCGGCGAAGACGACGTTCGAGTAGCGCAGCGCGGCGTCGAGCGAGGCGCCGCGCCCGCCGAGCGCGCGGTACAGCTCCGGCCCGAACGCGAGCACGAGCACCGAGCACGTGACGCCGATCGCGACGTTGATGATCAGCGCGTGCATCACGAGCGCGTCGGCGTCGTCGTTGCGCCGCGCGCCGAGCGCGCGCGCGACCGCCGAGGAGATCGCGCCGCCGAGCGAGCCGGCGGAGATCATCTGCATGAGCATCACGCCCGGGAAGACGAGCGCCATCCCGGCGAGCGCGTCGGTGCCGAGCCGCGAGACCCAGAAGATCTCGATCAGCCCGGTGCACGCCTGCGCGAGCATGACGACGACGTTCGGCCATGCCATGCGCAGCAACAGCGGGACGATCGGCGCGTGGAGCAGCGCGCTCGTCCGAGGATCGATCGTCGTTCCGGCCACTGCGGGCATGATACGCGACCGACTTGCATAATGCAAGCCGGTAGCGCGAGCAGACGGGGGTTAGTGCGTCGGGCTCGCCATCGGCGTCGGGGTCACCATGGGCGCCGCGCTGGACGAGGGCGCCGGCCTCACGTTCCGCCCCGGGAAGAACACGCCCATCAGCGAGGATGCCTTCGTGTAGCCGGCCGGGACGGTGAACGCGGTCGTGGGCGGCAGCGTGCGGGTGAGGTCGTCGACCGCGTACGAGACCTTCATGTTGAAGCTCCCCGAGCCGGGCTCAACCGACGCATCGAACGTGACCGGGAAGATCGCGTAGTCGTCGGCGAGCTGCGTGTTCGCGGTGACGTGCGTCGGGGTGCGGTCGTTCTTGCCCTGCACCTGCAGGTCGAACGCGAGCCCGGTCGTCGGCAGCCCGACGGTCGTCGTGTGCCCGGTCATCTTGAGCGACACCGAGAGCACCTGCAGATCGCGGAACGGCGAGCCGCGCGGCGGCGCCGAGCGTCGCGGCCGCGGGGACGGTCGCGGCGTGGCGGACGGCCGCGGCGCAGGGGAGGGCGATGCGCGGCCGCCGAGGACGCTCGGAACGAACGACTGCACATAGTAGAGCCGCGTCGTGTCGTTCCAGACGGTGACGGTCCGCGCGGTGTGGTCGATCACGGCGCTCCCGGTGACCGGCGGCAGCGGAAACGAATCACTCGACACCGAGAGGATGTCGATCCGGGTGAGGCCGCCGCGCTGCGCGACCGCGAACCGCCCGACCGCGTTGAGCGTGTTGCCCGAGGAGACGAAGTTCACGTTTGCGTGCGAGTGCGCGGTGAACCCCGACGGCGTGGGAACGGGCGAAGGCGTCGCCGACTGCGCGCTCGCGGCCCGCCCCAGCGCCGCGACCAGCACCGCGCAGAGCACCGCGCGTCCGGCATATCTCATCATGCGGGGACGTTGGCGAGCGCGCACCGGAACACCCGCATGCCGCGCGCTAGTACCCTTGCCGTGCCGGCGTGCCGCGGTAGACCGTCGCGCCGCAGAAGACGGCGAGCCGCTCGAGGCCGCGCCAGAAGCCGATCTCGTCGAGGACGGGGTTCAGATAGTTCGTCACCGTGCAGAACCGGCTCGCGTAGGGGCGCTTGTGGTGCACCGCATGATGCGCGGCCGACTGCAGGATCCCGAGACGCTGCAGTAGCGCGATCGCGCGCGGCGGGTTCGCGGAGTGCGCCCACAAGTGGATCTGGTTTGCTTGCGAGGCGAGTGCGACGATCAGATACGCCTGCCAGGCGTGCACGCCGCACAGCGCGAGCACGCCGCCGACCGATGCCGCGAGCACGATGCACACGCGGTTCGTCCCCCAGTAGTCGCCCGCGCGGATCGCGCCGGGCCGGCGATGGTGGTCGATGTTGTCTTGCACGATCCAGCGGTCGAGCAGCGCCGAGCGGCCGGGCGCGGTCCACGTGTCCTCGGCCCAGTGGAGGAGTCCGGAGATGAAGTCGACCGCGATCACGCAGCCCGCGACGGACGCGACGTCGAGCACCAGGGACGTCAGGAGATTCACGATGCACCTCAGGCGGGAGAGATGCACCGACGGTAGCCCGCCCGCACCCGCCGGGCCGTCCGTAGAACTACGGAACCTCGAAGCCCGGAGGTCCTGAAACCCGGCGGGCGCCCCGCTCGTACTAGGATATGGTATGTGGCTGACGCGCTTCGCGGTCCGGCAACCGACGATCGTCACGCTGTTCTTCCTGGCGATCGGGCTGTTCGGCGTGATCGCCTATCTGACGATGGGGAAGAACATCATCCCCAACGTCAACTTCCCGGTGGTGACCGTCTCGGCCACCTACCCGGGCGCGAGCCCCGGCGAGATCGAGCGGCTGATCGTGCGCCCGATCGAGGACCAGCTGCAGTCTATTCGGCACCTCGAGAAGGTCAACGCGACCGCGGTCGAGGGCGGGACGACGATCGTCGCGCAGTTCAAGCTCGGCACCGACATCAACTCGGCGGCGAACGACGTCACGCAGGCGGTGAACGCCGCGCGCTCGACGCTTCCCTCCGACCTCGACCCGCCGGTGATCGGCAAGGTCGACGTCAGCGCGCAGCCGATCTTGATCGAAGCGATCACCTCGAAGAGCTTGAAGCCCGCCGATCTCTCGAACACGGTGGTGAACGAGGTCGAGCCCGATCTCAAAGGCGTGAAAGGCGTCGGCAACGTCACCGTCGCCGGCGACTACCCGCGGCAGTTCTACGTCGAGCCGGATCCCGGCACGCTGTTCGCGATGCGCCTGACGATGCTCGACGTCGGCAACGCGGTCTCGCAGGGGAACGTGAGCATGCCGGGCGGCCGCCTCGACCAGCCGGCGCGCGAGTCGACGATCGGCGTGCGCGCGGACATCACCGACGCCGCGCAGCTGGCATCGCTCCCGCTGACGGTGCCGGGCGTGACGACGAGCCAGGCGCACGTCGGCGACGTCGCCCGCGTCGTCGACGGGTACGTCGACCACCGCCTGATCTCGACGGTCGACGGACGCGACTCGGTGCTGATGTTCGTCGCGCGCGACTCCGACAGCGACACGGTCGGAACGACGAAGTCGATCCGCGCCAAGTTCAAGGAGATGGCGAAGACCTATCCCGCGCTGAGCTTCACCGAGGTCGGCGCGGACAACGAGTTCACGATGCAGTCGATCGACGGCGTGCTGCAGAACCTCGGCGAAGGGATCGTCCTCACCGCGGTCGTGCTGCTGCTGTTCCTGCACGTGTGGCGCAGCGCGCTGGTCGTGCTGGTCGCGATCCCGGCTTCGCTGCTGGCGACGTTCTTCGTCATGTCGCTGCTCGGCTTCACGGTCGACGTGCTCTCTTTGATGGGGCTCTCGCTCACGATCGGGATCCTGGTCGACGACTCGATCGTCGTGATCGAGAACATCACGCGCCACCGCGAGATGGGCAAGCCGGCGGAGGAGGCCGCGATCGCGGGCCGCTCGGAGATCGGCGGCGCCGCGGTCGCGATCACGCTGGTCGACGTCGTCGTCTTCGCGCCGATCGCGCTGATGTCGGGGATCATCGGCCAGTACATGAAAGAGTTCGGGCTCGTCATCGTCTGCGCGACGCTGTTCTCGCTGCTCGTCTCGTTCACGCTCACGCCGCTGCTCGCCGCGAAGTGGGCGCTCGTGCGGCGGCCGCGCGCCGTCTCGGTGCGCACGTTCTACGGCCGCACGATCGGCGCGTTCCTGCGCTGGTTCGAGTGGATCAAGGTCGGCTACCACGACTACTGGCTGCCGCGCGCGCTGCGCCGGCCTTCGCTGGTCTTCTTCGGCTCGTTCGCGCTCGTTCTCGCGGCGATGGGGCTGCTGTTCGTCCCGGCGTTCGGCGGCCCGACGGTGATCCCGGCGGAGTTCCAGCCGTACACCGAGTGGGGCGAGGCGGTCGTGACGGTGCAATACCCGGCCGGCACGCCGATCGGCGTCACGTCGGCGGCCGCGCAACGGCTCACCAAGGCGTTCGAGAAGATGCCGGGCGTGCGCGCCGTCTCGGTCACGGTCGGCCGCGGCAGCAACGGGTTCAGCGACATCATCGGCGGCCAGATGGCCGAGCTGCGCGTGCACTTGTACGACAGCCGCCGGCACGAAGAGCACAACATCGTCGCCGCCGCCGAGAAGCTCGCGTATCTCGCGCCCGGCGCGCACATCAGCGCGGTCGGCGCGCAGAACGCCGGCTCGCCGCCGATCACGTACACCGTCACCGGCCCGCCGGCCGAGCGCGACGCGTTCGCCGCCAAGCTCGCCGCGTTCATCGCGAAGAACCCCGCCGCGCAGGACGTGCAGACGAGCAACAGCGTCGCCGGGCCGCGGCTCGAGATCCGGATCGACCGCGGGATGGCCGCGGAGCTCGGCGTCTCGCCGCAGGACGCGGCGAGCACCGCGCGCTCGGCGGTCGGCGGGATCATCGCGACCAAGGTGCGGATGCCGGAGGGCTTGGTCTACACGATCTTGCGCCTGCCACTGCCGTACCGCGGCGAACCGAGCGCGCTCGAGAACCTGCAGGTCCGCACCGCTTCCGGAAACCTCGTCCCGCTCTCGCGCGTCGCGGCGTTCGTCTGGACCGAAGAGCCGCCGTTGATCGAGCGGCAGGACCGGCACCGCATCGTGCGCGTCTACGCGAACGCCGCGAACGGCGCACCGATCGGCCTGGTGACGCAGCAGGTCGACGCGCAGCTCGCGAGGCCGGGGTTCGTCCCGCAAGGCGTGAACGTCTCGACCTCGAGCGACAGCGACGCCGGGCTGCTGGGCGACACGGTGACGAAGCTCGGGCTCGCGCTGCTGACCTCGTTCCTGCTGATCTACATGCTGCTGGTCGTGCTCTACCGCGCCTATCTCGCACCGCTGGTGATCATGTTCAGCGTCCCGGTCGCGATCGTCGGCGCGCTGGGGATCCTCGCGTTGTGTAACGCGATGCACGCGCTCTTCCCGGAGATCCCGTTCTTCCAAGGGCAGTCGCTGAATCTGTTCTCGATGCTGGGACTCGTCATGCTGGTCGGCCTGGTGGCGAAGAACGGGATCCTGCTCGTCGACTACGCGAACACGCTGCGCGGCCGCGGCATGGCGCTGGCCGAAGCGATCCGCGAGTCCGCGACGATCCGCTTCCGCCCGATCGTGATGACGACGGTCGCGATGATCGCCGGCATGACGCCGCTGGCGCTCGGGATCACCGAAGGCGCCGAGTTCCGCAAGTCGATGGGGACGGTGATCATCGGCGGCCTGACGAGCTCGCTGTTCCTCACGCTCTTCTTGGTCCCGGTCGTCTACGTGTGGATCGTTTCGCGCGTCGACCGCGCGGCGGAGCGCCGCCTCGAGCGCCGGCTTCGCGCCGCGCGCGAGGAGGGCGAACCGCTCGGCGAGCGCGGCCCCGTGCCGCAAGAGGAGCCGCAACCGGCGTTCCGGTAGGACGCCGCATGAGCGGAGTACGAGTCCTCGTAGGGACGCGCAAGGGCGCGTTCGTCTTGACGTCCGACGGCAAGCGCAACGACTGGAAGGTCGACGGCCCGCATTTCGCGGGCTGGGAGATCTATCACGTGAAAGGGTCGCCCGCCGATCCGAACCGGCTGTACGCATCGCAGAGCAGCGGGTGGTTCGGCCAGGTGATCCAGCGCTCCGACGACGGCGGCAAGACGTGGAACGCGGTCGGTAACGAGTTCACGTACGACGGCGTCCCCGGGACGCACCAATGGTACGACGGGACGCCGCGCCCGTGGGAGTTCAAGCGCGTGTGGCATCTCGAGCCGTCGCTCACCGATCCCGACACGGTGTACGCAGGCGTCGAGGA
>DATHLN010000143.1:0-5521 GCA_035488115.1 Candidatus Limnocylindrales bacterium | reverse complement strand
TAATAGTGGTAGGAACGGCCTGAGTTAAGCAGCGCCCCGTGCGGCTGCCGAAGATCGTCTCGAAACAGGCGCAGCAGGGAGCTCTCGTTGAGCGCGGATATCTCGCAGTCGAAGTCCATCATCGGCAGGTGCGCCGTCGACCCGTCTCGCCGCGTCACGAGCGAGCTGATCCCAAGCGCCTTGCCGGCCGGAGCTCGTTCGGCGAGCTCGCAAATGGCCGCGATGTCGATCTGCTCGCGGCCGCATGAGAACCATCGCCGGCCGGAATCGATGTGCTGCGCCGATTGGCGCGCGATCGTGTCGACGTTCACGGGAACTTCCTGCTCGCTCAAGCGCTGCGCCAGGCCGGGGACGACCGGATACCACAGCAGCCGTAGCGTCTCGATCTCCGGGAATCGCTCGACCAGCGCGACGATGAGTTCCACAGCTGACATCCCGACTCGAAACCGGTCGGCGAGCGGCGCCGGCGATTCGGACGCAGGCACGTGGTCAGCCATGCGGCCCGTTCGTTCGTAGCGCACGGTACGCGGTCACGATCGACGCCCCTTCGCCGCGTTCGGACATGAGCTTCGCGGAGCGCGCAGCCGGAGCGATCGCCGACAGCGGCACGTCGACGACCTCGTCGGTACGGAAACCCGCCTTGGCGATGACCTCGCACTGCTGCTCGCGAGGCAGGATGAATGACGGGACGGCGATGTGTCTCCCGTCGGCGAGCGCGAACACGGCGCGGTCGAACGGTGAGTCTTGATTCGATCGCCGAAACGCGACCGCCCAGTCGTAACTCGGCGTCGTGAAGAAAACCTGTCCGCCGGGTCTCACGACGCGGCGCGCTTCGCTCCAGAATTCCTGCCCGTCGTACGGATCGCCGAGCGAGGCGACGAGCAGCGCGACACCGCCGCCGTCGAGTGGGAGCGCTTCCGCGTCGGCGACGATCGCGCGCGCCCCCGCGTCGATCCAGGATTGCGAATGGCGCAGCATCGATGCGGACGAGTCCACGAGAATAACACGATCCAGCGGCTCGCCTCGTGCGGCGAGCGTTTCCGCGACGATCGACTTGCCGGCGCCGACGTCGCACACGATTCCCTCCGGCAGTGGCCCGGCGAGCCAGCCGGTCACCACGCTCGCGCTTGCTTCGCGAAAGTTCGCACACGTCGGGTGCCGGGCGGTATAGTACTCGGCGGCGAGTTCTTCGTACGTCGTCACGACCGGGGCCGGCTGTGGTTTCACGCTCATGATCGCTCCGCCCGCCGTCTTCTTGCCGAACGCGGCGGTCCCTCGACCGGTCGACCGAGGCGCCCGAACTAGGACCCTCGGTGCCCGGGCACAGCCTCCGGCATGTCGACGACGGCCGTTCGATCGTGGCGCTGATCGGCGGACTGACGATTGCGCTTGCCGCGTGCTCCGTGTGTGGGCTAGCGGTCTTCTGCGCGAGCCTCCGCCTGCGCTTGCGCGCCTGCGAAGCGCTAGTGCGCGTGACCCGCGAACGCGAGACGGCGCTCTTCGACGCGGCGCTGCGGTTGGCCACCGCGGCGTGCGAGTCGGCCGAGAGCGTGAGCGACGAAATCGTGCGGCGGCCGCCTTTCATTTGGCCAGCCGTCGACGGCGGACTCCTGTACGTGGAACGTGAGGGCGCCCTGTACTGCGTCGCGTCGTTCGGAGAACGCTTCGCGTACCACCGCGGCACCTGTGTCGCGACGGACGATTCCGCATCGCTTCCGGTACGAGCGATCGCCGCGGGACATCATATCCGTGCCGTGCGCGAGAGCCGGAAAACGTCTCGTCGCGGTGGCCGGGAAGACCTCGCGATCCCGCTCGCGACGGGCTCCGCACGATGCTGCTTAGTGATCTCGGGCGCGGAACGGTTCGACGACGAGACGGTCACGCGCCTCGTCCGCTTGGCGGAGCTCGCCGCGCCGGCATACCGCACGGCGCTGGAGCGTGAATACGACCGACGCCGCGCGGAATACGACGGCCTCACCGGTCTCCTCACGCCGCGCGCGTTCCGGCAACGCCTCTCGGAGTTGCTCGGCCGCGCGCGCGGCACGGCGGCCGTCTCGCATGCGCTGCTTTTCATCGACACCGACCACTTCAAGCACTGGAACGACGAGTACGGCCATACGGCGGGCGACGCTTTGCTGCGAGAGCTGGCTACGCTGCTGCGCCGCGCAGTGGCGCCCGAACGCGATCTCGTTGCGCGCAACGGCGGCGATGAGTTCTGCGTGCTCTTCCGCGAGACCGAAAAATCCGATGCCGTGGGGCGAGCCGAGGAGCTACGCCACAGCATCGCGGCGCTTTCAATCGAGCCCAGGCGAGCGCCGGGCCGTCCGCCGAGCCCCGTCGTGCGAATTACTGCCTCGATCGGGGTGGCCGCCTTCCCGGCCGACGCGGTCAACGCGGCGGATCTCCTCGAGTGTGCCGACGCCGCGATGTATCACACGAAGGCGACGGGTCGCGATGGCGTCTCCTACCGAATCGGAGCGCAAGGATTCACGCGCCTCGCGTAAATCTCACTAGCGCTTGCGCTTCAGCGATACGTTGCGCTTCTCGCCGTCGAACGGGTTCGTCCAGTTGTCGTACGTCTCACGCCCAACGTTCGAGTCGATGCTCGTCGTGCTGTCACGCAGCTCGGCCGGAGCTGCTTGCCGCACGAAGCCGATGCAGTCCGCGCAGGTCGGCTTGTCGACGACGACGGTGTACCCGTTCAGCACGTTCGGGATCTTCGACGCGACGCCGCCCGTCAGGTTGAAGAGAAGCTGCATCTCGCCGTGAACGTTCTTGTACGTCGTCTGCTGAAGCCGCACGGACTGCCCGCTCACGTCGATCCGAGGACCGCCTTTGTCACCCTTGAGCCTGTACCGGCCGAGTGCGACCCGCGTCCCGTAGGCGGAGTTCAGCTGCAACGCGGAATACCGAGTCGTGGGCGTGCGATAGAGGAGGTGGGTGTTCGCCGCCGGGTGCCCGGTTTCAGCCGCTTCGACGAGCGCTTTGAGCCCCTCGCTCGTGTTGATCTTGAAGCCCTTGCCCTTCGCGCGCTTGCGGTACGCCTCCCTGACCGGCGCAGATTTCGAGTTGAATTTCTCGAACTCGTCGTCCGAGTTTTCGTAGTCGGACTCTTCGTAGTCGCTGAGCTCGTGCGACGACGGCGAGCTCGCTTTCTCGACCGGCTTCGAGAGCGTCTTCGTCTTCAGCTGCGCCGTTTGAGAACGCGTCTGCGGGCGCGTCTTTCCGAGCGCAAGGACTTGCGGTGCCTCGGCTTCCGGCTTCGGCGACACCGTCGAGAGCGTGGTCGTGACCTCGGGCGGTTCGAGCTTCTGCCGTTTCTTCGGCGGCTTGTGCTTCTTGGACGGCGCCACTTGGAGGTACATCGGGCGTCCGCGGCTTCGTCACGTCCGGTGGGGCTCCCCGCGACCCGGCGCGCCTCGAGCGACGGGGCCGTGCGGAACGCCTCGCGAAAGCGCTCGCGATGATGACGTCAGGCGCTTCGCCGCGATGAGCGTGCTACGCGTCGACGTCCTCCCGCACCTCAAGACCGCGCGGTTCGACCGCCCGCTCTCGTACCGCGTGCCGGACGGCGTCGCTCTCGCGGTCGGCGACGTCGTGCGCGTCCCGCTCGGGACGCGCGACGTGTTCGCCTACGTCCTCGGCGAACCGTACCGCGGCGAGGACGATGCGCGCCTGCGCGACGTCGTCGCGCGCGTCGACGGGCCGCGCGCATTCGACGAGACCGGGCTCGAGCTCGCGCGCTGGATCGCCGATCAGTACATCTGCTCGTTGCGCGAGGCGCTCGGCGCGGTCGTCCTCGCGGCCGCGATCCCGCGCGCCGTCGAACGGTTCGTCCCGGTCGGCGACGCGCCCGATGCGGCGCGCTTCAAGGTCGTCCCCGAACGCCTCGTCCGCCTGCTCTGGAACGACTTCCGCGACGGTGTCGCCGCTGACGCCCTCCTGCGCCACCCGGAAGCGCGCCGCGCCGGCGATCGCAAGACGCTGCTGCGCGCGCTCGGCGCGCTGACTCGCGCCGGTGCGGTCGAACGCCGCCGCGTCATGGCAAGGCCCTCGGTCGGCGCAGCGACGATCCGCGTGCTGCGCCCCGGCGCGAGCGCGATCAAGGGGAAGAAGGCGCAGGCGCTCGTCGAGCACGTCGCCGCGCTCGGCGAGATGCGGCGTCCGGACGCGGTGCTCGCGGGATTCTCCGACGCGGTGATCCGCCGCGCGGTGCAGACCGGCGCGCTGGTCGAGGAGACGCACGAGATCCGGCGCGAGCGCACGGCGCGCGTCGACCTGCCGCCGTTCGAGCCGACCGGCGAGCAGCGCACGGCGATCGCGCGCATCGGAGAGCTCGTCGACGCGCGCGCGTTCGGACAGCTGCTGCTGCACGGGATCACCGGCAGCGGCAAGACGCTGGTCTACCTGCACGCGATCGCGCGCGTGCTGGAGCACGGCGAGCGCGCGATCGTCCTCGTGCCGGAGATCTCGCTCACGCCGCAGACCGCGGCGCGCTTCGAGGCGGCGTTCGGCGACCGCGTTGCCGTGCTGCACTCGGCGCTCTCCGAGCGCGAGCGCTTCGACGCGTGGCAGGCCGCGGCGCGCGGCGAGATCGACGTCGTCGTCGGCGCGCGCAGCGCGGTCTTCGCGCCGCTTCGGAACGTGCGGCTGGTCGTCGTCGACGAGGCGCACGAGAGCTCGTACAAACAGGACAGCGTCCCGCGCTACGACGCGGTCGCCGTCGCGCGCGAGCGGATGCGGCGCGCGAACGGCGTCGTCGTCCTCGGCAGCGCGACGCCCGCGCTCGAGGACTTCGCGCGCGCGAAGGCCGGCCGTTTCCCGCTGCTGCGGCTGATGCGCCGCGCGACCGCGCAGCCGCTCCCGTCGGTGCGCATCGTCGACATGGGCGCCGAGTTCGCCGCGGGGAACCGCCGCGTGTTCTCCTCGGCGCTCGCCGAAGCGCTCGCCGACCGTATCGAACGCGGCGAGAAGTCCGTGCTGCTCATCAACCGCCGCGGCAGCGGACGCTTCGTGCTGTGCCGCGCGTGCGGCCACGTCCCGGAATGCCCGCGCTGCTCGGTCTCGCTCACCGTGCACCGCAGCGAGTCGCTGCTGCGCTGCCACTGGTGCGACTTCCAGACCCCGCAGAGCGAGCTCTGCTTCGCGTGCGGCGCGGGGCCCGTGCGCGAGTTCGGCGCGGGGACGCAGCGCGTCGCCGAGGAGGTGCAGCGGCTCTTCCCGGACGCGGCCGTCATCCGCATGGACTCCGACACGACGACGCGCATCGGCGATCACGCGCGGCTGCTGGAGCGCTTCGGCGATGAAGGCGACGTGCTGGTCGGAACGCAGATGGTCGCCAAAGGGCTCGACTTCCCGACCGTCACGCTCGCCGGCGCGGTGGCCGCCGACCTCGACCTGCACGTCGCGGACTACCGCGCCTCGGAACGCACCTTGGCGCTGCTCACGCAAGTCTGCGGGCGCAGCGGCCGCGCGCGCGCCGGCGATGCGATCGTTCAGACCTACTCGCCCGAGCACTTCG
>DATHLN010000142.1:0-6076 GCA_035488115.1 Candidatus Limnocylindrales bacterium | reverse complement strand
GACGAAGCGTCCGAGCGGCTGGGGCGAAACGTGATGCTCACCAACTACGCGAACGGGCTGTGCATGCCGGAGATCGCCGCGAACGCCGCGATCGAGCGGCTCGACATGCTGCTCAACGACTCGATGTACGGCATCCTGTTCCGCGACATCAACATGCAGCGCACCTTCGTCGACCAGCACTTCTCGCGCCAGCTCAACGCGCGCAGCGGGATCATCATCAACACCGGCGAGGACAACTACCTCACCACCGCCGACGCCGTCGAGCAGGCGCCCGCGGTGCTCGCCTCCCAGCTCGTCAACGAGGCGTTCGCGCTGCGCGCCGGCTTGCCGCCCGCGCAGATGGGCTTGGGCGATGCGTACGAGATCGATCCCGATCTCGAGGACGGCTTCCTGTTCCAGGTCGCGCAGGCGCAGCTCGCGCGCCAGATCTTCCCCGACGCGCCGCTCAAGTACATGCCGCCGACGAAGCACATGACCGGCGACATCTTCAAGGGCCACCTGATCGACGCGATGTTCAACCTGACCTCGGTGATGACGCACCAGACGATCCACCTGTGCGGGATGCTGACCGAGGCGATCCACACGCCGTTCCTCGCCGACCGCGCGCTCGCGCTCGAGAACGCGCGCTACGTGATGAGTACCGCGCGGCATTTCGGCGACGAGATCGAGATCAAGCCGGGCGGGAAGATCGAGCGGCGCGCGCACGACGTCCTGCACGGCGCGGTGCGGATCCTCGAGCGCGTCGCCGAGCGCGGCCTGATGGCGGCGATCGAGAACGGCACCTTCGCCGACGTGCGCCGGCCGCGCGAAGGCGGCCGCGGCTACGACGGCGTCTTCGCGAAGGACCCGGCGTACTGGAACCCGTTCGCCGGCGCGCACGCCCGGGAGCCGGTCGGCGCGTGACGCAGGTGCGGCCGTACGGCGACACGCTGGACGACGGCGCGGTGCAGCTCTCGTTCACGCTCCCGATTCCGTGGAGCGAGGCGGCCGACGAGGCGGCGCGGCAGCTCGCCGTCAAGATGGGGTTCACCGGCGTCGCGGTCGCCGAAGGGCGCGCGATCGCGAGCGGGTTCTCGTTCTTCGTGATCTACGCGCGCACGCCGGCCGCGATCGACGTCTCCGCGGTCCACGCGCCCTCCGCGACGTCCGACGCATTGTCGCTTGAACAGGTCGACGAGCTGATCGCGAAGCGCGTCGGCCGCAAGCTCAAGGTCGTCGGCGCCTGCATCGGGACCGACGCGCACACGGTCGGGATCGACGCGATCCTCAACATGAAAGGTTACAAGGGCGACTACGGGCTCGAGCGCTACCGCGGCTTCGAGGTGTTCAACCTCGGCAGCCAGATCGCGGTCGAGGACCTCGTCCGCTTCGCGCGCGAGCGGCGCGCCGACGCGATCCTGGCCTCGCAGGTCGTCACGCAGAAGGGCAGCGACGTCGCGAACTTCACCGCGCTCGCCGAGCTGCTCGAAGCCGAGAACGCGCGCGAGGGCGTCGTGCTGATCGCCGGCGGCCCGCGGGTGACGAACCTGCTCGCCGCCGAGCTCGGCTACGACGCGGGCTTCGGGCGCGGCACGCTGCCGAGCGAGGTCGCGACGTTCATCGCCCGCCGCGCCGCCGAGCGCGCGAGCGCGTAGCCGCACACTTAGCCGGTCGAGGTGACGAGCTCGCGTACGGCCGAGACGTACGCGTTGACCGTCGGCATAACGATGCGCATGGTATCGTCATCCGGTCGTATGTACACCTCGTTGCGCTGGCCTCGAGCGATGTTATCGCGCATCACCGGGACGAGCGAGTGTTGGCGCAGCTGTTCGACGAGCGATTCGTACGACAGCTGGCCGTGCCAGCGGGTGACATATTCGACCTCGATGTACAGGGCGGCGAGGTGCGAGAAAAACATCGTGCCGCCCGTGAGGATCTCGCCCTGCGCTCCTTCCGCGTCGATCCATGCGACCAATCGGTCCGGTGGCCCGGGTAGCACGGTGTCGATCCGCGATGCCGGAACGATCGTCTCCTCGTACTCCCTGATGTTGACCCAATGCCGTAGGCTAGAAATCGGGTTGAGCCGCGGGCACTCGGCGCCGGTCGGGAGCAACGTCGGTATACTGAACCGGGCGACCCCGTCCCGATCGCAGATCGCAGCGTGCCGGTAATCGATCGCGCACTCATGGAGTCGCGCCGCGAAATGCGCATAGACGTACGGGTTGGCCTCGAATGCCAGCGCGCGAACGCTCGGGACCCGCGTCTTCAATCGCTCCGAGAAGCTCGCCTCATGCGCTCCAATCTCTACGGAAATCTCCGGTCGAAGGTTTGCCGCGAGCTCGACGAATGAAGATTCGAGCAGCTGGGCGGTCTGCTGACGAAGCTCGGCCCGGTTCGGGCAACGAGTCACGCAGTCCGATTCGAGAAGTTCGAGCTGCTCCTCGTAAGCGGCCTGGGTGGTCTGCAGAGCGGTCGCGTTCAAGCTCGCGCTACGTTCTTGCACGCGCGAGAAGCACCTCGCGGAACGGAACGATACACCAGACACCAGGCGCCGCCAGGGCGTTCGACAAACGGCACCTGCTGATGAACTGCTCGTTGCGCTTGGCCTCGTTCGGCCTGGGGGTCGGGCTAACGGCTCTCGCTGCGTTCGGCGCGCCGGCACGCGCCGTCGACCGAAGTCTCGGCGCGGACGTCCCAAAGCCCGTCATCACGGGGACGCCGTGGACGGACGCCGAGATCACCGCGCTGGACGCGAACCTCGAGCTCGCGCTCGCAGGCGCGAGCGCGCTGCGCGGCGCGCACGCCGGGCTCTACGCGATCGACGCGCGCGACGGGCGCGTCCTCTACCAGCGCAATCCCGACGACGCGTTCCAGCCCGCCTCGACGCTCAAGCTCGTCGTCGGCAGCGCGGCGCTCGACAAGCTTGGACCGGAGTTTCGCTTCCGCACGATCGCGTTCACCGGCGGCCCGGTGGTCGGCGGGGTCGTGAACGGCTACCTGATGCTGCGCGGCAGCGGCGACGTGCTGCTCGACGACGCGGCGCTCGCGGAGCTTCCCGCGGCGCTGAAGCGCGCGGGGATCACCGCGGTGCACGGCGTGAGCTTCGACGAGCCGTACGGTCTGCCGCGCTATCTCCCCGGCTGGTCGTGGGACGATCTGCCGTGGTACTACGCTGCGCCGATCAGCCGCCTCGGCCTGAACGACAACCAAGTCACCCTGCACGTGGCGCCGGGCGCCGCACCCGGCGCGCCGCTCGCCGTGACCGTGACGCCGTGGGGCAACGTCTGCCCGCCGGGATACGCCGCGTGCGAGAACCAGCTGGGATTCGTCATCGTCGCCGCGGCGACGACCGGTTCGGCGGGGAGCGAGAACACGCTCGATGTCACGCGCCGAATCGACGCAGGCTATCCGGACGAAGTTCGGCTGGTCGGATCGCTCGCCGCGGACGCGAAGCCCGAGAACCTCTCGATCGCCGTGCCGTATCCTCCGCGCTACGCGGCGTTCGGGGCGCGGCGCGCGCTGGCCGCGGGCGGCATCTCGGTGCTTCCCGACACGATCACCGAATTTTCGGTGAGGAGCGCGAGCCCGGCCGCGAGCCCGGCGCCGGCGCCCGCGCCGGCACCGCCGTTCCCGCTGTGGTCGCACGACTCCGAGCCGCTGCGCGACATGCTGGCGGACCTGTGGCTGCCGAGCGACAACGTGCTCGCCGAAGAGCTGCTGCGCGCGCTCGGCGCGAGCGCGCCCGAGCTGCAAGGGACGAGCGCGCAGGGGATCGCGTACGAGAAGACGTGGCTGCGGGGACTCGGGATCGACACCGAGCCGCTCGCGCTCGAGGACGGCAGCGGGCTCTCGGCCTACGACCGCATCACGCCGCGCGCGCTGGTGACGATCTTGAAGCACGACTGGGACGGGCCGTACCGCGATGTGGTGCTCGACGATCTGCCGATCGCCGGCGTGCGCGGGACGCTGAAGTCCTCGTTCACCGGAACCGCGGCGGAGCAGCGCGTCTTCGCGAAGACCGGCTCGCTCTCGCACGTGAGCTCGCTGGCCGGATACGTCGCGAACGCGAAGCACGGCGCGGTGATCTTCGCGTTCCCGGTCGACGACTGGGTCGGCGACGCGGCCTCGCTGCGCGCGCTGCGCGCGCGCGTCCTCTCCGAGCTCGCCGAGCGCTAGCGGCCGCGATGCTCGGCGCGCATTTCGAGGCGGAGATCCGCGAGCAGCCCGAGGTTTGGCGCCGCATCGCCGCGTCCGACGGCGCGCGCCGGTTCGCGGCCGCGGTCGCGGGCCGCGACGTGCTGTTCCTCGGCAGCGGCAGCTCGCTGTTCGTCGGAATGCTCGGCGCGCTCGCGTTTCGCCGCCGCGCGATCCGTGCCGCTGCGCTCGCGGCGACCGAGGCGCGCTTCGACAACGCCGCGTACCGCGACGCGTGCGTCGTCGCGCTCTCCCAGAGCGGCCGTTCCACCGACCTGCTCGACGCGATCGAGCTGCTGCGCCCGTCGCGCCTGATCGCGCTGACGAACGACGTGCGCTCACCCCTAGCGGAGCGCGCCGACGAGACGATCGACGCGCTCGCCGGCCCCGAGATCGCGGTTCCGGCGAGCAAGAGCGTGACCTCGAGCGCGGCGATCCTGCTCTGGGCCGCGGCGCTGACCGGCGGGAAGAAGAACCGCACCGCCGCGACGCTCGAGCAGACCGCGGGCGACGTGAGCGACTGGCTCGGCGGCGACGGCGTCGAGGACGTCGTCGCGGCCGCGCGGCGGATCGCGCGCCGGCGCAGCGTCGCGCTCGTCGCCGCCGGCTACGGCGTCCCGGTCGCCTTCGAGATCGCGCTCAAGATCAAGGAGGCGAGCTACGTCCACGCCGAGGGCTTCGCGGCCGGCGAGTTCCGGCACGGCAGCTCGGCGATGCTCGACGCGTCGAGCGCGATCGTCGGGATCGTCGACGAGGCCTCGCGGGACGTCGTACACCGGCCCCTCGCCGAAGCGGCGGAGGCCGAGGCGCTGCGCTACGTGATCGGGGCGCGCAGCGGCGACATCCCGCTGCTGGGCCCCGCGACCGGCGAGGCGTTCAACACGCTGGCCTGGCTGGTCGCGGGCCAGTATCTGGCGCTCTCGATCGGCCGTGCGAGCTACGTCGAGTCCGACTCGCCGCGCGGTCTCTCGAAATGGGTCGGCTAGCGGCAGGTTCGCCGCTCTCTTGGGATAAGGTTAGAACGGCGGAGCGTCCGATGACGCCTTCGCTTTTCTTTTGTTCGTCGCACGGCCGGCGGTGCTTCGGAGCAGGCGGCACGGCGACGGGAGGAACCATGCAGCACAACGTGGGGACTCGGGTGACCCGTTATCTCGGTGCGGCGCTCGCCGCGCTCTTCGTCGTCCTCTCGCTGATCGGGCCGGTCTCGGCCGCGACGACCGGGACCATCTCCGGAACGGTCGTCGACGCCGCGACCAAGAAGCCGCTGGCGGGCGCGACGGTGACCGCGGCGGCCCCCAGCGGCCGGGCGTCGTCGACGACCGACGCCAACGGCTTCTACAACATGTACAACCTCGCGCCCGACACGTACACCGTGTCGATCACCGCGAAGGGCTACGACGACGTCGTCGTGCAGGGCGTCACCGTCGTGCAGGACCAGACCGTCCAGATCAACCAGACGCTGTCGAAATCGCTGAAGACGATCGGCCGCGTCTCGGCGCGCAACGCGAGCAATCTCGTGCAGCCGACGCAGACCGCGGACGTCTACAACGTCTCCAACCAGCAGCTCAGCGCGGCGGCCGGCGCCGGCGGTCACCGGACGCTGTACGACGTCATCCAGACCACGGCCGGCGTGACGTCGACGGGCGTCGCCGGGCGCCCGCGCATCCGCGGCAGCGACGTCGGCGACGTCGCGTGGGAGTTCGACGGCATCCCGATCAACGACCGTCTGACCGGGCTGTTCACCACGAACCTCTCGATCGCCGGCACGCAAAACCTCGAGGTCTATACCGGCGGCTACAACGCGCAGTACGGCAACGCGGCGGCGGGGATCATCAACTCGGTCGTCAAGCGCGGTACGCGCCCGGCCTTCGGCAGCATCACCTATACCTCGCAGTTCCCGAAC
>DATHLN010000141.1:0-2763 GCA_035488115.1 Candidatus Limnocylindrales bacterium | reverse complement strand
GCCGCGCGCGATAGCGCGCGGGGTCCAGCCGGATCAGCGTGAGGAGCTCGTCGACGCGCGCGTCGATGCGCGCGCGGTCCCAGCCGAGCAGCCCCGGGACCGCGGCGACGTTCTCCGCGACGGTGTAATGCGGAAACAGGCCGACGGCTTGGATGACGTAACCGATCCCGCGCCGCAGCTCGACCGCGTCGCGCGCGCGCACGTCGATGCCGTCGATCAGCACCGTCCCCGACGTCGGCTCGACGAGCCGGTTGATCGTCCGCAGCAGCGTGCTCTTCCCGCACCCCGACGGCCCGAGCAAGACCGCGAACTCGCCGGCCTCGACGACGAGGTCGACGTCGTGCACCGCCGCGACGGTTCCGCCGGGATACGTGACCGAGAGCGCGCGCAGCTCGACGCGCGCGCCGCCGTCAGCCGAGGCCGTTTTGCTTGAGGAAGTCACGCGCCACGTCGGCCGGCTCGCGCTTCTGCGGCCCGTCGACCTGCAGGTTCATGTTCTGCATCACGTCGTCGGTCAGCAGCGCCGCGAGCTTGTTCAGCGGCTCGGCGAGCGCGGGCTTCGCGTCGAGCGCCGCTTTGCGCACCACCGGCGCGACGTTGTACGCCGGGAAGAACCGCTTGTCGTCCTCGAGGACGACGAGGCTGTCGGCCTTGAGCTGTCCCTCGGTCGAGAACGCGATGACGACGTCGACGTCGCCGCGCTCCAGCGCCTGGTACTTGAGCCCGTTGTCGATCACTTTCGTCTGCTTGAACGTGAAGCCGCCGTAGCGCTTCCGCAGCCCCGGCAGACCGTCGGCGCGGGTGAGGAACTCCGGCACGGCGCCGAGCCTCAGCTCGTTCGCGTGCAGCGCGAGATCGCTGAGCTTGCCGAGCCCCACGCGCCCGGCGACCGCCTGCGTGGTCGCCATCGCCTGCGTGTCGTTGAACGGCGCCGGGGCCAGCCACACCAAACCGAACTGCTTCGCGTACGCGTTCTTCACCGTCTCGTACGCGTGCTTCGCGTCGCTGTCCGGCGGGAGATGGAGCACGTTGAGCAGCGCGGTCCCGGTGTACTCGGGATAGAGATCGATCTCGGCGCGTTTCAGCGCCGCCATCGCGATGTCGGTCGTGCCGAGGTTCAGCTTGCGCGTCACGCCGGTCCCCGCGTGCTCGAGCGCTTGCGCATAGAGCTCGCCGAGGATGAGCTCCTCGGTGAAGTTCTTCGAGCCGACCTTGAGCGAGTCGCCGCCGCCTCCGCACGAGACGGCGAGCGGCGCGGAGGCGAGGAGCGCGAGCGCACGAGCGCGTGAAAGTTCCATGTTCAACGGCGCTCCGCCCCAGGCTGCGCGCCCCCCACGCTCCGCGCGGGGCCCCCGGTCCAACCTCGCAACGACATATCGATGTTTGCACGATGCTGCTGCGCTCGGTTCATCACCACTTCCTCAGACGGCGAGTTTTCGTTGCGCGTATCCGAGCGCGGCGTCGGCGAGCACCGCGAGCGCGGCGACGGAGACCGCGCCGAGCAGCAGCTCGGGCGGGTTGCTGGTCTCGAGCCCCCCGACGATGTAGTCGCCGAGCCCGCCGGCGCCGATGAACGCGGCGAGCGTCGCCGAGGCGATCACCTCGACCGCCGCGGTGCGTACGCCGACCGCGACGACCGGGAGCGCGAGCGGCCAGCGCACGCGCCGGCCGACCTGCCGCGGAGTCATGCCGACGCCGCGTGCCGCATCGAGCGTCGCGCCGGGAACGGAGCGCAGTCCGACGTCGGTGTTCACCAGGATCGGCGGGAGCGCGAGGACGACGAGCGCGAGCAGCGCCGGCTTGAAACCGATGCCGAGCAGCGGGAGCGCGAGGGTGAGGATCGCGAGCGAGGGGACGACGCGGAATCCGCCGGCCAGCGCGAGCAAGACGCCGCGCGGGAGCGGCCGGTCGGCGGTCATCCCCGCCAGCGGGATCCCGATCGCGACCGCGACGAGCAGCGCCGAGCCCGCGAGCGCGACGTGGGTGCCGAGGTGGGCGATGAAGTCCGTGCTCACGCGCCGAACCGCTCGGGGATCATGCTCTCCGGTTCGCAGGTCGGCTCCGAGCTCCGCCCGACCGCCCTGGCGCCCACCCCGATCCCGCTCGACGATCCCTCGCTCTACATCAACCGCGAGACTTCCTGGCTCGAGTTCAACGACCGCGTGCTGGAGGAGGCGCTCGACGAGCGCAACCCGCTGCTGGAGCGGCTCAAGTTCATCGCGATCTACGGGACGAACCTCGACGAGTTCTTCATGATCCGCATCGCCGGGCTGATGCAGCAGCTGGCGGCCGAGGTCCACAAGCGCTCCGACGACGGGCGCACGCCGGAAGAGCAGCTCGACCTCGTCAGCCAGCGGCTGCGCCGCTCGCTCGCGCGGATGACGGACTGCCTGCACGAGCTCTTTCCGGCGCTGGAGCGGCACGGGATCCGGATCCTGCCGTACGACGGGCTCGACGTCGACACGACGCGCGCGCTGCGCCGCTACTTCGAGGAGCGGGTCTTCCCGGTGCTCACGCCGCTCGCAATCGACAAGGGCCACCCGTTCCCGTACATCTCGAACCTCTCGATCTCGCTCGCGGTCGAGCTCGAGGAAACGACGCCGGACGGTCCGATCCAGTACGTCGCGCGCGTCAAGGTCCCGCCGTCGCTCCCGCGGTTCGTGCCGGTCGAAGGCGCGCCGAAGGGCCAGCGCTGGTACGTGATGCTCGAGGACGTCATCGCGCACAACCTGGAGGCGCTCTTCCCCGGGCTGCGCGTGAACG
>DATHLN010000140.1:0-3855 GCA_035488115.1 Candidatus Limnocylindrales bacterium | reverse complement strand
CTCGTCGGCGAGGGAGGCGAGCTGCGCGACCTCGGCGAGCTCGCGCTCGTCGACGCCGGGCGCGGGGATGAACTCCGCCGCCTGCCGGTTCCCGAGCGTGATCGTCCCGGTCTTGTCGAGGAGCAGCGTGTCGACGTCCCCGGCCGCCTCGACGGCGCGGCCCGACATCGCGAGCACGTTGCGCTGCAGCACGCGGTCCATCCCCGCGATCCCGATCGCGCTGAGCAGTCCGCCGATCGTCGTCGGGATCAGGCACACGAGCAGCGCGATCAGCACAACCACGCTCGGCGTCGCGCCGGCGTAGATCGAGAACGGCGCCAGCGTCGCGACCGCGATCACGAAGATGATCGTGAGCCCCGCCAGCAGGATCGCGAGCGCGATCTCGTTCGGCGTCTTCTGCCGCTGCGCGCCTTCGACGAGCCGGATCATGCGGTCGAGGAACGTCTCGCCGGGATTCGCGCTCACGACGTAGACGATCCGGTCGGAGAGCACGCGGGTCCCGCCGGTCACCGAGGAGCGGTCACCGCCGGCCTCGCGGATCACCGGCGCGGACTCGCCGGTGATCGCCGACTCGTCGACGGTCGCCGCGCCTTCGACGATCTCGCCGTCGGTCGCGATCAGCTCGCCGGCCTCCGCCACGACACGGTCGCCCTTGGACAACTGCGTCGCCGCGACGCGTTCCTCGAGCCACGATTTCGCGTTCGGCGACGAGACGAGACGCCGGGCCGTCGTCTCGGTCTTCGTGCGCCGCAAGTGCTCGGCTTGCGCCTTGCCGCGGCCCTCCGCCATCGCTTCCGCGAAGTTCGCGAAGAGTACGGTGAACCACAGCCAGGCGGAGATCGCGAGGTCGAAACCGGCCTGACCGATCCGCGCGTCGCGGAACGCGTAGAGCAGCGAGGCCAGCGCGCCGACCTCGACGACGAACATCACCGGGTTGCGCAGCTGGACCCGCGGGTCGAGCTTGACGAACGACGCGCGGATCGCCGGCCAAACGATCTCCGGATCGACCAGTGAACGAGTGCGTGCAGCCACTAGAACAGTTTCCCTTGAGCGTTGAGCAGGTGCTCGACGATCGGTCCCAGCGCGTCGGCCGGGAAGAACGTGAGCGCGCCGACGATCACGATGACGCCGATCAGCAGGACGACGAACGTCGAGGAGGTGGTGCGGAACGTCCCGGCGGTCGTCGCGACGGCCTGCTTGCCCACCAGCGATCCCGCGAGCGCGAGGACCGGGATCATGATCGCGATCCGGCCGAACAGCATCACGATCCCGGTCGAGATGTTCCAGAACGTGTTGGGCGAGAGTCCGGCGAACGCGGAGCCGTTGTTGTTCACGGTCGACGAGTAGGCGTAGAGGATCTCGCTGAATCCGTGCGGCCCCGCGTTGTTCAGCGTCGCGAGCCCCGCCGGCAGCACCGAAGCGATCCCCGCGGGGACCAGCGCGAACACCGGCACGACCAGCGCGGCGAGGATCGCGAGCTGCACCTCGCGCCGCTCGATCTTCTTTCCGAGATACTCCGGGGTGCGGCCGACCATCAACCCCGCGATGAACACCGTGAGGATCGCATAGTAGATGATGCCGTAGAACCCGGAGCCGACACCGCCGAACACGACCTCGCCGAGCTGCATGTTGAACATCGGGACCAGTCCGCCCAGCGCGGTGAACGAGTCGTGCATCGCGTTGACGGCACCGCACGACGTGTCGGTCGTCATCGTGGCGAAGAGCGCGGAGGCCGCGATCCCGAAGCGCGTCTCCTTGCCCTCCATGTTGCCGCCGGCGACGCCGAGCGCGTGCACGGCCGGGTTCCCGGCCGCCTCGGCGGAGTACGCGACGACGAAGCCGCCGGCGAACAGCACCGTCATCGCGGCGAACAGCGCCCAGCCTTGGCGCTGGTCCTTCACGTAGCGCCCGAACGTGTACGTGAGCGCGGCGCCGATCAGGAAGATCGTGACGAGCTCGATCAGGTTGGTGAGTCCCGTCGGGTTCTCCCACGGCGCCGCCGAGTTCGCGTTGACGAAGCCGCCGCCGTTCGTGCCGAGCTCCTTGATGATCTCCTGCGAGGCCATCGGGCCCTGCGGGATCGACTGCTTGGCGCCCTCGATCGTCGTGGCGGTCGGGTACGCGTCGAAGTTCTGCGGGACGCCTTGCCACAGCAGCAGCAGCGCGCCGAGCACGCTGATCGGGAGCAGCACGTAGAGCGTCGCGCGCGTCAGGTCGACCCAGAAGTTCCCGAGCGTGGCGAGCTGCTTGCGCGCGAGCGCGCGGATCAGCGCGATGCAGATCGCGATCCCCGTCGCGGCCGAGACGAAGTTGTGCCACGCCAGCCCGGCCATCTGCGAGAGGTAGCTCATCGTCGACTCGCCGCTGTAGAACTGCCAGTTCGTGTTCGTCATGAACGAGACGGCGGTGTTCCAGGCGAGGTCGGGAGCGAGGTTCCCGAAGCCTTGCGGGTTGAGCGGGAGAAACGCCTGCAGCCGCAGCAGCGCGTAGAGATAGACGAAGCTCACGAGCGAGAACGCGATCACCGAGAAGGCGTACGATTTCCAGCCCATCTCGCGTGAGGGGTCGACGCGGCTGACGCGGTAGATCGCGCGCTCGACGGGGGCGAGCGCGGGCGTGAGCCACACGCGCTCGCCCTCGAAGACGCGCGCCATGTACGCGCCGGCCGGGCGTACCAGCGCGCAGACGATGGCGAAGATGAGGGCCGCTTGCAGCCATCCGACGAACGTCATGACCTCACCACCATCAGAAGCGCTCCGGGCGCAGCATCGCGTACGTCAGGTACGCGAGCGCGGCGACGGCGAGCACGAGCCCGACCAGCAGATCCAGCGTCATATCTTCTCGCACCCGATCACGTAGCGGTCGAGGAGCCAAAACGAGAGCGCGGTCAGCACCAGCAGTCCGAGCTCGAGAAGCCACAGCATCGGCTCTAGCCTAGTCCTCGGCGGCTTCGAACGGTATCCGCCGTTCGGCCGAGCCGTTCGGCCGCCGCGTTCACGAGACGCCGTTCGTCGCGGTCTTCGAGTGCGTCAGCTCGGCGACGACGCGGCGCAGGAAATCGCGCGCGGACGCCTCGGCGATCCGCTTGCCGACCGCGGCGTCGAACACGGCGCCGACGCGGCGTCCGGGCGGGTCGTAGGTGCCGTCGAGGCGGACGAGGACGGTGCGCCCGTCCTCGCTCAGATCGGAGGACACGACGGCGTGCAGCGCGGGGAGCGCGGAGCGGGCCGCCGGCTCCCACGAGACGATCACGACGTCGTTCAAGCGGGACTCGTCGAAGCCGCGAGCGATGCCGCAGCGGACGTCGTACTGCGCCTCCAACGCCGCGCTCGCCCCGAGGCGCAGCGGGACCCGAACTTGCAGCATGGTCCCTCGGCACACGTCGCGAATCGCTCGCTCGAGCGCACCCGGCTCGGCCACGGCGGTGCCCGGCAGCAGCTCCTCGACGACGACGCGGGTCATGGGATGCATCGTCGCGGGCGCAAGAGAACATCTCGTGAAGTCCGCGTTCACACCCGGGAGGAGGTGTCCATGAGAGACCTTCGCCAGGTGGTCGCCGCCGCGCCGATCGCGATCGTGGTCGCCGACGGAGCCGGCCGGATCATCCTCGCCAACGATCAGGGTGAGCGTCTCTTCGGGTACGATGCGGGCGAGCTGCTGGGCCGGCCGGTCGAGATGCTGGTCCCGGAACGCTTTCGCGATGCGCATCCGATCTTGCGCGGCGGTTATGCGGAATCGCCCGAGTCGCGCCCGATGGGGGCGGGGCGCGACCTCTACGGTTTGCGCAAGGACGGAACCGAGGTCCCGATCGAGATCGGTCTGAACCCGGTCGAGACCGACGACGGCCGCGTGACG
>DATHLN010000139.1:0-13249 GCA_035488115.1 Candidatus Limnocylindrales bacterium | reverse complement strand
GCTACCGCGGCCGCGCGACGCTGTGGCCGGTCGGGACCGCGTTCGCCGGCGGGCCGATCACCGAGGTCGACGTGCAGCTGAAGCGCGACGACGGGAAAGGACCGCCGCCCGTGGCGTTCTCGGTCCCGCCGCATGCGTAGCGTCTTTTTCTATCCTATCGAGTTGGCGCAGAACGCGCTCGCAATGCTGGTCGCGCGCGCCGAGGGAGTGCAGGCGGACGATCCGAACGCGTTGATCACGTTCGCCGACGAGGCGGGCGGGACGGCCTCGCACGCGTTCGCGGTCACCTACCTCGGCGGGATGGACGACATCGAGGTGACCGACGCGACGCTCGCTTTTCGCGCGCGCACCTTGCCGACGCAGGTCCACGGTTTCAGCTCCGCGCCGTACGGCGGCGGCGTGAAGCTCACGCTGACGAAGCCGGCGCGATTGCGCAGCGTCTCGCTGGCGTGTCCGAGCCCGGTCCCCGCGCTCGGCGGCGGTGCGCAGCTGATCGTGCAGCCGATGGACGGCGCGACGCCGGCCCCGCCGCTGTACGCGCAGCCGCCGATCACGCTCGGCGGCGGACTGTACACGTCCTCGACACGCTCGATCTCGGTGACCGTGCGCACCGACGGCTACGACGTGACGTTCAACGATCCGCCGAGCGGGACCGGATGGCTGTTCACGCTCCTGCGGTCGAGCGTCGATCTCACCAAGGCGGCGCCCGATCCGTCGTCGACGTCGCCTGCGCTCACCTCCGTCAAAGCGGTCACGATCGATGCGGTGCCGACCGACCTCGCGGTCACGCTCACGACCTCGAGCGGTGCGGTCCAGGTGTGGAACCATCCGGGCCCGCTCTTCCCGGAGAACGGGGTGCAGTCGATCGGCTTCGCGCCGATTGCGCGCAAGGAGCTGAAAGAACGGCTGAAGACGGCCGCCGGACCGACGCTGCCGCTCACGCTGAGCTTCACCTCGACGACCGCCGGCGCACTCACGCTGATCCCGGCCGGCGCCGCCGAGGGCGGGGCGCACTCGGCGCTCGACGCGTCGTACACCGCGAAACCGCTCGCGAGCGATCCGCTGACCGTGCGGCTCGAGGGTTCATGGGTTCCGCTCGAGGTGAACGCGCCGGCGCGCCGGCCCGATGCGACGGTGCGCGGCGTCGCGCGAGTCAAAGCCGTTCATCCCGACAAAACCAAAGCCGAGCATCTCGAGGTCAATGCGATGACCCCGGTCGCCGACGCGGATTTCGCCGGCATGGGCGTCGTCGTCGACGCAAGCCTCCGGATCGCGGTGTCGAGCCGAATCGAGCCGCTCTTGGCGTCGCGAACGATCGCGCTCGCCGAAGTGCGGCTGCCGCTGCAGACCACGGCGGCGAGCGAGGCCGTCGTCGAGATCCACGCCGATGCGGCCGGCTTGCCCGGGACGCTCGCCGGCAAGCCGGTCGTCGTGCAACTGCCGGCGAACGCGCGCGCGACGACGGCGTTCACGCTGAAGCCGCCGCTCCCGGTGATCAGCGGCGGCGCGCCGCTGTGGGTCGTCGTGCGCTGCACGACCGGTTCGGTGTTCTGGCACGCCGCGCGCGGCGCGCGGGCGGGCGACGGCACGGCGCGCGCCAGCGCCGACGGCGGCAAGACGTGGCGGCCGCTCCGCGACGGGCCGGCGAGCGACGCGGCGGTTCCGTTCGCGCAGCTCGTGCAGCGCGCCCCCGACACGGAAGCGCTCCCGCCGGTGCGCGTGCGAGTGCGCGCGACGAACGGCGCCGCGCCGGTCGCGGCCGAGCTCGAGATCGGCACGCAGGGCGCGATCACGTTCCCGCCCGCGGTCCTCGATGCGCTCGCGCACGCCGGCGGCACCGGAAAAGCGACGACGACGCTCGAGCTCGCCTCGGACGCCGTCGTCGACCTGACGTTCTCGGGCCTCGAGCTCGTCTACACGCCGTGACGAACGCGGCGCGGCGCGCCGCGTTCGCTCACGGCGTCACATGGACGGTGACGGTCACCTTCTGCTTCGTCGCGCGGTTCGCGCCTTCGCCGAAGTACAGATCGATCGCCACGTCGGCCGCCGGCGTCGTCCCCGCCGGCGCGTGGTAGGTGACGTTCGTCGGGCGCGCGGCGTCGAACGTCAGGAACCCGTCGGTCGTGGCACCCGGCGGCCGCACCGGCCGGACCTCGGAGTCGCTCGGCCGCAGCGGCGAGGTGAACACCGACGTGCCTCCGGCTTTCACCGCGGGCGGCGTCTTGACGGCGCCGTCCAGCTTGAGGAAACGGACCGCCGACTGCTGGCAGACGAGATCGGCGGCGCCCGCTTCGAGCACGAGATCCTCGCCTTGCTCGGGGCGGTTCGCCTTCTTGAAGAACGCGTCGCCTGGATCGTAATGCCGCGTAAGGTCGAACTTCGCGACGTACGACGTCTCGCCGGGATTCAGCTTCGGCGCGACGTACGAGTCGGCGGCCAGCGTGCCGCGGTCTCCGGCCGCGAGCGCGAACCGATAGCCGGCGGGCGCCGTGAACGCGACGCGCTCGGTCTCGTAGTACGGACCGGAGTGATCGCCGTGCAGCTCGACCGGGCTGACGACGATCTGCGCGATCTCGACCAGGTTCGTGCCGAACCCGAGGTGCCACACGACGTCTTGGGTCGGACCGCCGAGCACTTTGATGGTGTACAGCCCGGGGCGCGTGGCGCGGAAGATGAACGCGGCCGCGTTCTCGACGAGCGGCGCGAGCTTGATGCGGCGGTTCTCCCGGAAGCCGACGCGCGAGGCGAGCAGCGTCGCGTTGCCGGCAGCGACGTTCGGCGCCTTGGTGAACGTGATCGCCGCCGGATCCTTGATCTCGACGGGGACCGCGTCGTCGCGGCTCGCCGCGGCGGCGGGGAGGACACGAACGAACGCGCCTTTGTCGGCGATCGAGGCGCCGGCGTTCACGGTGAACGTGTCACCGGCGATCGTTCCCGAGACGGTCCGAAGATCGCCGACGGCGTCGGGGACGTCCGCCTCGTCGGCGATCAGCGAGACGGTGACGTCGCTCCCGTCGCCCATCGCCGGGTCGAGCGGGTCGACGAGAAAGAGTTTGTTCGCCTTGCCGTCGACCGATTCGAGAACGGTGAGCGTCTTCTTCCCGGAGCCCTCGACGCGGACGCGCTGCGTGGCGAAGAAGCGCTTTGCGACGCCGTCGCCTTTCGCGACCTCGATCGGCGAGACGGCCGTGTCCTGGGTGATCTCGACGGCGAGCCGGTCGGCGCCGCGCACCTTTCCCGCGCTGATCGCGGCCGGAAGCTCGACCGCGACGTCGGCGAGGCCGCCGTTGAACCGTGCATTGTCGCCGTACTCGCGGGTGTTGAAGAACCGAAAGACGCGGGTGAACTCGCCGGCGAGGACCTCGCGCGGCGAGGAGCGCGCGATCGACGTGTACAGGTCGCCCGAGTGGAACGCCGCGTCCTGCTCGACGGGGTTGCGGTACTCGTCGCCGTGCGCGAGGTAGAGCCCCATGAAGTACCAGCCGAGGAACGGCAGCCACGCGTCGCGCTTGAGCGGCGCGGTGAAAAGCTGCCACCATCCCGCCGGGATCTTGTCCTCGAAGTAGTTGAACAAGATCTCCGGCGCGTCGAGCGACGTGTACTGCGTGACCTTCCGGCGCCATTCTTCCATCGGGTCGTACGCGACCTCGACGGCGTCGCCGCCGTTGAACTGTCCTTCGAGCGGTCCGTGCAGCGTCAGCGTTCGGGTCGCCGTGTCGAGTTTGTCGACCAGGTTCACGCCTTCGATCGCGGTCTTGCTGACCGAGATCCGCGTCCCGGCCGAGAAGTTCGCGAGATCGCCGGCTGAGGTGTCCGCGTCGAGGACGATCGAGGTCTTGTCGCTCGACGCGGTTCCCTTCGCGATCGTGACGCCGACCTGTTTTTTCTGTCCCAGCCGGACGAACGGGAAGATCAGCTCGAAGAGGATCATGTCGATCCCGCCGAGCTTGATCCAGTTCAGGAACTGCGAGCCCTCAGCGTTGCGGTTGGCGAGCGAGGCGCCGAGGTGGATCAGCCACGGGATCGGCAGCGAGATGAACATCGGCCCCCAGACCGCGCCTTGATAGGAGTGCCGCAGCTCGTGCTCCTGGAGGGCTTTGCGCCGCGGGAACTGCTTCGTCGGATCGTCCGGGACCAAAACGCGCGCCTCGTCGAGCGTGACCGGCGAGATGGTCGCGCCGCTCGCGGCGACGCGCATCATCCCGGCCGGGCCGGCGGCGCCGAAGTCGGCCGCCTCGGCCATCGCGTCGAAGTGCAGGTTCCCGGCCGGCGGCGGATCGGCCGAGGCGATCTTCACGATCGCACCCGAGCGCGTGCCGTCGTCGAGCAAGAGGAAATCGTTGACGGCGAACTTTCCGAAATCGGCGGCGGCGAGTCCGGTCACTTGGCGGAACATCGCCGGCGCCGAGACGTTCTTGCGGCGGCCGTCGTCGGTCGGGCGCAGTTGGCGCACCGTCATGTTCGCGGCGTGCGTCGCGGGGAGCGCGCTGTCGAGCGTCGCGCGGATCGTCGCTTCGCCGGTCGGGGTCCGCACGACCCCGCCGTCACCGGACGCGAGATGCAGCCACAGCGCGTCGGCGGCGCGCGGCGCGCCGTTCGGCGTCTCGGAGGTGCCGACTTGGATGACGAGCTGCGTCGCACCGGGCGCGGTGAGCTGGTCGGGCGTCCACGACTTGCCGGCGTTCATCGGCTCGACGGTCACCGCCGCGGCGTCCGGGAACTTTGCCTTGTCCATCGAGTCGGCGATGGTGACGGTTTTCGAGGGTTTGTCGATCGTTTTCACGATCCCGAACCCGGTGTCGGCGCCCTTCGTGATCCGCACCGGCCTGCCGACCTTGAAGGCGTCGGTCGCGTCGTCGTTGGTCACGAACGTGTTCGCGTCGGCACCTTTCATCGCCGCGACGATCTTCTTGGGGCCGGCCTGCAGCCGCTCGAGCTTGAGATCCTGGTTCTGCAGCGACCCATCGCCGATCGCGTCGACCGTGAGCAGGACGGCGATCTCCTTGACCACGCGCAACTGGACCGCCGAAGCCGGCGGCGCCGGTGCGGGCGCGACCTTCGCTTCGAGCACGTCGCCGCGCTTGAGCTCCGTCGCGCCGTCCGGAAGCTTCCCGGCGGCGAGCATCGTCGGCCCGCCGGCGAGCGACTGCGTCCCGGGCAGGACCTTGAACTCCTTGCAAAGCCGGACTTTGCACCCGTCGTACTTCAGCGGAAGCGCGACGGACGGAAGCGGCGGCTCGATCACGAGCTCGTGCTTTCCGTTCGTCGCGCTGACCGTCGCGACGAACGTGTCGCTGCCGTGGTCGATCTTGACGACGTCGTTCACCGCGAAGCCGGTCCAGTCGTCGTCCGGCTTGCGCAGCACCGGGAACTCGGCCGGGACGGTCGGCGCTCGGACCGGCGCGCGCCGCCCGTCGGGGACGAACTCGGTGATCTTCAGCGGGACGGCGTCTTTCTCGGCGAAGCGTTCCTGAAGCTGCGCCCACAGATGGACCGCGTTCCCGCTCACGAACCGGACCGTTCGCGCGGCCGAGGCGACTCCGGTGCCGCTCACGCTGATGAGCCCGAGATCGAGCCGCTTCACCGTGACGTTCACGCCGTTGAACGCGGCCGGCAGCGCGGGGCCGTCCAGCTCGATCGTCGCGCCGGCGATCCGATCGATACGGCGGCGCTCATCGGTGCCGGCCGGAGGTGCGATCGAGATCCAGTCGGACTGCGTCAGCACGTCGCCGACCGCGACGGCGGGACCGGCCGCGGGGGCTGCGGGCGCGGTGACGACCAGGTTGTCGAGCGTCCCGCCGCCTAGCCGGCCACCGCTCAGCGTGGCGACGTGCGCGGTCAGCGCGGCCTTGTCGTTCTCGAGCCGCGTCTGGTCGACGAAGCGTTCTTTCGTCGCGGAGGTCATCTGCGCCGAGGCGCCGGCGGCGATGACGAGATCGCGCTTCCCCTTCGCCTCGACGTCGGCCCATTCGGTGCCGCTCCCGAATATGACGTTGCCGAGCGTGAAGTTCCGACCGTGGTTGTACGTGAGCAGGCCGTTGAGGACGAGCGCGAACGAGCCGAACTGCGAGGAGAAGACCGGTGCCGGGATGTTGAACGGAAACTTCTCCCAGTAGCTGTCCTTCGCCCACGCCAAGCCCCCTATCAAGAACCAGCCCACCGCGAACAGGATGTTCACCGCGAAGATCTGCAGCGCCAACGAGGTGAGCTGCGCGCCCCACAAGAGCGCCGAGGGGATCGTCCAGAAGATATTCGCCCAGTGGTGGCCGTACGGGTCGCGGCGGTTCACCGGGTCGCCGTCGCACCACGCATAGGCGCTCTCCACGCCGATCGTGCGCGCCGGCCCGCCCGGAAGATCGCGCACGCGCGCGCGCAGCCCGGGCGGAAGCCCGGCGAGCGGGTCGACGCCGGCCCACGAGTCGGGGGTGATGAACTGCGCGACGCGCGGATCGAGCCAGCGCGAGCCGGCGAAGAGCAGCCCGGTCGCCGGCTCGCCGAAGAGCCCGCCGAAGCCCGGCAGCCCGTCCTCGACGGCGTGGTCGGCGCCGAACGGATCGTCGCGCGCGCGGAGCGAGATCGCCCCGTCGCGGCCCCCGACCGCCGCGACGGTCCCCGCGTGCACCTGATGGAGCGAGCGCGCGAGCGGCTCACCGGCGATCCCGTCGACGACGCCGGCGCACATCCCGCCTAGCCAGAGGTACGTGCGGACGATCGTTCCGCTCGCGTCGGCCTCGGCGAGGCGGCGTCCGTCGAGGTCCGGGAGATAGTACGTCGTTCCGTCCGCGGTGTCGCGCGCGACGAGCCGGCCGAACGCGTCGTAGCGATACCCGATCGCGGTGCCGTCCTCGAGCTCGACGCGCTCCAGCGCGCCGTACATGTCGTAGCGGTAGCGGCGCTGCGCGAGCCGCTCGCGCTCGGCGGAGCGCCGGCCAAGCTCGTCGTACGCGTACGCGCGCTCGCCGTAACGGGACGGCGGTGCGGGATCGTGCGCGAAGCTCCGCGCGCCGCGCGGCGTCGTCCACGCGCGCAGCCGCCCCTCGCCGTCGTACTCGGCGCGCGCGTCGCCGGCCACGGCGATCCGGTTCTCGGCGTCGTACGCGTAGTCGAGCTCGAGCGCGACGCGGCCTCGCGCGTCGCGCAGCTCCAGGCGCCTCACCCGTCCGTCGCGGAGCGTCTCGTGCATCGCGACGCCGTTCGCGTAGCGAGCGACGCTGCGGTCCTCGTCGATCCGCTCGACGTCGACGTAGACGCGCTCGCCCGCCGCCAGCCCGTTTCCAAGCCTCGTCCACGCGCTCGCGCCGGGATAGCGGATCGCGGTCGGGCGACCCTCCGCGTCGTACGCGTAGCGGGTCTCCCAGGTGAAGCCGTCGATCGTCAGCGTCACCGACTCCGGGAACCCGGCCGCGTCGGCGCGCAGCGTCGTCCGAATCCCGCCGCGCTCGGCGTCGATCGACGAGCGCGCGTCGTCGTGCGCGAAGCCGACGTGCTCGCCGCTCGAGTGCTCGAGCCGCGCGAGCCGCCGGCCTTCGTAGCCGTAGCGCAGCCAGCTGCCGTCCGGGAAGTCCTGCTGCCGCAGCCGGTCGATCAGGTCGTAGCGGTCGTACCGGATCGCGCCGTTCGGCAGCCTCACCTCGCGAACGCGCTCGTCGGCGCGCCCGCGCGCGCGGCGGCGCCGCTCAGACGGAGGCGGTGGCAGTTGCAGCAGCGCCATTCGATCCTCCGTCCGGGAATGCGGCGAGCACGTCGTCGAGCGCGGCGACGATCTCCTCGACGACGGCCGGAACCTCGCCCTTCACGTGCGCGATCGCGTCGATGATCGGTTTGAGCAACGCCTCCGGCGAGAGCTTCGCGGCGAGCTCGGTGAGCGGGGTGAGGTCGCCGGTCACCTGGCCGAGCAAAATGCTGGGCTTGATCTGCGCGACCGCGGCGAGCAGCTCGTCGAACGGCTGGCGGTCCGGGAGCAGCTCGGTGACGAGCGTGTCCAGCATCCCGATGAGGTGATCGCGCAGGCCGTTGATCTCGTCGACGAGCTGCTGCGGATCGGCGATCGCGAGCTCGGACTTGACGATGTCGAACACCCGCCGCACGTCGTCTTTGAACGCGGCAGGGCCGACCAGCACGACCTGCTCGCGCAGCTCGGCGTGCAGCGTCTGCGCCAGCCGCAGGATGTTCCCAGGCGAGAACGGCTGGACGAACTCCTCGATCGCTTTTCCGATCTCGTCGAGGATCGCCTCGAGCACGTCGCTCGTCTGGACGATCTTCGCGCCGAGCTCTTCGAAGAGCGCGTTGATCTCGTCGCGGACCGGCGTGGGGTCGAGCGACGCCAGCAGCGAGCGCACCTCGTCCGCGCCGGTCGCCGTCAAGCTCGCGAGCGGCGCGATGACCGGACCGAGGCTGCGCGCGAGATCGGCGGCAGCCGGCGCGACCGCGCTCAGATCGAGCGACGCGGTCACCGTCGCGGCGGCGCCGAGCAGCCCGTCGCGCTGCGCCGCGCTAGGCGCGAGCAGCCGCGGATCGGCCGCGGGGAGCGAGGCCCGGACGTCGGCGGCGATCACCGCGTCGCCGGCGCTGAGCTGGGCGGAAGCGGCGACTTCGATCGCGCCGCGCGCGCGCTCGTATGCGATGATCGCATCCTGGGCGCGCGCCATGAACTCCAGCGGGTCGTAGGCGCGCACGACCGCATCGAGCGCGACGCGCACGCGCACGTGGATCGCGAGCGGATCGAGCGCGGCGAGCCGGCCGGCGAGCGCGTCGAAGAGGTGCCCGCCCGCTGCCGCAAGCGCGTCGTCGTGGACCGCTGTGACGGCGTTCATGATCGCGTGGTGGACGTCGATCAGCGGGATCAGCAGATCGCCGGGGCGCATCCCGAGCAGCTTGTCATCGGCTTGTACCGCGCTGGTCGAGATGGCGTTCTTCAGCGCGGTCGTCCCTTGCCCGACCGCGTCGGGGAGCACGTTCACGCTCTGCACGGCGGTCGTGATCGAGCCGCCGTGCGGCTCGAGCAGCGAGAGCACGTGGAACGGCTCGACGAAGTCGATCGCATCGAGGACCGGCTTGTAGAGCTTCTCCAGCGGCGCGAAGATCGCGTCCGGATCGAGCAGCGCGTCGACCTTCGCCATCAGCTCCCGGTAGACCGCGATCAGCGGCTTCAGCAGCACCGCCGCGTCGAGCTGCTTCAGCGCGTCCTTCACCGGCTGGAGCGCCGCTTCGATGAGCTTCTTGATCCCCTCAGGTCCGAAGTCGTTCAGCTTCGCGAGCAGCTCGTTCACCGGCGCGTCGAGCTTCCCCGCGAGCGAGGAGACGTTGATGTGCTCCATCACGTCGGTCACCGTGGAGAGTTCCTTGAGCGCCTGCTCGAGCGCCGGCGTCGGATCGATCTTGTCGAGCTCTTTGCTCAGCGGCGGATTGATCGCGCCCGCGACGTCGATCTGGCGCAGCGCGTCGGCGCCTTTTTTCAGCAGCCCGACGGCGGGAGCCGGAAGCTTCGAGGTGTCGATCGCCGCGACGACGCCTTTGAGCCGCTCGATCTCCGCGACGACCGTCTGCGCCGCGCTCTCCAGGTCGAAGTTCTCGATCTGCTGCTCGATCGCGGTCACAGCCTGTGTGATCTCGTCGATCGCCGGCTGCGCGTCTTGGATGAACTGGCCGACGTGCGCGATCGCCTGGTCGATGAGATGGACGACGCTGTTGACGGCGTCCTTCACCGCGTTCAGCGCTTGGTCCACGGCGTCCCAGACCTGTTTGATCGCATCTTTGATCGCGGTGCGGTCGAAGCCGTCGAGCTTCGCTTCGATCGAGGTGAAGAACTCGTGCAGCGGTTTCTTCACCAGATCCGGGTCGATGAGCTGCAGTGCGCCGGCGACCTTGGCCAGCGCGGCATGGACTTCGTCGGCGAGCCCGGCGAACGGAAGCCCGTCGATGAGCTCGAGCAGCCGCTGCTGCACGTTGACGACCGCGACGCGCACGTCGCCGAGCGCGCTGCCGGCGATCGCGTCGGTATGGCGGTGTACGAAGTCACGCACCATCGTGCGCGCGTCGTCCGGGGAGAGATCGAGCGCACCGAGCGCGTCGGCGAACCCCTGGAGCTGCCGGCGGATCCCGTCGATCGCCGCGTTCGCCTGCCGGGGCGGTGCGGGGGGAACCCCGGCGACCGCGGTCGCGACCGAATCGAACGGCCCGAGCCGCAGCCCGGTGATCGCCGCGAGCGCGAGCGCGTAGGCGCGATCGCGCGCGGCGATGAGGTCGAGCAGCTGCGCGTGCGCGGCGTTCACCGCGGTGCGCAGCGCGGACCAGTCGACGTGCGGTGCCGCCGCCTGTGCGCCGATCGCGACGAACGCCGCGCGCGCGGCGTCGGCCGCTCCGTTCCAGCGGGTCGCGTCGGGACCACCGGGCACGAGCTGCGCGAGCGGGGCGAGCGCCGTCTCGAGCGCGGCCGCGGGAGCGGCCAGGACGTCGTGCGAGAGCCCGAAGAGCGCGGTGCTCAGCACCGGGATCGCATCGTTCGCGCTCGGCGGCGCGTGCGTCCAGCCGACGATCGTGGCGAAGAGCTCGAAGAACGTTTGCGCGTCGCTGAACGCATCCGAGATCGACGCGTTCCCCGGAGTCGACGACTTCGCGAGCGCGAGAAAATCGGCGACGGCTTTCTCCACGGCCTGTTCGACGTTGCCGGATGCGATCGCGTCCATCAGCGGGCGGAACAGCGCCAGGACGTCCCCGACCGATCCCTCGATCGCCGCGATGTTCGGCAAGCCATGGTCCGGAAGCTCGCCGACCAGCGACGTGATCGGCTTGACGACTTGATCGAGAGCCGGGATCCCCTTCGCGTCGTCGCCCAGCGTCGCGAGCGACTTGAACATCGCGGACGCCGCGTTCCCGGGACTCCCGCCGCTGCGGACCGCGTCGATCAGCTGCTTCGCGGTCGAGACCGCCGTCTCGACGTCGTGCGGCAAGTTCGCGAGCTTCTGAAAGTCGTTCGGTTGGAGCCCGGTAACCTTCGCGGTGATGTCCGTTGCCAATGCCAAGCTACCCCGGAGCCCGATCCGGCAAGGCGACCGTGCGCCAGAACCCTATCCTACCCGATGGAAGTCGACCGGGTCAACCCGCTCAGTCGTAAGCGCGGCGGAAGGTCGCGTACATGTAGGGATAGTCGAAATAGAACCAGTTTCGGAACGAGCGGCGCACCAGCGTGCTCGCCGTGACCGGCGAGGCGCCTTTCATCACGTAGTGCATGCCGTCGAAGAAGTCCGACGAGTACAGCGGGTACGACACCATCGGGCGGAAGCCGTCGAACGGCGCGAACGGCGTGCTCGTCCACTCCCAGCCGTTGCCGATGAGGTCGTGCACGCCCCACGCGCTCGCGCCTTCGGGCGACGAACCGACCGGCTCGGGATCGAACCGCCGCCAGCCGAAGTTCCCGTGGCGCTCGGGATCGGGCGCTGCGTCGCCCCACGGCTGCGCGCGCTCCTCCCCGCTCGGCGTCCCGTACGCGGCGCGGTGGTACTCGGCCTCGGTCATCAGCCGTCCGCCGCTCCAGCGCGCGAACGCCGACGCCTGTTCCTGCGTGCACCACACGGGCCACGACTTCGGGAGCGGCAGATCCTCGAAGCAGCCGCGCAGCATGAAGTCGCCGTCGCGCTCGAACCAGTTCGGTGGCAGCGGCCCGCCGGCGTTCACGAAGGCCAGGTACTCGCCGTTGGTGACGTCGTACGCGTCGACCTCGAACGCGCCGACGTCGACGGCGTGCTCGTCGAACTCGTTGTCCCAGCCGAACGGAATCGCGCCGCGGCGCGCGCCGAGCGTCACGGCGCCGGGCGGGATCGCGACCGGGTCGCGTCGCGGCGGCGCGACGTCGCGGTGCTCGAACCGCGGCCCGCGCTGCTTCTCGCGCGCGAGCCGGTGCACGATGTACGTGAACGTCTCGTGGTGCATCTCTTCGTGCTCGAGGACGTTCCATGCTGCTTCCGCGTGCACGAGGTTCGGGTTCGCGGGGTCGTCGAGCTGCGCGTGCGCGTACGCGTCGAGGATCGCCGCGTCGCAGGCGTCCGTGAACGCGCGCACCGCCGCGCGGTCGGGCCATGCGGAGCGCTTGAGCTTCGAGGCTGCCGACGCGTCACGCGGGTCGATCCCGCGATTGAAGAAGCGCTCCAGCTGCGGGTCGATCGAGGGACGGTGCAGCGCGTCGCGCACGAGCGTGATGAACGCGAACCCCGGGATGTGCCCGTCGTAGAAGACGAACGGGTGCCTCAGCGGGATCGGCGCCTCTTCGTACGCCTCCGGGGCGATCAAACCGAACAGGCCGGCCGTGCGGCGGCGGTTCGCGCGATAGCGCGCCGCCAGCGCCTCCCGGTCGAGCTCGAGTGCGGGAGCGAGCGTGTCCACCCTCGCGCCTTTACCCGACGGCGGCCGGATTCCCGCGCCGCACCAGCAGCGCTGCGACCTCCGCGGCGGGGACCGGGCGGCCGTGCAAGAACCCCTGGACCCGGTCGCAGCCCTCGGCCGCAAGGAACGCGAGCTGTTCTTCGGTTTCGACGCCCTCCGCGCAGACCTGCAGGCCGAGGCTGTGTGCCATCCCGATCACGGTGCGGACGATCGTCGCGTCGTCCGGCTCGAGCATGATCTCGCGCACGAACGACTTGTCGATCTTCAGCGTGTCGAGCGGGAAGCGCCGCAGGTACCCGAGCGACGAGTAGCCCGTGCCGAAGTCGTCGACCGCGAGCCGCACGCCGGCGCGCCGCAGCTCTTCGAGGATGTGCCGCGAGAGCGCGGCGTCGCTCATCGCGATCGTCTCGGTGATCTCGAGCTCGAGCTGACCCGCGGGCAGCCCCGTGCGCGCGAGGACGTCGACGATCTTCGCGACCAGCGCGGTCTGGTGGAACTGACGTGCCGACAGATTCACCGCCAGCCGCAGGTCCGGGACGATCGCCTGCCACGCGCGCACATCGCGCGAGGCGGTCTCGAGCACCCAGTCGCCGAGCCCTACGATCAGGCCGCTCATCTCCGCGCTCGGGATGAACTGGTCCGGGCCGATCAGCCCGAGCCGCGGGTGCTGCCAGCGCACGAGCGCCTCCAGCGAGCACAGGCGGCCGCTCTCGAGCTCGAACTGCGGCTGGTAGTGCAGGACGAACTCTTCGCGCTCGAGCGCCCGGCGCAGCAACTTCTCCTGCGAGATGCGCGTGCGCAGGCTCGCGCCGAGCGCCGGCGTGAAGAACTGGTGCGTGTTGCGGCCGCGCTCCTTCGCGCGGTACATCGC
>DATHLN010000138.1:0-32246 GCA_035488115.1 Candidatus Limnocylindrales bacterium | reverse complement strand
ACCGACTTCTTGTGCTTGGTGCGGTTCAGGTAGAACCAGTACGAGATGTCGGAGAGCTTGGAGAGGATCTCGGCCCAGCAGCCGGTCTCCTCGCGGACCTCGCGCAGCGCGGCCTGCTCGTGGGTCTCCTTCGGCTCGACGTGGCCCTTGGGGAGCGACCAAACACGGGGCTCACCTCGCCCGATGAGCAAGGCCTCCAACCCGTTGCCGTTCCGCCGGAGCACGAGCCCACCGGCGGAAACTTCGTATTTGATCCGCATCGTCGTTTCCCGGAGACAGAGACAGCCCGAGGTGTGCGGGCTGGTGTGTGCCTCTAGTATAGCGCGGGTCCCCAAGAAGAACCCAGCACTTTTCGGCTCGGCGAGCGGCCGGTTACGGCCGCTGCATCACCCGCGTCGGAAGGCGGAACCAGAGCATCTGCGAGCTGAGCGAGACCGGGCCGGCGGTCGGATCGTCCGCGGCGATCGCGGCCGAACCGCCGGCCGGCGGGCCGCCGCTCGGGGCGAGCGTGGCAGCCTGCGTTCCGGCGGCGTCGTCGGCCGAGCGGAGCGGGCCGAAGCACGTCTCGCAGCGGCTCCGCGGGACGTTGGCGAACGCGAGCGTCTCGGCGGGCGAAAGGACCGTGCGAACCGGCGGCGGCCGGCGAGTCGCGGTGCGGCGGCCGGGCTCGTCGCGAGCGGCCGGCGGCGCAACGGCGACGGTGCGAACCGCGGACGATCCCCGCGCCGATGCGTTCCGGGAAGCGGCACCGTGAGCCGGCCGAGCCGCATGCGCCGCGGCTTCGCGGACGGCCCAGACCTGCGGGGCGGTCTCGTGAGCCGGCCGCGCGGCTTCGCGACGGGCGGAGACGGCGCTCTGCGGTGCCGGTCCGGACGCGACGAATGCGAACCTGCGGGCCGCGGTCAGCTGGCCGGGATGGCGCATCCGCTCCGCGAGGCGTCCCGACGCGGCGTGGCGGGGCACGGCGTAGTGCGCGACCACGGGGCGCGCGACCGTTCCGGGGACGGCGAGCACGGCGGCGCCGAGCAGCCCGAACGCGACCGCGGTGAAGGCGCCGAGCGCGATCCCGCGGAGCAGCGGCGCGCCGTCCCGGCCCGGGCGCAAGAGCCGCTCGACGCGGATCGCGACGTGCGAGCGGCGCGCGCCGAAGGCCGGCGCGAGCGCGTCGGTCCCGCGGTCGGTCGCGAGCCGTAGGAGACAGGCCGCGTAGCGGCGCGCGCCGGTCGCGCCGGCGGCGCGCTCGTCGCTCGCGAGCTCCCGCTCGAGATCGAGGGCGCGGCCGAGGACCCACAACCCGGGCAACCACCAGCCGGCGCGCAGGACGACGCTCTGCAGCGCTTTGGCCCAGTCGTCGAGCCGCGCGAGGTGCGCGCACTCGTGGGCGACGATCGCGTCCCACTCGCGGTCGTCGACGCGCGCCGCGAAACCTTCGGGCAGAACGACGGCCGGGTGCACGTAGCCGATCGCGGTCGGGGTCGTGACGGTCCGCGAGGTCCCGAGCCGCGCGCGGCGGACGGCGAGCGTGCCGAGCGGGGTCGCACCGCGCTTCACCCGCCACAGCTTCACCACGTCGAAGGCGAGCACGAGCAGCAGGAGCGCGGCGACCGTCGCGATCAGCGTGAGCGCGGGCGCCGCCAAGCCGGGCGAGAAGAGCGCGCCGGCGGCGAAGCCTGCGGCGCCCGGCGCGGCGGCGGGAGCGGCGCGGAAGCGGGCGGCGAGGAGCGCAAACGGGCCGACCGCGGCGGCGAGCGCGAAGGCGGCGGCCAGGATCCGGTAGCGGACGGCGGCGCGCGAGAACGGGCGCGCGGCGATCAGCGCGCCCGCGGCGAGCGGGACGCTGGCGACGATCGCCGCGAGCGCCGCGAGGGCGGCCGCCGCGGGGTTCAGGTCGCGTCCTCCAGGAGCGTCCGGAGGCGCCGTTCCTCGTCCGCGCTGAGCCGCTCCGAGTCGAGCAGGTTCAACATGAGCGCGCGCGGCGAACCCTCGAAGAACGTCGCGAGGACGTTCTCGACCACCGTGCGGCGGGCGGCGTCGCGCTCGACTCGCGGCTTGTAGACGTTCGCCTTGCCGCGGGTCGTGTGCCGCACATAGCCCTTCCGCTCCAGGATCGTCATCGTGGAGAGAACGGTCGTGTACGCGATCGGGCGGTCCTCGAGACGCGCGTGGACGTCGGAGACCGTTGCGCTTCCGAGGTCCCAGAGGATGTTCATGAGGCGGTACTCGGCCTCGGTGAGGGTCGGCGTAGGGCGCCTGGCCATGCGCTCCTCTACGACGCCGACTCCGTATTCTCCGCGAGGTTTTTCGGTCAAGTTTTGGCGCCGGCGTCGAGCCAGGCGCCGACGCGGCGCTCGAGCACGTCGAGCGGGAGCGCGCCCTCGCCGAGGACGACCTCGTGGAAGGCGCGGACGTCGAAGTTCGCGCCCAGCCGCTGCTCCGCGCGCCGGCGCAGCTCGCGAATCTTCAGCTGCCCGATCTTGTACGCGAGCGCCTGGCCCGGATCGGTGATGTACCGGTCGACTTCGTTCGTCACGTCGAGCTTCGTCTTCGCCGCGTTCGAGAAGAAGTAATCGATCGCGCGCTCGCGCGACCAGCCCTGCGCGTGCATCCCGGTGTCGACGACGAGCCGCACTGCACGCCACATCTCGTAGGTCAGCGCGCCGAACTGCGACTTCGCGTCGTCGTACAATCCCATCTCGGTGCCGAGCGACTCGGCGTACAGCCCCCAGCCTTCGACGAACGCGGTGTACGCGAGCGTCGAGCGGCGGAACTCCGGCAACCCGCGCAGCTCCTGCGCGAGCGAGATCTGCAGATGGTGTCCCGGCACCGACTCGTGCAGCGAGAGCACCATCATCTCGTAGATCGGGCGCTGATCGGGCCGGTACAGGTTGACGTAATACGAGCCGGCTCGCGTGCCGTCGAGCGCGCCGGGCCAGTAGTACGCGGTCGTCGCGTCGGGCGCGAGCGACGCGGGGATCGGGACGACGCCGTACGGCAGCCGCGGCAGCGTCTCGAACTGCCGCACGAGCTCGGGATCGATCCGCTTCGCGATCGCGCGATACGCGGTGAGGAGCTCCTGCGGATCGTGATGGTAGTTCGCCGGATCGGCGCGCATCTGCGCGGTCACCTCGGCGAGCGAGCCGCGGTAGCCGGTGCGTGGCGCGAGCTCTTCCATCGCCGCGCGCACGCGCGCGACCTCGTGCAGGCCGAGCTCGTGGATCGCCTGCGGCGTCATCGCGGTGGTCGTGTAGCTGCGCGCGAAGTACGCGTAGAGCGCGTCGCCGTGCGGAACGTGCGCGAGCCCGACGGCCTCCGGCGCCGCCGGCAGGTACCGGTCGACGACGAATCCGCGCAGCGCGCGCAGCGCGGGGTTCACGCGGTTGGCGATCGCGTCGCGCGCGCGCTCGCGAATCCGCGCCGCCTCGCTCGCCGGCACGGCGGCGGGGATGCGCGCGAGCGGCTCGTAGAACGGCGAACGCTCGGGATCGGCGATCAGCCGGTCGAGCTGCGCCGGCACGCGCTGCATCGACGCGCGCGGCCACAGCATCCCGCGCGCGACCGCTTCACGCAGCAGCGCGATCGTCTCGTCGACGGCGCGCGGGTACGTCTCGAGGCGGCGCTGCCAGTGCTCGTAGTCCGCCGCGGCCGTGAACGGCAGCTGCTCGGTGTACTGAGCGTACGTCTGCACCCCGTTGCGCGGGCTGATCGCGAAGAACTGCGTCCCGAGCTCGTAGCCCTCGAGATCGTCGCGGAGCTGGCCGGCGAAGAGATCAAAGTTCAGGCGCGCGGGCTCGCTCAGCCGATCGCGCCCGATCCGTGCCATGCGTGCCAGCACGTCGCGCTGGTGCGCCGCTTCGTCCGCGAGCGCCGCGGCCGACTGGTCGTCCCAGCGGTCGTCACCGGAACGGTCACCGGCGAGCGAGGCCGCGATCGGATGGCGGCGGTGGTAGTCGGCCCACTCCTCGGCGAGCAGCGCGTCGAGCGCGGCGTCGGCGGGATTCGGGGCGGCGTCGGCCGGCGTCACGGTCGCTCCTTCGGAAAGCACGAGCGCGCCGCAGGCGAGCGGAGCGCTGCGCAGCAGGTCGGCACGGTTCATCGCCGCCCGAGTTCCCGAGGACGCGGACGCGGCCTCCCGGAACTCCTGGAGGATGCTCAAGGTCGTCGCCTCTTCCGTCGCCGCCGCTGCGATCGCATTGGTCGCCGCCGGCGCCGGCGCGCAGACGCCGAAGCCCGCCGCGACGCCCTTCGCCCTCGGGACGCTGCAGCCGTTCGGCTCGTCGGCGAGCGCGCCGTTCTCGCAGCAGCTCCCGAACATCGGCCGCACGCGCTCGGTGACGCCGGCGTGCGCCGCGATGCGCGACATCATCGTCCCCTCGTTCGCCGCGGCGGTGCGCGCCGACCAGCGCTTCGTCGAGACGCGGAAGCGGCTGCCCAACTACGCGGAGATCGTCGACGATCCCGAGCACAGCTCCGACGGCTTCCGCCAGATGATGCTCCACAAGCTCGGCCAGGACGCGGCGAACTTGATGGAAGACGCGCAGACGATCAGCAAGGCGCTCGGAGACCCGCGCATCTCGGCGGACATCAAGGACCCGCAGGTCGTCGCCGAGCGCAGGCAGCTGGAGGCGCTCTACGAGGCGCAAGCGACGCGCGCGAACTTGCTGAACCAGTACGTGATGCGCGAGCAGGTCGCGACCGCGAAGCAGAACATCGACGACAGCTCGCCGTTCCGGTCGAGGCAGGCGACGAACTCAGGTGCCGGCGACGTCAAAGCGCCGGACCAGCCGATCCCGCAGCTGACGGCACCCCCGAACATGCCGCTGCGCAGCGGGATCGCGCTCGCCGACAAACGCGCTCTCGAAGACTGGGGGACCACGCTGCACGCCTACGTGCGCGCGGCGGAGAACCAGGCGGCCAAGACGTTCTACCCGATCGCGCGGAGCTGCCGCTGAGATGAGGCGCGCGATCGCGACGTTCATCGCCGCGATCGCCGTTGCCGTGCCGTGCGGCGCGCCGGCGCAGGTCGCGCCCGAGCCGTCCGCGCCCGCCGCGCAACTCCCCGAGATCGGTCGCGTGCGCGCGACGTCCTCGGCGTGCGCGGCGATGCGCGACGTCGTCATCCCGTCGTACGCGGCGGCAATGCGGGCGGACGCGCGGTTCGCCGAAACGCGCAAGCGGCTGCCCCAGCTGGCCGATCTCCTCGGCGACTACTACCACCAACGGGCAAAGGTGAAAAGCGACGGAGTCTTCCTCGAGGCTGCCGTCATGCGACTCGGCGTCGACTCGGCGAATCTGTTGAACGAAGCCGCGACCATTCGGAAGCTACTCGACGATCCGCGCCTCCGCGACACGCAGGATCCCTCGGTGCAAGCCGAACGCGCCGCACTCCAGCAACTGTACGACGTGCAGCAGGCGCGCGCGGCTGCACTGAACGAGCTCGCGACGCGCCAAAGCGTCGAGCTCGCTCGCGACAACGTCGGAATGGAGAGCGGTTTCCTCAAAACGAACAAGCAGATCATGGCGCAAGTCAACCCGGACCGCACCGGCGAGGAGCTCGGCCGTTCGCTGCCGTCGCCGATCCCCGCGCCGACGATCAACCCGCGGGCCGGGATGCCGCTCATCACCGGCTTGGAGGCACGCGACCGCGCGGCTCTGGACGAGTGGGCTGCCGGCGTCCAGAGCGCGGTCCGCCAGAGCGAGAATCAAGCCTCGCGCACGCTCTTGCCGATCGCGCAGAGCTGCCGCTGAGATGAAGCGCACGATCGCGACGTCGCTCATCGCCGCCATCGCCATCGCGCTGCCGTGCGGCGCGCCTGCCCAAACGGCGCCGGAGCCGTCCGCGTCGCCGGCGTCGCCGCTGCCGGAGATCGGCCGCGTGCGCGCGACGTCTGCGGCGTGCGCGGCGATGCGCGATCTCGTCATCCCCGGCTTCGCGGCAGCGCGTCGCGCCGACATGCGTTTCGACGCGGTGCGCCAAGATCTGCCGCGCTACATCGAGCTAAAAGCCGCCTACACGAGCCAGCAAGATACGGTGAAGAGCGGCGGGGTGAACCTTCAGTCGCAGTTGAGCAAGCTGAGCAGCGAGTCCGCATCGCTGCTCCAGGAAGCACAGACGATCCGCAAGCTGCTCGACGACCCGCGTCTGTCGGCGCAGTCCAGCGACCCCGCCATCCGCGCGGAGCGCGAACGGCTCGAAGCGCTGTACGCGGCGCAGCAAGCGCGCGCGAGCTATCTGAACGAGCTGGTGCAGCGCGAGTCGGTCATGCTCGCGAAGAGCAACGCCGGAATGGAAGACCCGCTTGGGATGCCTCAGGGGCAGCACCTCCCGATCGAACCGCAGGCGCGCCCGCGGCCGGCGTCGACCGCGCTGCCCGGGATGCCGGTGCTGAACGGGTTCGAGGCGGCGGATCGCAGACGCCTCGAGGAGTGGAGCGCCGCGCAGGCGCGCGCAGTCCATGAGACCGAGGAGCAGGCCGCGAAGACGTTTCTGCCGCTCGCGCAGGGCTGCCGCTAAGTCGAAGCCGGCTGCGCCGGCCGCCACCGCAGATCGGGCTGCCGCGCGGCGCGCGTCTCGTCGATGCGGCCGACTGCGGTGTTCACCGGCGTCGCGAGGATCGTCTCCGGATCGGACTTCGCCGTCAGCACGATCTCGCGCAGCGCCGCGATGAACTCGTCGAGCGTCTCCTTCGACTCGGTCTCGGTCGGCTCGATCATCAGGCACTCGGGGACGATCAGCGGGAAGTAGACGGTCGGCGCATGGTAGCCGCGGTCGAGCAGCGCCTTCGCGAGGTCGAGCGCGCGCACGCCGGTCTCGCGCTTGAGGGACTGCGCCGAGGCGACGAACTCGTGCCGGTTGATCTCGTCGTACGGCACGTCGAGCACGTCGCGGATCGAGGCGCGGATGTAGTTCGCGTTGAGCACGGCGAGCTTCGAGACCGTCTCGAGCCCGTCGGCCCCGTTCGCGTAGCAGTACGCGAGCGCGCGCACCATGTGCGCGAAGTTCGACCAGAACGAGCGCATCGGCCCGTTCGAGTCCGGCCGGTCGAAGTCCAGCGCGAACGTCAGATCGGCGGTCTCGCGCCAGCCGGCCGTGCTCGACGGTTTGCCGTCGGCACCGAACGCACGCACGACCGGCGTCGGCAAGAACTCGACGAGGTGCGGCGCGACGCCGACCGGGCCGGCGCCCGCGCCGCCGCCGCCGTGCGGGATCGTGAACGTCTTGTGCAGGTTGAGGTGCATGAGGTCGAAGCCCATGTCGCCCGGGCGCGTGTTCCCCATCAGCGCGTTCGCGTTCGCGCCGTCGTAGTACATCAAGCCGCCGGCCTCGTGCACGACGTCCGCGACGTCGTGGATCCGCGGCTCGAAGAGTCCCAGCGTGTTGGGGTTCGTCATCATGCAGACCGCGGTGTCGGGCCCGACGACCTTGCGCATCTCCTCGGGATCGACGCGGCCCTGCGCGTCCGACTTGAGCGAGAGCACCTTGAAGCCGACCATCGCGGCCGAAGCGGGGTTCGTGCCGTGCGCGGTGTCGGGGACGATCACGACGTTCCGCTGCGGCTCGCCCTTCTTCCGGAAGTACGCCTTCGCGATCAGCAGCGCGGCGAGCTCGGCGTGCGCGCCGGCGGCGGGATTCAGCGAAAAGGCCGCCATCCCGAACAGCGAGGCCAGCGCGCGCTCGAGCTCCCACATCACGGCGAGCGCGCCTTGCGCGGCGTGATCGGGTGCGAACGGGTGCAGATCGCGCAGCGCCGGGACGTTCGCCATCGCGTCGTTGATGCGAGGGTTGTACTTCATCGTGCACGACCCGAGCGGATAGAACGCAGTGTCGATCCCGAACGTCTTCTGCGAGAGCCGCGTGAAATGCCGGACGACGTCGAGCTCGCTGTTGTCCGGCAGCGGCAGGTCGTCGCGCAGCGCGTCCTTCGGCAGCAGCGTCTCCAGCGCCGGCGCTTCGGGCAGGTAGCAGTTCGCGCGGCCTTCCTGGCCGGTCTCGAAGATCAGGGGGGTGTCAAACGCGGGCAGCGGCACGGACCGGGATCTCCGAGAGCGCGGTGGCGAGGCGGTCGACGTCGGCGCTCGTGGTGAGCTCCGTCGCCGTCATGAGGATGCAGTCGTCGAGCTCGGGATAGAACCGCCCGAGGTCGACGCCGCCGAGGATCTGCTTCTGCTCGAGCGCGGCGAGCACGTCGCTCGCGCGGCCCGGGACGCGCACGACGACCTCGTTGAACGTCGGGCCGCCGAAGCGCGCCGAGAAGCCGTCGACCTTGGTGACCTTCGCGCGCAGCTCGTTCGCGCGCGCGACGTTGAGCGCGGCGCAGTTGCGCAAGCCGGTCTTCCCCATCGCGGCCATGTAGACGGTCGCGCAGAGCGCGCAGTGCGCCTGGTTGGTGCAGATGTTCGAGGTCGCTTTCTCGCGCCTGATGTGCTGCTCGCGCGCCTGCAGCGTCAGCACGTAGGCGGTGCGGCCGGCGCCGTCGACCGACTTCCCGACGAGCCGGCCGGGGATGCGGCGCAGATGCTCGGTCGTCGCCGCGATGAAGCCGACGTGCGGCCCGCCGTAGGCGATCGCGTTCCCGAACGACTGCGCCTCGCCGGCGCAGATCTCGGCGCCCCACGAGCCGGGCGCGGCGAGCGCGGCGAGCGACATCGCCTCGGCGACCACACCGATCACGACGGTCTTCGTCGCCTTGATCTTCGCGGCAATGCCGTCGGGCAGCGCGTCGACGACGCCGAAGAAGTTCGGCGACTGCACGACGACCGCGGCGTAGCGCTGCTCGGCGAGCGCGGCTTCGAGGTTCGAGAGGTCGGTGCGGCCGTCGTCGCCGTACGGCAGCTCGTCGACGTCGAGCTCGAGCCCTTCGGCGTAGGTGCGCAGCACGGCGCGGTAGTTCGGGTGGACGGCCTTCGAGACGAGCACGCCCTTGCGGCCGGTCGCGTTCACCGCCATGATGACGCCTTCGGCGAGCGCGGTCGCGCCGTCGTAGACCGACGCGTTCGCGACGTCGAGCCCGGTCAGCAGCGCGATGTAGGTCTGCCACTCGTAGATCGCCTGCAGGTAGCCTTGCGAGACTTCGGCCTGGTACGGCGTGTACGAGGTGAGGAACTCGCCGCGCATCGCGATCGCGCCGACGACCGGCGGGACGTAATGGCGGTACGCGCCGGCGCCGAGGAACGAGGTGTAGGTTCCGGCGGTCGTGCGCTCGGCGTGGCGGCGGAAGCGGTCCGCGATCTCGATCTCGCTGAGCCGAGGCGTGACCTCGACCGGGGCGCGCAGCGCGACGGCGTCGGGCACGCGGACGAGGTCGTCCAGCGAGCCGACGCCGATCGCGCGCAGCATCGCCTCGATGTCCTGGGCGGTATGCGGCGTGTACACTTGGTCTCCGAGTGGGGGAACTGGCGAACGGAGGTTAGACCCCGCGGGGCCGACCTCCGTTTCGGCCGTCAGGACTCGGCGATCAGCTGCTCGTACTGCTCCGGGGTCAGGAGCTCGGCGGTCTGGCTCGCGTCGGCGAGCTGCACCTTGTAGAACCACCCCTCGCCGTACGGATCGCGGTTGACGGCGGCCGGATCGTTCTCCAGACCGTCGTTGATGCCGACGACCTCGCCGCCGACGGGCGTGAAGATGTCGGAGACGGCCTTCACCGACTCGACCACGCCGATGCTTCCGAACTGCGTGAGCGCCGCGCCGACCCGCGGCAGCTCGACGTAGACGATGTCGCCGAGCGAGGCCTGCGCGTAGTCGGTGATCCCGACCGTCGCGACGTCGCCGTCGACCTTCACCCACTCGTGTTCTTTGCTGTAGAGCAGACCTGAGGGTACGTTCGCCATCGAGCCGTAGCTAGGCGGTCGTGCTCGGCAAGTCCTGTCGGCTTTATCGAGAGATAAGGTTCGCTAGCTTTTCGCGCGCTTGTAGAAGGGCAGAGGCACCACGGTCGCGGCATGACGCGCACCACGCACTTCGATCTCGAGCTTCGTCCCTTCGGCCGCGGCGCTCGGCTGGACGAGCGCGGTCGCGATATTCTTCTCGACGGTGGGCCCCCACGAGCCGCTGCGAATCTCGCCGGCCTGCGCGCCGTTCGCGAAGACCGGATAGCCTGCGCGCGCGGGAACGCGTCCTTCCATCGTAAGGCCGACGATGCGCGAGTAGTCGTTCCCGTCGCGCTGTGCGAGCAGCGCGTCCTTCCCGGTGAAGGCGGGTTTGTCGAACTTGATCGCCCAGCCGATCCCCGCTTGAACGGGAGTGATCTCTTCGGTGAGCTCGTGACCGTAGAGCGGCATCCCGGCTTCGAGGCGCAGCACGTCGCGCGCACCGAGCCCGCACGGTTCGAGCCCGCGCTCGCGGTTCTCCGCGAGGAGCAGATCCCACACGCCGACCGCTTCGTCCGCGGGGAGGAACAGCTCGAAGCCGTCCTCGCCGGTGTACCCGGTGCGAGCGATGACGATCGGATCGTGCGTCCCGCGCACGCGCATCTCCGCGCAGGCGTAGTACTTGAGGGTGCCGATGTCGGCGTCGACGTACGGCTGCAGCCATTCGACGGAGCGCGGTCCTTGGATCGCGATCAGCGCGCGCTCGCCGTGCATGTTCGTCAGCTGCAGATCGCCGGAGCGTTTGTCGGAGACGTGAGCCCACATCTTGTCGGCGTTCGAGGCGTTGACGACGAGCAGCCAGCGCTCGTCGCCGAGCCGGTAGAAGATCACGTCGTCGTGCGCGCCGCCGTGCTCGTTGGTGAAGACGTTGTAGCGCGCCTGGCCGGGCTTCATGTTGGCGACCTTGTTGATCGTCAGCGCCTCGGCCCACTCGCCGACGTTCGGGCCGCGCAGCTCGAACTGACCCATGTGGGAGAGGTCGAACAGCCCGGCGCGCTTCCGCACCGCATCGTGCTCCTTGAGGATGCTCGAGTACTGCACGGGCATCTCGAACCCACCGAACGGGACCATCCTGGCGCCGAGCGCCAGGTGGGCGTCGTTCAAAGCGGTTCGGCGCAGAGCGCCGGAGTCGGTGGTGGTCATCGCCAGGCGGTGCTACGCCGTACCGATACGTCCCTTTCAGGAACGGAGTTGCGAGGCCGGGACCAAGGTGACGGCCTTCCCCCAAATCGTCTCCGCTTGCTTCGTGAAAAACAGGAACGGCGCGCTCGTCGAGTGGCGCAGCTCCAGTCCTGGACACTGCTGCCCCTCGACGTCCACGCCGTTCCACTCGACGAAGATCCGCCCATAGCGCTCGCGAGCATCGAGCGCGATCATCCCGAACGTCGGCACCGTCTGATACACGCGGACCTCGAAGAGGTCCGGCCCGATGCCTTGTTCACGCAATTCGTCCTGAAGCTTACGGAACGCTTCCGTGGTCTGGTTGGTCACGGCGAGGAGCGCACCCAGCGTACCGAGACTCGCCTCCATCGCTGCACCGTACGGAGATTGGACGTCGAACAGCAGTACTCGAACTTTGCAGTGCTTCATCAGCACGAGCTCGCGAACGATATCTCGGTTCTCGAACGCGAAGTTGTACAGCGCAAGGCCGTACAGCAGGACGTCTCGCTGCGCGCTGCGCAGGAGCTCGACCAACGGCGTTCTCCGCTCGCTACGCGTTGCGAAGATCGCCGTGATCCCAAGCCGGCTGGCGTCCGGGTTCACGATAGCCGGGAGTGCTCTCTCCACGTCTCCGATGAGTTGCTTGCGGATGAACGCCTCGTACACGATGGACAGGATCCCGATCGAGCAGAGTGTGATTCCGAAGTCCCGTCCGACGTCGAGCCAGAACCGATCGTAGCTCTGATGGACTGCGACGAGGAGGGCGACACCGATCGCGAGCACCACGACGCTGATCGCGTAGGTGACGATCGTCGAAGCCGCTGGTCTCCGCTCATTCATCTCTCACCTCGGTGGGTAGATCGTCATTGGAACACTTCGCCGCCCTTGGCGAGCTCCCGGCGCAGATAGAGCGGCAACGCGAAGAGACGGCGGTGCGTCTCTGCGTCGTAGAACCAGTTTTCCCCGCGCAGCGATTCGACATAGGCGTCGATACGTGAGACGCCGGCCGCCGCGACATCCGCTTCCTCGCTGCAGGCGAGGAACGCCCAGTCGTTGTCGAACGCGGGGACGTGCGTATAGAAGCTGCGCACGTGCCGGAAGTAGGCGCGCAGCGAGCGCGCCATCTTCGCGTGCAGCGCCATGTTGTGGAATCCTGCGGTGGACGCTTGCAGCACATACACGCCGCCCGCCGACAGCCGCGCCTTGACGTCGCGGAACACTTCGCCGTTGAACAGCGGGAACGAAGGGGAGTCCGGCAGGGGCTCCGTCAGGTCGCTGATGATGACGCCGTAACGGTCCGTGTCGTCTTTGAGGAACTTCAGCGCGTCGCCGATGATCACGCGCGCTCGCGGGTCGTCGAAGGCACCGTCGGACCACTCGGCGAGATACTTCTTCGAGAGCTCCACGACGTCGCCGTCGATGTCGACCATCGTGCAGCGGCGCACCGACGGATCGCGCAGCACCTCGCGCAGCGTCGCGCCCTCGCCGCCGCCCAGGATCAGCACCTCACTGCGATCGCCGACAGCCGCCATCGCCGGATGCACGAGCGTCTCGTGGTAGATCTTCTCGTCCGCCTGAGACGACTGGGTGTCACCGTCGAGGACCAGCATCTTGCCGAACACCGGCGTGCGCAGCACCGCGACGGACTGGAACGGCGTACGTCCCGCGTAGTACGTCTCCTCGATCGCGTGCGCGTGCAGCTCGGTGGGCGCGAACTGCTCGGTGTACCATTGATAGTGCTCGGTCTTGGGCATCGCGTCGGTCCGGTTGAACGGGCGGGCGCCGCACCCTGCCCGAGATGTGCGAAGCCCGCCGATCGCTCGGCGGGCTTCGTGGATCTCCGAACCGGAGTTCCGAGGAGGAGCCGCTTAGGCCGTGGCCAGCAGCTCGCGGGTGTCGTGCTCGGTCGTGACGACGTGGGTGAAGCGGTCGTGGCCGGCTTCGATCCCGCGTTTCATCTCCGTGGTCAGCATGGTCTTGGCGTCGAGCGCCTCCGCGGCGTACTCGCACGCCGCCCAGGGATCGGTGTGGTCGCCGCACGTGTAGAAGTCCATCGCGGCGTAGCCGGTCTCCGGCCACGTGTGGATCGACAGGTGCGACTCCTCGATCACCACCACCCCGGAGACCCCTTGGGGCTGGAAGCGGTGGAAGGCCGTCGTCACGATGGTCGCGTTGGCCGCTCGGGCCGCCTTTTCCATCATGGCACGTACTGCTGCGACGTCCGTGAGCTTCGCGGCATCACAGCCGGAGAGCTCGCAGACGATGTGCGTACCGAGTGCTTTCAATTGTTCTGACTCCTCGGGAGCTTTCGGTTGGGAGAATCCCACCTCCAGGCGTGTCGTCCGACGTGTGCGGTACACCGTCTCGCCGTCGACCTTTCAGCAGACTCTTGCCGGCACGGTCTCCTTCTGAACCGAACGGACGTTCTGCTGCGATGGCGCGTAGGGCGCGCCGTCCCCTGACCGATGCGACTGCCGCGGCCCCATGCTCTATACGGAGGCGCATGGGGTCCGTGAAGTCCGTCGCCTATGGTACCCCCCGGGGGTCCCCTTGTAAATAGCTTTTTCGCGGAGAGCGCGGACCGGGCCGCCGGCTGCCGAACGAACGACCGGAATGGCACCGCCGGACTCCGCGCAGCGGGCAGGACTCCTCTCGGCCGAAGCGGCGCTCGAGCTGACCGCGCGGGGTCGCACGCAGGCGCGCGAGGGCCGGCTCCAAGAGGCGCTCGCGACGTTTCTCGCAGCGGTCGAGCGAGACGAGCGCGCGCTGGACGCGCACCTCGGGATCTACGAGGTCGCGCAGATCCTGCGGCAGTCCGAGCTTGCGCTCGCGCACCAGGCCGCCGCGATCGCGCTCGCGCCGGTGCAGTCGACGCCGGCGAGCGAGCGTGAGGATTACGCGCTGCTCGTCCCGTGCGCGCCCGGGCCGTACACCGCGAACACGCCGGTCGACCTGCTGTTCGACTCGCGGTTCGTCACGCTCCACCGCTGGTACGTCGACCCGGCGGGCGACGTACCTCCGCTGCCGCGACACGACGCGGTGTTCGTCGCGATCGGCGAGTCGGACGACGCCGCGCCGCGCCTCGCCGCCGTCGAAAAGCTCGCCACGATGCCGGCCGGGGCGGCGGCACTGAACGGGCCGTTGCTGAACCGCCCCGAGCTCATCGCACGGCTCGGGCGCGTGGCGTTCGCGGAGACGTTCGCGAACGCGCGACATTGCCGCGTCGTCACGACGACGCGGATCTCGCGCGAACGGTACGCCGCGGACGGATTCCCCACGCCGCACATCGTGCGGCCGGTCGGCTCGCACGGCGGTCACGGACTGGAGCGCATCGACGACGACGCGCAGCGGGCGGCGTATGTCGCCGGCCCGGGCGCCGGCGCCGATGAGCTGTACGTCGCGCCGTACCTCGATTACCGCAGCGCGGACGGATATTTCCGCAAGTACCGCATCGTTTTCGTCGGCGGCGAGCCGTTCCCGTTCCATCTCGCGATCTCGCCGAACTGGATGGTGCACTACTACAACGCGCCGATGGGCGAGCATCCCTGGATGCGCGACGAGGAGCACGCGTTTCTCGCGCGGATCGAAGACGTGTTCCGCGGTGAGCTCGCCGAGGCGCTGCGCGAGACCGCCGCGCTGCTCCCGCTCGACTACGTCGGGATCGACTGCGCGATCGGCCGCGACGGGAAGCTGCTGATCTTCGAGGCCGACAACGCGCTGATCATCCACACGCTGGACGATCCGGTGCTGTACGGCTACAAGCACCGCTACGTGCCGCGGATCCTGACCGCGCTCGACTGGATGGTCCGGCGCCGAATCTCCGGCGCGCCGGGACAGGCAACCGTCCGCGCGTGAACGACTCGGCACACGTGCTCGGCGGTTCGCTGGATCCGGAGGACTGGGATGCGTTTCGGCGCGTCATGCACGACGCGGTCGACGGCGCCGTCGACGACCTCGCGCGCGTTCGCGAAGGTCCGGCCTGGCGGCCGGTTCCCGATGCGGTGAAGGCCGCGCTGCGCGAGCCGTTGCCGCGCGCCGGCGAGCCGCTCGAGACGACGCTCGCGCGGTACGACGAGCTGATCCGGCCGTATCCGACCGGCAACCGCCATCCGCGGTTCTTCGGCTGGGTGCACGGCGCGGGGAACGCCGCCGGCGTCCTCGCGGAATTGCTCGCCGCCGGGATGAACGCCAATGTCGGCGGCCGCGAGCACGCGGCGGTGTACGTCGAGCGCGCCGTCGTCGGATGGTTCGCGGAGCTGTTCGGTTTTCCGGAGACCGCGAGCGGCGTGCTGACGACCGGGACCTCGATGGGCAATCTGCTGGCCGTCGTCGCCGCCCGTGACGTTGCGCTCGGCGCTTTGCGCACCGATGGCGCCGGCGCGGCGCGGCTCACCGGGTATACCGCGACGGGCGTGCACGACTCGGTCCCAAAAGCGTTTCGCATCGCGGGGCTCAGCCGCGACGCATTGCGCACCGTTGTGGTAGACGATCGGTTCGCGATCGATCTCGGCGCGTTGCGCCGCCGCATCGCGGCGGATCGCGCCGCGGGCGAGCGGCCGTTCCTCGTCGTCGCGACGGCGGGCAGCGTCGACACCGGCGCGTTCGACCCGCTCGATGCGCTCGCCGATCTATGCGCCGAGGAAGGGCTGTGGCTGCACGTCGACGGGGCGTTCGGCGCGCTCGCGATCGCGAGCCCGTCGCAGGCGCATTTCGTGGCCGGGATCGAGCGCGCCGACTCGCTCGCGTTCGACGCGCACAAGTGGCTGCAGGTCCCGTACGCCGCCGGCTGCGTGCTGTTCCGCGACGAGCGCGCGCACCGCGCCGCCTTCGCGTCGTCGCCCGACTATTTGGCGCGCGCCGAGCGCGGAACGGCGGCCGGCGCCCCGTGGTTCGCCGACTACGGCCTCGAGCTCTCACGCGACTTTCGCGCGCTGAAGATCTGGTTCACGCTGAAGCACTACGGCATCGAGCGGCTCGGCGCGTCGATCGCGCGCACCTGCGAGCTCGCGGCGCTGCTCGGCGAACGGATCGAGCAAAGCGACTATCTCGAGCTGCTCGCGCCGGTCGTGCTGAACGTCGTCTGCTTTCGCTGGAAGCCGCGCGACGGTACGCCGGACGACGCGGCGCTGGACGCGCTGAACGAGGCGATCGCGGTCGCCGTGCAAGAGAGCGGCGCGGCCGTTCCGAGCACGACGCGCGTCGGCGGTAAGCGCGCGCTGCGCGTGTGCATCGTGAACCATCGAACGCGCGAAGACGATCTCGATGTGCTGCTCGGCGCGGTTCGCACGGCGGCCCTGACGCTCGCGAGAGCAGCGCCGCGGTGAGCGCGAGCTCACAGCCGCCGGTGATCAGCGCGGCCGATGCGAAAGCGCGAGCCGCCGCGCGCGGCATCGCGGCGGATGAGCTCATGGACGAGTTGCTCGAAGCGGCGCGGTCGAAGGCGATCGTGCCGGTCTCCGGCTTCGCGGTCGGCGCGGTCGCGCGCGGAGTGTCCGGGGCGCTCTATCTCGGCGCGAACCTCGAGTTCTCCGGGCATCCGCTGAACGCCAGCGTGCACGCCGAGCAGGCCGCCGTCGCGAACGCGATGGCGAACGGCGAGCGCGGGATCGACGCGCTCGCGACGACCGCGACGCCGTGCGGTCACTGCCGCCAGTTCTTGAACGAGCTCGCGAATGCACATGCGCTCCGCATCCTCGCGCGCGGTGCGCCGCCCGCGACGCTGGGCGAATTGCTCCCCGCCTCGTTCGGGCCGGCGCAGCTCGGCGTCTCCGATCGTCTCATGGACGGCCGCAAACACGGCCTGCGCTTGGCCGGGCCGAGCTCCGACCCGCTCGTGGCCGCGGCGCTCGAAGCGGCCGACGCGTCCCATGCGCCGTACGGCAAGACGCCCGTCGGCATCGCTCTGCAGCTCGACGACGGCACGCTCGTCCTCGGCCGGTACGCTGAGTCGGCCGCGTTCAACCCGAGCCTCTCCCCGCTGCAGGCCGCGCTGAGTGCGCTGGCCCTCGCCGGGACAGCATTCGACCGCATCCGCGCAGCCGCGCTGGTCGAGACCCGGGGGCCGGCGAGCCAGCGCGCAGCCACCGAGGCCCTGCTCGCTACCGTGGCGCCCGGCGTGGTCCTCGCGTACGCCCGCGCGGTGTAATGTGACCAGGTGCCACGCGAGAGGGGTATCCTGGGTTAGATAGTACAGATACCCCTGCACTATCTTGACCGAGCTAGTGCGGACCGATACGCTGGGAGACCATGGCCGCTGCGACCGACGCCCTGATCGAGGAATACCGACACGGGTTCCACGACCCCGAGGACAAGTACGCCTTCAAGTCCGACAAGGGCCTGACGCGCGAGATCGTCGAGCGCATCTCGGCGATGAAGAACGAGCCCGCGTGGATGCGCGAGTTTCGGCTGCGCGCGTACGACGTCTTCATGGCGAAGCCGATGCCAACGTGGGGCGACACCGCGCTCCTGAACGAGATCAACTTCGACGACATCCGGTATTTCGTCAAAGCCGGCGAGCGCACCGAGCAGAGCTGGGACGACGTCCCGGAGGACATCAAGCGGACCTTCGACCGGCTCGGGATCCCCGAGGCGGAGCGCAAGTTCCTCAGCGGCGTCTCCGCGCAGTACGAGTCCGAGGTCGTGTACCACTCCGTCATCGAGGAGCTCGAGAAGGACGGCGTGCTGTTCTGCGACATGGACACGGCGCTGCGCGAGTACCCCGAGATCGTGCAGAAGTACATCTCGACCGTCATCCCGATCAGCGACAACAAGTTCGCGGCGCTGAACTCCGCGGTGTGGTCGGGCGGCTCGTTCGTCTACGTGCCGAAGGGCGTCGAGGTCAAGATGCCGCTCCAGGCCTATTTCCGGATCAACACCGAGAACATGGGCCAGTTCGAGCGCACGCTGATCATCGCCGATGAAGGCTCGAAGGTGCACTACATCGAGGGCTGCACCGCGCCGCAGTTTTCGACGTCCTCGCTGCACTCGGCGGTGGTCGAGCTGATCGCGATGGAAGGCGCCTCGATCCGCTACACGACGATCCAGAACTGGTACCGCAACATCTTCAACCTCGTCACGAAGCGTGCGATCGCGCGGAAGAACGCGACGGTCGAGTGGGTCGACGGAAACATCGGCAGCCGCCTGACTATGAAGTATCCGGCGATCTACCTGATGGGCGAAGGCGCGCGCGGCGAGATCCTCTCGGCGGCGTTCGCCGGCGAAGGCCAGCACCAGGACGCCGGCGCGAAGGTGATCCACGCGGCGCCGAACACGACCTCGGTCGTCACGAACAAGTCGGTCACCGCGCACGGCGGAAAGACGACGTACCGCGGGCTGGTCGAGGTGCACCCCGGCGCGGTCGGCGCGAAGACGCGCGTGAAGTGCGACGCGCTGATCATGGACGACAAATCGTCCTCGGACACCAAGCCGACGATGAAGATCGACGAGCAGCGCTCGACGGTCGAGCACGAGGCCTCGGTCTCGAAGATCGGCGAGGAGCAGCTCTTCTACGCGATGAGCCGCGGCCTCTCGGAGGCGGACGCGACCGCCATGATCGTCAACGGCTTCTTCGACTTCTTCGTCAAGGAGCTGCCGATGGAGTACGCGGTCGAGCTCAACCGCCTGGTCAAGCTGGAGATGGAAGGTTCGGTGGGCTGAGCTCGGCTACTGAGCGAGCTTCGCGCCGATCAGCATCACGAGTAGCCCGAGCGGCATGATGACGAAACTCGCGATCGTCAGCGGCATGCTGGGGCGCCCGGTGCGGAGCTGAGCGACACCGTTGAGGACGCCGAGGACTCCTCCGGTGAGCAGCATCGCGAAGCCGATTCCGAGCGCGCCGAACAGCGCTCCGCTCCGCGACGTGAAGCGGACGCCGGGCGCGAACATCGCGGCGACGAGGAAGACCCCGATCCCGCAGATGATGAGGATGACGAAGATCCCCGCGATCACCGACGTCCATGCGCGGGCCTTCGAGATGGGCGCGGCCTCGGTCTTCGAACGGACAGCCATGACACGGTCCTTTCGCCGCTGTTGCGGCCTCGTGCTGACACGCTACGCGGCCGGACGGCCGCTTGTCAAGGTTTCGGGCGGCTGAGCTATGCGGCCGCGTGAGCCCCGGACGCCGTGGGAAGAATTACGCCGTGCGCGCTCGGTCGCTCATCGCCTTGGCGAGCCTCGCTGCCGCGACGGCGTCCTCGGTCGTGCCGGTGCCGGCGCGCGCCGAAAAAGTCTGCGCGTGGTCGATCCCGGTCGAGATGATCGACAAGGTGTATTCGGGCAACGCGCACGCCGGCCAACCGTTCAAGTTCCGCGTGACCGAGGACGCCGCGCGGGATGACGGCACGAAGATCCCCTCCGGATCGATCGGATACGGCGTCGTGCGCGGTGCGAGCGCCGCGGGCCGTCACAACCACGACGGCTCGATCGCGATCGAGCCGCGCTACATCATGGTGCCGAACGCAAAGGGTGGCGGGAACGAGCGCATCGAGGTCACGATGAACCCGATGCTGCCGGTGATGTGGACGCCCACCGAGCCGCTGCTGAACAAAGCCGCCTCACACGTCCCGCTCCCGGTCCCCGGGCTGATCATGACCGGCGTGAACACCGTGCGCTGGGGCCGCAACATCACGCTGGGCCCCGGTTTCAAGTTCACCGTCCTCCCGGTCGAGAATCTGTCGACGAACGCGCCGGTGTGCTGAGCGGATTCGGCTGCGCCGAATCCACCTAACGCACGGCGAGGAGCTCGACGTCGAAGTTCAGCGTCGCGTTCGGCGGGATCACGCCGCCGGCACCGCGCTCGCCGTACGCGAGCGAGGGCGGGCAGGTCAGTTTCCGGCGGCCGCCGACGCGCATCGTCGCGACGCCTTCGTCCCAGCACGGGATCACTTGGTGCGCGCCGAGCACGAACGTGAACGGCGTCTTGCGATCGCGCGAGCTATCGAACTTTTTGCCGTCGGGAAACGTGCCGGTGTAATGCACGACCGCGGTTTGGCCGGGCGCGGGCTGCTTCCCCTTGCCGACCTTGAGATCGGTGTACTCCAAACCGTCCGGCAGCTTGACGAGCTTCGCGGGCGTCTTCGCGGCGACGGTTTTGTAGCTGGCAGTCGTCCCGGCGAGCGCGGGGAGCGGCGCGACGAGCGCCAGCGCGAGGATGATCGAAGTCGGACGGGTCATGCGGCCGTTTTCGCGAAGCGCGCGTGATGCCCCGTCCGGTTGCGAAACTCTCCGACGTCCCGCCCGGCACCGCGAAGAAGGTCGAGATCGACGGCGTCGAGGTGCTGTTGTGCAACTGCGACGGCACGATCTACGCGGTCGAGGACGTCTGCACGGACGACGGCGGCCCGCTCGACCAAGGCGAACTGCAGGATTGCAAGATCATGTGTCCGCGCCACGGCGCGCTCTTCGACGTCACCACCGGCGCCGCACTCACCTTACCGGCCGTGATCCCGCTCCCGACGTACGCAGCACGCATCGACGGCGACGACATCTACGTCGACGTCTAGCAAGCTCTTGCGCCGCGCGTTACAGCATGGTATAGTATGCCTGCCTACCGGTCCGGTCTCGCATGCGAGGCAGCCAACCCTGTTACGGACCGGTGGAACAGCGCGGCGGATGGGTCGGCGCTGCACCGAATGAGACGAGGGAGCAGAGACGCTCCCTCGTTTTGGATTACTCGAGACGATCCTGCTCGCAACAGCCGTGCGGGCATCGCTCGTACGGCGCATCGTATCCGACGTAGGTGAGCTCGCCGACGCGAAACGGCTTCGCATCCTTCGGCTTGAGGGGAATTACGTTGAACGCGACGAGGTCCCGCTCACTGACGATCACGACGACGCTGTGTAACTCAGGTTTGGTTGCCGCGAAGAGATAATACAGCCGTGGTTCGAGACCGTTCTCGGCGTTCCGATGATGCCTCCAAACTTCGAGCGGTGAGCGAAGAGTCGCGGGAGCCCATGTGAGGTACGGCGCTCGAATCGGCTTCGTGCGAATATGGTCGATGATGCGCCGGCCCAGAGTGATACGGCGAGAACGAAAGTCGGCGACTTCCATACCGGCTGCCGCGCCGTGATTGAGACCGACGACGCCCTTCATCCATGCATATCGCTCGCCGTCGTCTACGGAGACGATCGCGCGTTTGAGCCGCGACGGGCGGTCACCGCCGTATCGCTCCGCAATCTGACGCCATGGATGCAGGCCAAGTCTCCGCGCCGTTACTGCGTCAAGATCATCCAAGACCACGCGTCAGAATACGGCTCCGTGCCTTCATTCCGCTGGTCATGACGGGGTTACGGCCGACATGTTGGCCGAAAGGGAACGGGCTACCGACGGCCGCGCGTCCTTTAAACGTGTTCGTCCGGGCCGGCTCGGTGGGCGTCGAGGCGGTCGTCGCGGTTCTGGTCTTCGTCCGTGTCGGCGTAGACGACGGAGGGCGTCGTCGAGATGCCGCTGACGTCGGCTTCGGCCCGGCTCAAGGCGGGCTCGTCGTCGGCTTGGGTGCGGAGCTGGCGCGGCATCCCGGAATCCGGATGGTCCGTCACCTCCGAGGGCAGGGCGTTCTTGTAGTCCCCTTGCTGCTCGACGTTGGTGTCGCGTTCCATACCGGCCGCGTACCCACCGGCGTCGCACCTCATCCCTGCGCGGCGCACCGTTTGTCGAACGACGAGCGGCCCGCGATGCGCTAGGATCGGTCCTATCATGGCGACGAGGCTCCTGGTCTGCCCGCCCGCCCATTACGCGGTGCGGTACGCGATCAACCCGTGGATGACCCGGCACGTCGGCGACGCGGCGCCCGACGCGCTGCGGCAATGGGAGCGTTTCGCCGAGCTCGTTCGCTGCGTCACCGACGTCGAGCTGATCGAAGTCGAGCCTCAGGCGCACATGCCGGACATCGTCTTCACGGCGAACGCCGCTTTGATCATCGGCAACCTGGCGATCGTCTCGAGCTTCCGCCACGCCGAGCGGCGCCGCGAGCAGCCCGTCTACCGCGCGGCGCTCGCGCGCGCGGGCTTCGCGACGACGTTCTTGCGGCAGACCTACTTCGAGGGTGCGGGCGACGCGCTGTTCGACCGCGTGCGGCCGCTGCTCTACGCGGGCTACGGCTGGCGCACCGAGCGCAGCGCGACGCTGCAGCTCCAGGAGATCGTCGGCTGCCGCGTGCTGCCGCTGCTGCTGGTGGATGAGCGGTTCTACCACCTCGACATGGCGCTGTGCCCGCTCTCGAGCGGCCACGTGCTCGCCTACATGGACGCACTCTCGCCGCACGCACAGACAATGCTCCGGCGCGCGATCGAACCGGGCTACCTGATCGAAGTCTCGGTCGACGACGCGCTGCGCTTCGCGTGCAACGCGGTCGAGATCGGCGACGCGGTCGTCATGCACGACTGCTCGCGCCGCTTGCGCGAGCGCTTGCACGATGCGGGCTACCGGGTCTTCCGCACGGAGCTGGGGGAGTTCGTCAAAGCGGGCGGAAGCGCGAAATGTCTAACGCTGCGGCTCGACGACGGTCCCGCGGCGGCGATCGCGGCCGCAACCGCGTAACCGCGCGGTGCGGTCAGCCGGCGAAGCGTGTCCGGTTAGCGTTCAGCGACGGGCTCGCAGAGCGCGCGCTTCCGCGGCGTTCCACGCGTCCGGCGTGTCGACGTCGGTGACGTAGGCGTCGTCGTCGTCGTCGAGGGGGGCCGTGCGCAGCACCGGATCGTCGCGCACGCGCATCGGCGGCATATCGCCAGGCAGCCCGGCGATGCGCTCGCGCGCTTTCGGCGACCACACGACCGGATGGCCTGGCGTCTCCCCGACCACCGGCCAGGCTAGGTCGGCGTCGTCCGGTACTCGCGCGATGAACGCGCTCACGCGCTCCGCGTCGAGGAAGGGCAGATCGCACGCGAGCACCGCCAGGTACGCCTCGGCGAACACGGAGGCGTCCGCGAGAGCGAGCGTCTCACTCTGGCCGGCGGTCGGCGCGGTCACGACGATGCCGACCCCGATCAGATCCGAGATGACGTCGGCGACCGGCTGCGTCGTAACGAACAGCGGCCGCAGCTCCAGCAGCGCGCACGCGACGCGGCGAGCGAGCGGCTCGCCGGCGAACGACGCGGTCAGCTTGTCGAAGCCCATGCGCTGCGAGCTCCCGGCCGCGATCACGACCAGGCGCACGCGCTGGATTCGCACGCGGGTTACGCCGAGGCCGCAGCCGTGCCGAGCAGCTTCTCCGGCACGATCGGGAGATCGCGGACGCGCACACCGGTGGCGTGGTAGACCGCGTTCGCGATCGCGGCGGCGACGCCGGTGATCCCGATCTCGCCGATCCCGCGCGCGCCGAGCGGGTTCAGCGCGTAGTCCGGCTCCTCGACGAACTCGACCTCGATGTTCGGGATGTCCGCATTCACCGGCACATGGTAGTCCGCGAGGTTGTTCGTCACCACCGCCCCGTAGCGCGAATCGCGCACGGTCTCCTCGAGCAGCGCCATCCCGATCCCCATCGTGATTCCGCCGATCATCTGCGAGCGTGCGGTCTTCGGGTTGAGGATCCGGCCGCAGTCGAACACGCCGAGCGCACGCGAGACGCGCAGGCGCGCGAGCTCCTCGTCGAAGCGCACCTCGACGAACTGCGCGCCGAACGAGTGGAACGAGTACTTCTCGTCGTCGTCCGGCGCCGCGCCGCCGGCCGCGTCGATCGCGCCGCCGCCGAGGCGCGCGATGTCGCCGTACGCGATCCCGCGCGACGGGTCGGTTTTCGCGCGCACGGCACCGCCGCTGGTCTCGACCTCGTCCGCGCCGAGCCCGTAGAGCGGCGAGCTTTCGGTCGACGTCGCGATCGCGATCGCTTCCCCGCGCGCCCGCATCGCAGCGTCTTGCACCGCTGGACCGACGCTCGCCGAGCTCATCGACCCGCCGGCGACCGGCGCGTTCGGAAAGCTCGAGTCGCCGATCCGCACGCGAACCGCATCGGTGTCGACGCCGAGCGCGTCGGCAGTGATCTGCGCGAGGATTGTGTACATCCCCGTGCCGAGGTCGTGCGTCGCGCTCGCGACGTCGACGCTGCCGTCGGTCGCGATCGTCACCCGCGCCTCGGCCGGCGAGCGCAGCGCCGGATACGTCGCGGTCGCGACGCCCCAGCCGACCAGCTCGTCGCCGACGCGCATCGCGCGCGGCTCGCGCGCGCGCATGCTCCACCCGAACGCCTCCGCACCGCGTTCGTAGCACGCCAGCAGATGCTTCGACGAGAACGGCAAGCCGTTCGACGGATCGACGTTCGCGTGGTTGCGGCGCAGGATCTCGAGCGGATCGACGCCGCACGCGTACGCGAGCTCATCGAGCGCGGAGTCGAGCGCGAAGCTGCCCGGCGCCTCGCCCGGCGCGCGCATCGCCGTCGCCGACGGGACGTCGAGCCGCGCCACCCGGTGCGAGACGGCGACGTTGGGGACGTCGTAGAGCATCTCGCTCACGCCGCCCGCCGCTTCGACGAACGTGCCGACGCGCGAGCCTTCCATCAGGACGTCGTGCAGCACCGCGCTCAGCCGTCCGTCGCGCGAAGCGCCGACGCGCAGCCGCTGACGCGTCTCGCTGCGGTGCCCGACCGAGGTGAACATCTGCTCGCGCGTCAGCACCAGCTTCACCGGGCGGTTCGTCAGCTTCGCCGCCATCGCGGCGATGACAGCGTGCGGCCAGAAGAACCCCTTGCAGCCGAACCCGCCGCCGAGGAACGGTGCGATCACGCGGACGCGCTCCTCGTCGAGACCGAAGTGTTTCGCCAACGCAGCGCGCGTGCCGCGCACCCACTGCGTCGAGTCGTACACCGTCAGCTCGCCGTCGCGCCACTCGGCGACCGTCACCGACGGCTCGAGCGGGTTGTGGTTCTCGATCGGCGTCACGTACGTCGCGTCGATGCGAACCTCGCTCCGTTCGTACGCGGATTCGGGGTCGCCGCGGCGCGTCTGCGCCGGACTGCCGAACCACTGCTCGGGCAGGTCGACCTGCCGCGCCGTCTCGGGATCGAGCTCGGCGGGCGCGCTCTCGTACGCGATCCGCAGCAGCGCGGTGCCCTCGCGCGCGGCCTCGAACGTCGTGCCGACGACCGCCGCGACGTGCTGGCCGTCGTATTTGATCTCCGGTCCTTGCAGCGGCGCGAGCTCTTCGGAGACCGGCGCCGTGAAGTCGAACGGCAGCGCCGGCACGCGCGGTGCGTTGCGGTACGTCACGACCTCGACCACGCCGGGTACCGCGCGCGCCGCGCTCTCGTCGATCTCGGTGATGCGCCCGCGGGCGATCGTCGACTGCACGATCACCGCGTGGAGCGGCGCGTCGACCGCCGCATCCGCGGAATACCGCGCCTCGCCGGTCACCTTCGCGCGCCCGTCGACGCGGTCGATCGGGAGCCCGATGAACCCGCGTCGCGGCGGGGCCTGCACGGCGGTCGCGGTCATACCGCACCTCCGCACACCGTGCGCAGCGCGCGAACGATCGCGCGCTTCGCGAGCTCGACCTTGAAGGCGTTGTGCTTGCGCGGCCTCGCGTCGGCGAGCGCGGCCTCCGCCGCGCGCCGGAACGTTTCCTCGTTCGCAACCGCGCCCTTGAGCACGCCGGTCGCGGCGTAGGACCGCCACGGGACGGTCGCCACGCCGCCGAGCGCCAGTTGCGCCATCACGATCCGCGGCCCGTCGAGCTCGACGGCGCACGCCACGGAGACCAGCGCAAACTCGTACGAAGCGCGGTCTCGCACCTTCAGGTAGTGCGAGCGCTCGTGCATCGGGTCAACCTTGAGTCGTACCTCCGTGATGAGCTCGCCCGGCGCAAGCGCCGTTTCGTGGGCCTGCGAAACGATGGGAAGATAGAAGAACTCGTCGACGGAGACGTCGCGTTGCCCGCCGTCGCCCTCGACGACGATCGCGGCCGACAACGCGGCCAGCGCGACCGCCAAGTCGCCGGGATACGCCGCGATGCAGGCATCCCCCGTGCCGAGAACCGCGTGCGCGCGGTTGAAGCCGTCGAGCGCGTCGCAGCCGCTGCCGGGCTCGCGCTTGTTGCAGCGCCATCGCGTCTCGCGGAAGTACGAGCACCGTGTCCGCTGCAGCAGGTTTCCGCCGATCGTCGCGGCGTTGCGGATCTGTGCCGACGCGCCGCTCAGCAGCGCTTCCGAGAGCGCGGGAAAGTGGCGCACCACCAGCGGGTGGTACGCGACGTCGCTGTTGCGGGCGAGCGCGCCGATCCGCAGCACGCCGTCGCGAAGCTCGATCGTCGTCAGCGGAAGCCGGGAGATGTCGATGACCCGGGCCGGCCGCTCGACGCCGGCCTTCATCAGGTCGACCAGCGAGGTCCCGCCGGCGTAGAACCGTGCGCCCCCGACCTCGCGCGCGAGCGCACGGGCCGATGCGACCGAATCGGCGACGACGTACTCGAACGCCTGCATCAGCGCGCCCCCTGCACGGCGGCGATCGCGGCGACGATGTTGGGGTACGCGCCGCAGCGGCACAGGTTCCCGCTCATCGCCTCGCGGATCTCGTCTTCGGTGCGCGCGCGCCCTTCGCGCACGAGCGCGACCGCCGACATGATCTGGCCCGACGTGCAGAACCCGCACTGGAACGCGTCGTGCTCGACGAACGCGGCCTGCATCGGATGGAGCTCGCCGTCGTTCGCGAGCCCCTCGATCGTCGTCACCTCCGCGCCCGCATGCGCGAGCGCGAGCGCCAGGCACGAGAGCGTGCGGCGCCCATCGACGAGCACCGTGCAAGCGCCGCACTGCCCGCGGTCGCAGCCCTTCTTCGTCCCGGTCAACCCGGCGCGCTCGCGCAGCAGGTCGAGCAGCGTGACCTGCGGCTCGATCACAAGGGTCGTCTCGCGGCCGTTCAACCGCAGCGTCAACGGAAGGGAAGAGCGAGCAGGCCCAGCCGGCCGGTCGGTCGTTCGCACGGAATCACCCTCGCGAGGGAGTCGGGGAAGACGGTCGTACGCCCCTTGGACACGACTCCGCGCGTTGACGATTCACCCGGCCGCATGGTAATGTTCCGTGGTTATGTACGCGATCGTTGAGACCGGCGGCAAGCAGTTCCGCGTGTCCGAGGGCGACGTCATCCGGACCGATCTCATCGAGACCGAGGTCGGCTCGTCCGTCACGTTCGACCGCATCGTCCTGGCCGCGAACGGCGACGACGTCACGATCGGGACCCCGGTCGTGAGCGGCGCCTCGGTGACCGGGACGGTCCTGCGCCAGGCGAAAGACAAGAAGATCCTCGTCTTCAAGTACAAGCCCAAGAAGCGCGTCCGCAAGCTCAACGGCCACCGCCAGCGCTACGCCGAGGTCCGGATCGACAAGATCAGCCTCAGCTGACCAATGTCATCCTGAGCTTGTCGAAGGATGCTCGAGGTTCGTTTTCGGAGGGACAGCCGCGATCGGCTGTCCTCCGTCGTTTCGAAGGGTCATGCGGAGCAGGGCGAGCCTGGCGAGGACGTCGCCTGCGCAGCCGTCTCGGCGCTCCTCCAGGCCGCCTGGGTCGGCCTGACCGACGTCGCCCGCGTCACAGTGACCGGCCACCGGCGCAGCGGCGATCTGCTGATGCGCTGGCCGGCGGACACCCGCGACCGCGAGGACGTGCGCGCGATCGTGGCGACCGCCGAGCTCGCGATCGAGCAGATCGCCAAGCAGTACCGCGGCGCGATCCGCTACGTGCGCGAGCCCGAGCGCGAGCGCGAAAGCGGCTCGGGCGAGTAACCTAGCCGGCAGAATCGGGGTACACCGGCGTCGAAAGGAACCGCACGATGAGCAGCGACGCGACCAAACCCCTGAACGGCGAGATCCAGAGCGGCACCACCGGCGGCTCCGCCGGAGCCAACAACACCGAGGCCGGACGGACCGTCCTGGTCGGGGTCCTCGGCGGGATCATCTCGGCCGCCGGCTACCTGGTCTACCAGCGCCTCCCCGACGACCAGAAGGAACGCCTCCACCGCCAAGTCCGCGGGGTGCTCGAGACGCGCATCAATGAGCTGCGCAGCAACTTCAACTTATAGGCGATCCGCCGGCGAACTGGAGCACGGAGAGGGCGGGCACCTACCGCGGTGTGCTCGGCCCTCTCGCCGCTTCTCTCGTCCTCGCGTACGCCGCGGCGCTGCGGGCGTTCGATCCCGGCCTCGACGCCGCGCACGCGAGCCGGCTCGCGGCGCAGGTCATCGCCGAGGCGGACGCCGCGCGGATCGACGCGCGGCTGGTCGTCGCGCTGGTCGCCGTCGAGTCGTCCTGGGACGCGCGCGCCGTCTCGCCGGCCGGCGCGCGCGGCCTCGGCCAGCTGATGCCCGCGACGGCCGCCGGGCTCGGCATCGACCCTGACGACCCAGCCGCGAACCTGCACGGGACGGTCGTCCACCTCGCGGGACTCATCGCGCGGTACGGGCGCCTTCCACCCGAGGAGCGCTACGCGCGGGCGATCGCCGCGTACAACGCGGGCGCCGGCGCGGTCGACCGCTACGGCGGGATCCCGCCCTATGCGGAGACCCGCTCAGAGGTGAGCCGGGTGATCGCTCTGTGGCGCCGCCTCCGCGGCGTGTAGCGCCGGGCGCGGCTCGGCGAGCTTCTCGGCGACCGAAGGCTCGGGCTCCGGCTCCGGCGCGGGCGCCTCGTCGAACGGGAGCGTCGGCTCGTACGGCTCGTGCTCGTCGCGGGCGACGTCGTACGGCGAGTCATAGGCTGCGGCGTCGTACGGCGCCGGCTCGTAGGGGGGCGCATCGTATGGCTTCTTCTCCGCCTCGTCCTGGGCGTCGGCGGCCCGCTCCATCTCGCGGATGAACGACTGCGAGGTGTTTTGAATCTCGCGCATGACGTTGCCGGCTTTGCGGGCGACGCGGGGCAGCTGCTCGGGACCGAAGAGCAGGAGGGCGGCGGCGCCGAGCAGCGCCATGTCGGGGATCGAGAGCATCTGTCATCCTGAGCTTGTCGAAGGGCAGAGGGTTTCTTCCCGGTCCCGTGCAACGCGTCATGCCCCGCCTCCGGCGGAGATCAGCGAAGGCGCCTCCCGCCCTGAAGATCATCTACACCCGCGGCAACCGGACGGAGACCCTGGCGTCGATCGCGACGCTCCGCAAGATCCTCAACCGGTTCGTCGCCCACCGCGTGTTCTACGAAGTGAGCTCGCGCAACAAGCGCGGGCACGAGTTCTTTTCAGCCAAGAACACCTTCGTCGTCGGCTCGATCGAGATCGTCAACCGCGACTACCTCACCATCACGATCTTCGACGCGAACAACGCCTCGCACTCGATCGAGATCCTGAACCCGGCCGCGATGCGCATCTACGACGACACGCTCGGGAAGGGCTTCGCCGTCTCGTTCCTCAGCGAGGGTGCGGGCGGCGTCGAGTCGCGCTGCTACCTGCGCGACGAGGGCGAGGACGGCGAAGGGATCAAGGAGCGCAGCGAGCTCGAGAAGATCACGCTCCCGCAGCTCTTCGAGTACCTCGAGGACATCACGCAGGTCGACATCATCGGGACCGGGACGACGAAAACCTAGAGCGGGTCGACGGCCCGGGTCACCGCCTCGGGATCGACGCCGAAGAGGCTCAACACGTCGCGGTCCTTGACCGCCTCGGCGGTGAAGCCGTAGACGAGGTGCTTCGGGCGGTAGACCTCGTCCGCGCGGCGCGCGCCTTCGATGAAGACGTGGTACGCGTCCCCGTCCAGGTACAGCGTGCGCGTTCCGTCCGCCGAGCGGAACGCCAGCGTGTCGTAGCGCTGGAACGGCGTGCGCGTGCCGCCGGGGAGCGCGACTTCGTGGAGCTCCGCCACTTCGGGCAGCTTCTTCACGGCTTCCGCCGCAGCGCGCTCGATGTTCTCGCGCGGGACGAGCGCGTCGATCGCCGGCCCGATAACCGGATCCGCGAGCAGCCCCAGCAGCAGATGCGGCGGCGCGACGAACTCGGCGCCGTGCTCGAGCGCCTGCGTGACGCCGGCGCGCATGACGCCGAGCAGCTCGGGGTCGAGGCGAAGTTGCTCGCTGTCGGTCACGTTCGCTTCATGCGCGACTCGAGGCGCGTCGCCTTCCACAGCATCCGCACCGCCTCGCCGCGCCGTCCGCTGCGGTGCAGCGCGACGCCGAGATTGTGATACGCCGCGGCATACGTATCGTCGACCAGCAGCGCGTACTCGTAGTGCTCGATCGCGTCGGCGACCGCGCCGTCCTCGAGCAGCAGGTTGCCGATCGTCGTGATGGCGGCGGCGCAGCGCGAGTCGGCTTCGAGCGCGAGGATCAGCTCGTCGACCGCGCGTGCGCGATCGGCCCGGCGGATCGCGACGATGGCGCGCTTGTTGCGCACCGCGGCGATCTGCGAGGGGGCATCGGCGATCGCGAGCGCCTCCTCGAACGCGGCCTGGGCTTCGTCGAGGCGGCCGCGGTCGAGCGCTCGCGCGCCGCGGGTGAACGCCTCGGTCCGTTCTGAGGCGCCCGGGCCGCGTTCGGCCGTGTTTGTCCGGTCCGGCAACGCACGCCCGGGGAGCAGACGGCGCAGCCGGTCGAAGAACGCCACGTGGGGCTTTTGCACGTCGATGTGGTCACGCTCTTCCCGGAGATGTTCGCGCCGGTCATCGGCCTCTCGATCGTCGGCCGCGCCGTGGAGCGCGGCCTCGTGACCGTAAGGACCCACCACCTGCTCGACGCGCTAGAGCCCGGCCGGCGAGCCGACGAGCGCCCGTACGGTGGCGGCCCGGGGATGGTATTGCGCATCGAACCGCTCGCCCGAGTCCTGGACGGTATCATCGCCGAAGCGCCCGCCGCGGAGCGCCGCAAAATCGTCCTCACCTCGGCCACTGGTCCGGTCTTTCGCCAAGCCGACGCCACCGCGTGGGCGCAACTCGACCGTCTTATCCTGATTTGCGGCCACTACGAGGGCGTAGACGAGCGGCTCCGCGCGCTCTACCCGGTCGAGGAAGTCTCGCTCGGTGAGTTCGTCCTGACCGGCGGCGAGATTGCCGCGATGGCCTTCCTGGACGCGGCCGTCCGCCTGCTCCCAGGCGCGATCGACCCCGAGTCCGCCGCGAGCGAGTCCTGGACCGCAGGCGAGCCGGACCACCCCGCGTACACGAGGCCGCCGACCTTCCGCGGCGTCGACGTTCCCGCGGTGCTCCTGAGCGGCGACCATGCCAGGATCGCAGAGTGGCGACGCGAGCAGTCGCGTCTCCGAGCAGCCGAGCGCAATCAGAAACGCGGCGAGCCGCGAAACGGTCCTGCCTTGCCCGAGTAGGGGGTCCGTGGTACACTACCGAGGTTGCCCGCCGCCCTGCGCGGCGTTTTCGCTGTTCGTCAGAGAGCTGTCATGAACGTACTCGACCTGATCCAGAAGGAACAGGAGAAGCCGAACGTCCCGGATTTCCGTCCGGGCGACACCGTCAAGGTCTACTCGAAGGTCGTCGAGGGCGGGAAAGAACGCGTCCAGATGTTCGAGGGCGTGGTGACGGTCCGCAAGGGCGGCGGCCTCGGCGAGACGATCACAGTCCGCCGCGTCGCACACGGCGTCGGCGTCGAGCGCTCGTTTCTGCTGCACAGCCCGCGCGTCGACCGCATCGAGGTCTCGAAGCGCGGCATCGTGCGGCGCGCGCGCCTCTACTACTTGAGCGAGAAGGTCGGCAAGGCGGCTCGTATCAAGGAACGCAAGCAGGAGCGGAAGACCGCCAAGTAGCGCGGTCTCACTCGTGACCCCGCTCGAGCTCCTCGCGCTGATCGCGGTGTTCGCGATCGTCCGCGTCGCGATCAGCATCCGCCCCGAGACTCCCGTCGCCGCCGGATCCGGCGAGCCTCGCAAGGGCGCCTCCGTCCGCACCGTCGTCCGCGAGTACCTCGACGCGTTCATCGTCGCCGGGCTCGTCGCGCTGTTCCTCATCACGTTCGTGGTGCGGACGTTCTTCATCCCGAGCGGATCGATGGAGCCGACGCTGCAGATCAGCGACGTGTTGCTCGTCAACGAGTTCGAGTACCGCTTCACCAAGCCGCACGAAGGCGACATCGTCGTCTTCCCGCCGCCGACCCCGAGCCCGAACGACTTCATCAAACGGACGATCGGGCTTCCGGGCGACAACATCCGCGTCCACAACGGCACGGTGTACCGCAACGGCGTCGCGATGGTCGAGCCGTACATCGCGGATAAACCGCGCTACGAGCTCGAGATCAAGAACTACGGCATCTACGTCGACGGCTCGCCGCTTGACCCGGCGATGGCCAATGTCCCGCCGCGCGACAAATGGAGCGCGCCCGA
>DATHLN010000137.1:0-15430 GCA_035488115.1 Candidatus Limnocylindrales bacterium | reverse complement strand
TTCACCGTCGACGATACCCGCGTCGGGCAGTCGGTCGATTACGACCGGCTGACGATCGAAATCGAAACCAACGGCTCGATCACCCCCGACGACGCGCTCTCCGAGGCCGCGCAGATCCTGACCGAGGAACTGCGGCTCTTCATCGGGTTCTCGACCGAGGAGAAGCCGGTCGCGACGGCGCCCGCCAGCGAGTGGGACGTCCCGGTCGAGACGCTCAACCTCTCGGTCCGCTCGTTCAACTGCCTCAAGCGCGCCGGCATCTCGAAGGTCTCCGAGCTGCTCGACATGACGGAAGACGAGATCATCAAGATGCGCAACTTCGGCAAGAAGTCGCTCGACGAGATCAAGCAAGTGCTGGAGGAGCGGGGACTCTCGCTCCGCCAGAGTTAGCTTCCGCCGCACCACCCTGGGATAAGGATCATGCCGCACCAAGTCGCCAACAAGCGCCTCTCGCGCACCGACGGACACCGGAAGGCTCTACTGCGCAACCTCGCCACGTCGTTCTTCAAGCACGAGAAGATCGAGACGACCTCGACGAAGGCCAAGGAGATCACCAAGGTCGTCGAGCGCCTCATCACGCAGGCCCGCCGCGGCGATCTGCACTCGCGGCGTCTCGTCGCGTCCTACCTGACCGAAGAAGCCGTCGCGAAGAAGCTCTTCGACCAGATCGCGCCCTCGCTCAAGGACAAGACCGGCGGCTACACGCGGATCACCAAGTCCCGCGTCCGCCCCGGCGACGCCGCCGAGCTCTCCATCTTGGAGCTGGTCAGGTAGCTCCGTAGCCGGTCCTCGGCGGCTGGCTTCGAGGGCGGATCCGCCGCAGGCCGAACGCGAGTGCGGCTCGGGCGAAGCCCGAACGCACACCTAGCCAGCGGCCGGGAATCTCGCTACAGTAGGGGCTACCTCGTATGCTAGTCACGGCGGCCGCGGACGACCCGCTCAGTCTGACCTCCATCACGCGATCGTTCGTCGCGGACAGCATCACGCCGATCTCCGCATACCTCGCCCTGGCCCAGCCGGGGCGTTCGTGTTTGCTGGAGTCCGTCCACGGGACCGAGCGGATCAGCCGGTTCTCGTTCGTCGGGCTCGACTATCTCGAAGCGTTCGGGATCGACCGCGATCCGCGGATGCTCGAGCGGATCCGTGCCGCGATGGCACGCTATCGCTTCGACCGCAGCGATCTGCCGTTTCCGGGCGGTGCCGTGTGCGTCTTCACGTACGACGCGGCGCGCGCGCTCGAGCCGGTGCTGGCGGGTGCGCGCGATCAGGCGCCGCCGGCCGACGTGCGGTTCGGCGACGCGCTGGTCGTGATCCCCGGGACGTGGCTCGTGTTCGACCATTTCACGCACCGGGTCACGCTGATCGGCTTCGCGCGCGACGACGAAGAGCGCGCGGCCGTCGACGCGCGGTTGGACGCGTACGTCGCGCGGCTGCTCGATCAGCGGCCGACGGTCCCGGGCGCGGTGCGCGCCGACGGGCCGGTCACCGCATCGATGGACGAGGCGGCGTATCTCGACGCGGTCGCGCGCGCCAAGCGGTTCATCTACGACGGTGATGCGTACCAGCTGCAGGTCGGGATCCGTTTCTCGTGCCCGCTGGCGGGGACGGCGTTCGACTTCTACCGGGAGATTCGCGCGCGGAATCCCTCGCCGTACATGTTCTTCGTCGAGCACGACGGGCGCGCGGTGTTCGGCGCATCGCCGGAGTTCCTCGTCCGGCTGGACGGGCGCACGGCGCGGATTCGCCCGCTCGCCGGAACGCGGCCGCGAAACGCCGATCCGGACGAAGATGCGCGCGTCGCCGACGACCTGCTCGCCGACGAGAAAGAGCGCGCCGAGCACGTGATGCTGGTCGATCTCGCGCGCAACGATCTCGGCGCGGTGTGCGCGACGGGCAGCGTGCGCGTCGACGAGCTCATGGTGATCGAGCGGTACTCGCACGTGATGCACATCGTCTCGAACGTCGTCGGCGAGCTGCGCGAGGACAAGGACGCGCTCGACCTGTTCGCGGCGTCGTTCCCGGCCGGCACCGTCACCGGGACGCCGAAGATCCGCGCGATGCAGCTGATCGACACGCTCGAGCCGGTCGCGCGCGGGTTCTACGCCGGCAGCGTCGCGCACCTCGACTTCGACGGCGAGCTCGACTCGTGCATCATCTTGCGATCGGTCGCTGTCGCGAACGGGCGCGCATACTGGCAGGCTTCCGCAGGGATCGTCGCCGACAGCGACCCACGCAGCGAATACGCCGAAGTCTTCGCGAAAACGGGGATCGTGCGCGCGGTCTTGGGCATCACGTCGTGAGGGCCCACGCTGTCACCCTGAGCTCAGCCTGTCCTGAGCTTGTCGAAGGATCGAAGGGTGAGAGATCGTCGTCGTCATCCCATGAGCCGCGCTTTCAAGGGCAGGTCCCGCTCTCACCCTTCGACAGGCTCAGGGTGACAGCGGGGCGGCTCAGGGTGACATTGACGTGAGGCTCCTTTTGGTGGACAACTACGACTCGTTCACGTGGAATCTCGCGCACCTGTTCGGCGGGATCGACGGGGTCGAGGTCGACGTGATCCGCAACGACGATCCGTGGCTCGGCGACGGCGTCACCGCGCGGTACGACGGCGTCATCGTCGGGCCGGGGCCGGGGCGGCCGGAGGCGGCGGGGCGGACGATGGCGATCGTGCGCGAGGCGGCGCGCGAGCGCCGGCCGCTGTTCGGCGTGTGCCTCGGATTGCAGGCGATCGGCGAGACGTTCGGCGGGCGCGTCGTGCACGCGCCGCGGCAGATGCACGGCAAGACCTCGCAGGTCACCCACGACGGCCGCGGCGCGTTCGCCGGTTTGCCTTCGCCGTTCACCGCGACGCGGTATCATTCGCTGGTAGTCGACCACGACGGCTTCCCGGCCGAGTTGCGGGCCAACGCGGTGAGCGAGGACTCGGTGATCCAAGGGCTCGAGCACCGTGAGCTGCCGATCTCCGGTGTGCAGTTCCATCCGGAGTCCGTGCTGACGCCTGAAGGGCGCGCGCTCGCGGAGAACGTCGTGCGCGGGATGCGGACCGTTCGAGAGGCTCGGGACGCGTTGTGAGCACCGACGGCTACCCCGCGCTGCTGCGCGGCGTGCTGGCGGGGCACCATCTCACTTCGGATGAGATGGCGAGCACGATCGGTGCGATCATGGACGAGACGCTCTCGCCGGTGCGCGCGTCCGCGCTGCTGGCCGCGCTCGCCGCGAAAGGCGAGACGGTCGACGAGGTGGTCGGCGCGGCGCGCGCGATGCGCGAGCGCAGCGTCCACGTCGAGCACGGATTGCCGATGGTGCTCGACGTCGTCGGAACGGGCGGCGACAACGCGCACACGATCAACATCTCGACGATGGCGGCATTCGTCGTCGCCGGCTGCGGCGTCCCCGTCGCGAAGCACGGCAACCGCGCCGCCTCCAGCGCGTGCGGCAGCGCCGACGTGCTGGAAGCGCTCGGCGTGAAGCTCGACCGTTCGCCGGACTCCTCCGCGCAGGTGCTCCGCGCGCATAACATCGCGTTCCTCTTCGCGCAGCGCCACCACCCGGCGATGCGCGCGGTCGGGCCGATCCGCCGCGAGCTCGGCGTGCGCACGGTCTTCAACGTCCTCGGCCCGCTCACGAATCCGGCCGGTGCGAACCGGCAGGTCGTCGGCGTCGCACGGCCCGAGCACGTCACGCTGGTCGCCGACGCGCTGCGCGCGCTCGGCGCGGAGGCCGGCGCGGTGATCCACGGCGAGGACGGTCTCGATGAGATCTCTGGCGAGGCGCCGACCGACGTCGCGCAGTTCGACCGCGGCGGCGTTCGGCGGTGGAAGCTCGCGCCGGCGGAGTACGGCGTGCGCGCCTCGCGCGCGGAGATTCGCGGCGGAGGCGCGGCGGAGAACGCGGCCGCCGTGACGGCGATCCTCGGCGGCGAGCGCAGCCCGCGCGCCGATCTGGTGATGCTCAACGCCGCGCTCGCGCTCGTCGTCGCGGGCGAGGCGGTCGACGTTCACGACGGGATCGCGCGCGCGCGCACGTCGGTCGAGACCGGCCGCGCGATGGCCGCGCTCGACGCGCTGCGCGGGCAGCACGAATCAGACCTCGAGGTGACGACTGCATGACCGATATGCTCGAGAAGCTCTACGCCGCCAAAGCGGAGGTGCGGGCCGCGGACGAAGCGCGCGAGCCGCTCGCGCAGCTCCGCGAGCGCGCGGAGAGCCGCCTCGGCGAGCGGCGCGCGTTCCGGGCCGCGCTCGCGAGCGCGCGCGGCCCGGCGATCGTCGCGGAGATCAAGCGCGCCTCGCCCTCGGTCGGGCTCATCGTGCCGCATCTCGATCCGGCGGAGGTCGCGCGCGAGTATCAAGCCGCCGGCGCCGACGCGGTCAGCGTGCTGACGGAGGCGGACCATTTCCTCGGCGATCTCGCGTATCTCGACGTCGCGCGCGCGGCGACCTCGCTGCCGATCCTGCGCAAGGATTTTCTCAGCTCGCGCTACGAGGTCGTGCAGTCGGCGGCGTACGGCGCCGACGCGATCCTCGCAATCGTCGCCGGGCTCACCGACGGGTGCATCGAGGAGATGATCGAAGAGGCGCGCCGCTACGCGATGGACGTGCTGGTCGAGGTGCACACCGAAGACGAGCTGTACCGCGCGCTCGCCGCGGGCGCGAAGCTGCTCGGGATCAACAACCGCAACCTGCACACGTTCGAGACCGACCTCGCCGTGACCGAAGAGCTGCTGCCGCTCGTGCCTGCGGGGACGGTCGTCATCAGCGAAAGCGGCGTGAAGTCGCAGGACGACGTCCGCCGGCTCGTGGAGCACGGCGCGCGCGGCGTCCTGGTCGGCGAGTCGCTCATGCGCGCCGCGGACAAAGGCGAAGCGATTCGCGCGCTCAAAGGCGCGAGTGTTCCCGCGTGATCTCACGAGCCGCTTGAAGGGAACTCTTTGCGCACCCGGGTGAAGATCTGCGGCTGCACGAGCGCGGCCGATGCGGCGATCGCCGTCGAGGCGGGCGCCGACGCGGTCGGCGTCATCCTTGCCGAAGAGTCGGAGCGGCGGGTGACGGTCGAGCGGTTGCGCGAGATCACGGCGAGCGTTCCGGCGCTGGTCACGGTCGTCGCCGTGTTCGTCGACCCGCCGTCGTCGCTGGTCGACGAGGCGCTCAAAGCGGGCGCGATCCCGCAGTTCCACGGCTACGAGCCGGCCGATGCGTGCGAAGCGTTCGCCGAGGGTCCGTATCTCAAGGCGTATCACGTCCTTCCGGATCACGTGCAGACGCGCGCGACGTTCGAGGCGTTCGCGCGACCGTTCGAGCATGCGACCTGGCTGTTCGACACCGCCCGCGCGAGCGGCCGCAGTGGCGGAACCGGCCGCACCTTCGCCTGGGAGATCGCGCGCGAGCTGGCCGGCGAGCGGCGTTTCGTCGTGAGCGGCGGCCTGACGCCGGAGAACGTCGGCGACTGCGTGCGCGCGGTGCACCCGTACGCCGTCGACGTCCGCAGCGGCGTCGAGACGAACGGCGCCAAGGATGCGGCGAAGGTGCGCGCCTTCGTCGCGGCGGTGCGCGAGGCCGACGCACAGACGGCGGCACCCATCGCATGACGGAATCACAGCAGCAGAACGCCCCCGACGCGCGCGGCTACTTCGGCCGCTTCGGCGGCGTGTTCGTCCCCGAGGTCCTCATCGAAGCGCTCGCGCAGCTCGAGCGCGCGGCGCGCGAGGCGTTCGCCGATCCCGCATTCCATGCCGAGATGGGCGAGCTGCTACGCGACTACGTCGGGCGGCCTTCGCCGATCTACCACGCGGCGCGGCTCGTCGACGGACCGCACGCGCCGATCGTCTTCAAGCGCGAGGACACCAACCACACCGGCGCGCACAAGATCAACAACACGGTCGGCCAGGCGCTGCTCGCGCGGCGGATGGGGAAGCGGCGGCTGATCGCCGAGACCGGCGCGGGACAGCACGGCGTCGCGACGGCGACGATCGGCGCGAAGCTCGGGATGCAGGTCGACGTCTACATGGGCGCGGTCGACGTCGAGCGGCAAGCGCTCAACGTCTACCTGATGAAGCTGCTCGGCGCAAGCGTCCATCCCGTTGAGAGCGGGACGCGCACGCTCAAGGACGCGACGAACGAAGCGTTTCGCGAGTGGGCAGCGCGCGTCGAGGACACGTTCTACGTGATCGGCTCGGTCGTCGGCGCGCACCCCTATCCGTATCTCGTGCGCGAGTTCCAGAAGGTCATCGGGATCGAGGCGCGCGCGCAAGTGCTCGAGCGCTACGGCCGTTTGCCGAGCGACGTGGTCGCGTGCGTCGGCGGCGGCTCGAACGCTATGGGGATCTTCCAAGGCTTCGTCGCCGACGCCGAGGTGAATCTCTGGGGCGTCGAAGCGGCGGGGCACGGCGTCGAGACGATCGACACCGCCGCGTCGCTGAACGCGGGCAACGTCGGGATCCTGCACGGCTCGCGCAGCTACGTGCTGCAGGACGCCGAGGGGCAAGTCCGCGACACGCATTCGGTCAGTGCGGGCCTCGACTATCCCGGCGTCGGGCCCGAGCACGCCTATCTCAAAGACAGCGGCCGCGCGCGCTACGCCGCGGTCGGCGACGAGGAAGCGCTCGCGGCGTTCCACCACACCGCGCGGCGCGAAGGGATCGTCCCGGCGCTGGAGTCCGCGCACGCGATCGCGTTCGCGCGGAAGCTCGCGGTCGAGCGCGGACCGGACGGGCTGGTCCTCGTGAACCTCAGCGGGCGCGGCGACAAGGACGTGCGCACCGTCGCGGCGCTGGACGGCATGTCGCTGTGACGGCTCAGCATGACCGCGGTTGACGTGCTGTTCGGGCGCGCTCGGGCGGAGCGGCGCGCCGCATTGATTGCGTATGTCGTTGCCGGGGATCCGGATCGCGAGACGACGGTCGCGGTGCTCGACGCGCTCACGCAGGCCGGCGTCGATCTCATCGAGCTCGGCGTCCCGTACGGCGATCCGCTCGCCGACGGTCCGACGATCGCAGCCGCAGGCCAGCGTGCGCTGAACGGCGGGATGACGCTCGCCGGTTCGATCGAGCTCGCCGCCGAAGCGCGCGCGCGGGGCGTCGCACCGATCGTGTTCTTCACCTACGTCAATCCGGTCGACCGCTACGGCCCCGAGCGCTTCGCGCGCGACGCGCGTGCCGCCGGCGCGGTGGGCGCCATCGTTCCCGACGTCCCGCTCGAAGAGCTCGATTCGTTCGCGCCGCCTCTGCGCGCGGCCGGCCTGGCGATCCCGTTGCTGATCGCGCCGACCACGCCCCACGAGCGGGCCGCGCGCCTCGCCGCCGCGTCGACCGGCTTCGTCTATCTCGTCTCGCGGCTGGGCGTCACCGGCGCTCGCCGCGAGCCGGACATCGCCCGGGTCGCCGCCGCGATCGAACGCCTCCGGCCCGCGACCGCGCTGCCGCTGACGGTGGGGTTCGGGATCGCGACGCCGGAGCAGGCCGCCGCGGTCGGCGCGGTCGCCGACGGCGTGATCGTCGGAAGCGCGCTGGTCGATTCGTACGCGGGCGCGAGCGGCGCCGAGGCCGCGCGGCGCGCCGGGGAGTACGCGGCGTCGCTGCGAGCCGCCCTGCCGGAACGGTAGACGTCGATTCGTACGTTGCGGTACCACGACCGCTCCACGAGCGGTGAGGTTTTCGCTCGGTCCTTGCCCCCTTGGGAAGGATATCTGCGGGCAGACTCTGATTATCAGGACGCAACTTCGTACCACCCCCGGAGGACTCGATGCAGTATCGTCCGTTGCTGGTCGGCGCTCTCGCGCTCACCGTCGCGCTTGCTGGCAGCAGCGCCACCGTTCAGCCGGCGGCCGCCGCAGGCGACACGATCGTGTTCGGATCGCCGATCTCGCTGACTGGCAGCTTGACCAAGGAAGGCCATCTGACCCAAGAGGGTTACGACTTCTGGAAGAACTACGTCAACGCGCACGGCGGGCTCAAGGTCGGCGGCAAGACGTACAAGGTCGACATCAAGTACTACGACGACGAGTCGAAGAACGACACGTCCGCGCAGCTGGCGGAGCGGCTGATCGACCAGGACCACGTGAACTTCATCCTCGGGCCGTACGGCTCGGGGACCAGCTTCACGGTTGCGCAGATCGCCGAGCGCAAGAAGATCCCAATGGTCGAAGGGAACGGCGCCGCCGAGAAGATCTTCAACCAAGGCTTCAAGTACACGTTCGGCGTCCTCTCGCCGGCGAAGCGCTATCTCGAAGGCATCCTCGACATGGCGCACTCGCAGAAGCCGGGCGCGCAGTCGGTCGCGATCACCGCCGCGAGTGACGCGTTCTCGCAGGAGGTCGCGCAAGGCGCCGCCGCGTGGGCGAGCGCGCACGGGATGAAGGTCGTGTACAACAACAAGTATCCGGACACTGCGACCGACGTCTCCTCGCTGATCTCCGCGCTGAAGCAGACGAACCCCGACATCATCCTCAACGCGGGCCACGTGCAGGACGCGCTGCTGGTGCAGAAGGGGCTCAAGGAGCAGAACGTCTCCGCGAAGGGCTACGGCTACACCGTCGGCCCCGACACCCCGGACTTCGTGAACTCGCTTCACGCGGATGCGAACGACGTGTTCGGCGCCGCACAGTGGTCCGAGGCGGTGAAGTACCATGCCGACCGGCCCGGGTTCTACAAGACCGCGCCGGAGTACGCGCGTGCGTTCGAGGGCGTCTACCATCACGCACCCGACTACCACAACGCCGAGTCGACGGCCGCGTGCCTCGCGTTCCAGTATGCGTTGCAGAACGCCGGTTCGCTCGATCCCGAGAAGGTGCGCGACGCGCTGCAGAAGCTCGACGTGACGACGTTCTACGGCATCCTCAAGTTCGACAGCCGCGGCCTGAACGTCTACAAGCCGATGGTCGTGAACCAGATCCAGAGCGGGAAGCTGGTCACGGTGTGGCCGCGCGGGCTCGCGCAGGCCGCGCCGAAGTACCCTGCGCCCCCGTGGGGCAAGCGATAAGCACCGAGGAGCGCTGAATGCAGCTGCTGGCCCAGGATCTCGTCAACGGGATTCTCGCAGGCGGGATCCTGGCCTTGGTGGCCCTCGGCTTTTCGCTGGTCTGGGGCATCATGAACATCATCAACCTCGCGCACGGAGCGTTCATCATGCTCGGCGCGTACGTGACGTACCAGCTGTACCAAAGCTTCCACATCGACCCGTTCCTCTCGCTGCCCATCTCGTTCGTCGCGCTGTTCGTGCTCGGGTGGCTGATCCAGCGGTACCTCATCAACTGGGTCGCGCGGGCGCCGATCCTCACCACGTTCCTGCTCACCTTCGGGCTCTCGCTGCTGATCGTGAACCTCGCGCTGATCGTGTGGACCGGCGACACCCGCGGTGTGACGACTCCGTACTCGGGCGCGAACTTCACGCTCGCCGGCGTCACGGTCCCATGGGTGAAGCTCTACACGCTGCTGACCGCGCTCGCGATCACCGGCGTGATGCAGCTGTGGCTCACGCGCAGCAAGACCGGGCGCGCGATCCGCGCGACGTCGATGGACATCGGCGCGGCGCAGCTCTCAGGCGTGCGAACCGCGAACATCTACGCGATCGTCTTCGCGCTGAGCGCCGGGCTCGGCGGGGTGGCGGGGACGCTGATCTCGCTCTCGTACGCGCTCACGCCGACGATGGGTGACCCGTTCCTGATCAAAGCGTTCGTCGTCTGCGTCCTCGGCGGGCTCGGTTCGGTGCAGGGCGCGCTGATCGGCGGCCTCGTCTACGGGATCGTCGAGGCCTTCGCGACGCAGATCGACGTGACGATCGGGACGCAGCACATCAGCGGCTCGGGTCTTCAGGACGCGATCGCGCTGGTGGTGCTGCTGATCGTGCTGATCGTAAGACCGACGGGGATCGTCGGAAAGGCAACCGCGTGATGGATTCACTTGCTGCGCTCGTGAATCCAACGGCATGACCCGCGTACGACGCGGGTCAGCCTTACGGGCTTCGGAGCGGCTGCGTTGATTACACCGATGCGGCGAATAGGGCTCGGCGGGATCACCGGGAGTCCGTACGCGTTCGCAGTCGCGCTCGTCCTGATGGTGCTGCTGCTGGCGATCCCGCTCACGCACAACGGGTACATCGAGATCGTCTTCCGCGGCATCCTGATGTACGCGACGATGGCGTACGGCTGGAATCTGATCGGCGGCTACACCGGTTACGTCTCGTTCGGGCAAGTCGCGTTCTTCGGGATCGGGGCGTACTGCTCGGCGGTGCTGTCGCAGATGGGCGTCAACAACCTGTTCCTCGACGTGCTGGTCGCCTGCGCGGTCAACGGCGCGTTCGCGACGCTCGTCGGGCTCCCCGTGCTGCAGCTCAAGGGCCACTATTTCGCCATCGCGACGCTCGGGATCGGGCTCGCGATCACCGACATCATCGCGAACCTCGACGCGCTCGGCGGGACCAGCGGCCTGCGCGTGCAGCAGGTCGACGAGGCGCACTTTTCGGTTTACTACTACGCGATGTGGCTGGTCGCGCTCGCCGCGATGCTGGCGACGTTCTTCATCGCCCGCTCGAAGCTCGGCTACGCCTTCGTCGCGATCCGCGAGAACGAAGACGCGGCGGCGGTGCTCGGGATCAGCCCGCGGCGCTTCAAGATCACCGCCTGGGCGATCAGCGGGATGATGGCCGGCGCGGCCGGGGCCGTCTACGCGCCGGCGAACGGCTTTCTCGATCCGTCGATCGCGTTCTCGGCCGACTCGAACGTCTTCCCGATCGTGATGGCGCTGCTCGGCGGGATCGGGACGGTCGCCGGCCCGTTCATCGGCGCGCTGATCCTCGCGGGCGCGAACGAGCTGCTGCAGCGGTACTTCATCAAGATCCACACGCTGTTCTTCGGGGCGATGATCGTGCTCGTCGTGCTGCTGCTCCCGCGCGGTCTCGTGTGGCTGTTCGGGCTGAAAGGCGGTGCGCGGACCTGGCTCAAGAGCCTCACGGCGTACAAGGCATGAGCGTGCAGACGCAATCGCAGTCGCAGTCCTCGCACGAGGTCGCGCTGCGGATCGAGAACGTCGGGATGCGGTTCGGCGGGCTGTGGGCGCTGAGCGAGGTCTCGTTCGACGTCGAGCGCGGCTGCGTGCTCGGATTGATCGGGCCGAACGGGTCGGGGAAGACGACGCTGATGAACGTGATCAGCGGCGTCTACCGGCCGACGACCGGGCAGGTCACGTATGCGGGGAAACGGATCGCGTCCGTCCCGACGCACGAGGTCTGCCATCTCGGGATCGCGCGGACGTTTCAAGTCGTCAAGCCGTTCGCGAGCCTCACCGTGCGCGAGAACGTCGCGGTCGGCGCGATGTACGGGCGCTACGGCGCGAAGCGCTCGACGCGCGCGTCGTTCGAGCGCGCGCAGGAGCTGCTCGAGGTCGTCGGCCTCGCGCGCGTCGCCGAGCGCCCGGCGAGCGATCTGACCGTCCCCGACCGCAAGCGGCTCGAGGTCGCGAAGGCGCTCGCGCTCGACCCCGACGTGCTTCTGCTCGACGAGGTGATGGCGGGCCTGAACGCGACCGAGGTGGACGAGGCGCTGCAGCTCTTGCGCGACGTGAACGCGCGCGGCGTCACGCTGATCGTCGTCGAGCACCTGATGAAGGCGATCGTCTCGATCTCGACGACGATCGTCGTCCTCGCCGAAGGGAAGAAGATCGCGCAGGGCGCGCCGGCCGACGTGCTCGCTTCGCCGCAGGTGATCGAGGCGTATCTCGGCTCACGCTGGGTGAAGCGGCAAGAGCAGCTCAAAGAGATCGAGGCGCAGCGCGCGCACGCCGCGCAGGTCCAGCCGCCGGACGCGCACGGATGAGCACCTCCGCTGCGACAGTGGCGCCCGTCGCGACCAAGCCGCTGGTGATCGACGCGCTCAGCGCCGGGTACGGCGACACGCAGGTGCTCTGGGACGTCTCGCTGCGGATCGACCCCGGCGAGATCGTCGCGCTGATCGGCTCGAACGGCGCGGGGAAGTCGTCGCTACTCGGCGCGGTCAGCGGCGTCGTCGCGACGTGGAGCGGGAGCGTTCGCTACGGCGACCGGCACCTGACCGGGCTCGAACCGGATCGCATCGTGAGCGCCGGAGTCGTGCAGGTCCCGCAAGGCCGCCGGCTCTTCAGCTCGTTGACGGTCGAAGACAACTTGCGGATGGGTGCGTATCTGCGCAGCGACCGCGAGGTCGACGCGGACCTCGAGCGGATGCTGGGGCTGCTGCCGCGGTTGCGCGAGCGCTACGACTTCCTCGCCGGCCGGCTGTCGGGCGGCGAGCAGCAGCAGGTCGCGATCGCGCGCGCGCTGATGGCGCGCCCGCAGATGCTGCTGATCGACGAGATGTCGCTCGGCCTCGCGCCCGTCCTCGTCGATCAGCTCGTCGAGTTGCTGAACCAAATCCACGAGACCGGCGTCTCCATCCTGATCGTCGAGCAGGACGTGCAGACCGCGCTCGAGGTCAGCTCGCGCGCGTACGTCCTGGAGACCGGCCGCATCACGCTGAGCGGCCCGTCCACGCAACTGCTCGACGACCCGCAGGTGAAGAAGGCGTATTTGGGCGTGTGACGCCGTGCCGGAACTGACGCGAGCCTCGTTCCTCACCGGTGTCGCGAGCGCGCTCGCAGCACCGCCCGGGTCAGGCGCGCCGCCGGCGCGGGTCCCGCTCGCAGTCCGCAACAACCGCGTCTACGCCACGTTCGAGGTGGCGACGCCGGGCGGCACACGCGATCCCGTCGAGTTCAACATCGACACCGGCGGGGGCAGCGTCGTGATCGCACGCCGGACCGCCAATCGCCTCGGGCTCAAGCTGCGCCCGGCCGCACCTGCGTCCGGGGCGCCGCGTCCGTTCGTCCCGGTCGAGCTGGACGCCGTGTACGTAGCGGGCGTGCGAATCGCATTCCCGGGCGCGTTCACGACCGTCGCGGATACCGACCGCTTCTCACCGCCTGGCGCGTCGCCGGGATTTTTCCCGGGCGCGTTCCTGGGCGACCACGCCGTCACGTACGATTACCTCGGCGGCACGCTCACGCTGGACGGGCCGCCGCTCGACGGCGGCGCCGAACTGCCGGTGAAGATCGATGAGAAGAGCGGCTTTCCGCGCGTCGAGCTGACGATCGACGGCACGGCATACGGCTTTCTGCTCGACACCGGCGCCTCGTTCACGATGCTATCGCGCGCGGTGGTGAGGTTGCTGCACGAGCGGCATCCCGACTGGCCGTACCGCGTCGGCGCGTACGGGCCGGCAAACATGCAGGGCGGTCCGGAGACCGGAGCCGCGATGATGCGCTTGCGCGACGTCCGCTGGGGCGGGATCGCGGTGGGCGACGTCGACGTCGTCACGCGCGAAACCGGGACGTTCGAACAGTACATGAGCCGGCTGACCGCGGGAAACATCGTCGGCGCGCTCGGCGGAAACCTCTTGCGCAACGTCGCGTTTCGGCTGGACTATGCGCATTCGCGGCTGGCCGTGCGGTACGAGCGGCGACCGCGTCCCGATGAGCTCACCGTCGTGCCGCTGATCCTCCAGCCGCGTGAGGACGGTACGTTCGTCGTCAGCGGCGGCGCCGCGGCGGACAGTTTGAGCGGGAAGCAGCTGATCTCGGTCGACCGGCGCCCCGTCGCCGGGTTGACACTCGACGAGGTGCAGCAACTGCTCCGCGGACCGGTCGGGACGACGCGTTCGATCGAGGTCTCCGGAGAGCGCCCGGTCGATCGCGAGATCGCCGCGATCCTTTAGTTCGGCGGAGGTCGGCGCCGCGGCGGTGCGCGAAGTGCCCGCCGTGAACGAGATCACCGAGCTGTTGCGCCTGCCCTCACCGGCGCCGAAGCCGCAATCGCTGGCGTGCGACGGCGGGACGCTGTGGATGGGGTCGCGCGAGACGTGCCGCGTGTACGCGATCGACCGCGCGTGCTGGACCGCGCACGACGAAGCGGTCGCTCCCGGTGTACCGTGGGGGATGACGGTCGTCGGCGACGAGCTGCGCGTGATCCACGGCGAAGGCGATGACGACGACCGGGTGGTGAAGCGCTTCGTCCCCGGCCGCGGCTTCCAGAAGCACGGCAGCTTCCGCGCTCCGGACGGCACCGGCTCGCAGCTCGGCTGGGACGGCGACGTGCTGTACATCAGCCAGTGGTACAACAAGCGGATCGTCGGCGTCGACGCGGCGGGCGACGTGCTGAGCACGGTCGACGTTCCGCACGGGATCTGCGGTCAGGTCGTCGTCGACGGCTGCTTCTATCTCGTGACGACCGACGACGAAGAGCACGGACCGTACTGGCTCACCTGCGTCGACGCGCGCGGCGACGCCGGCGCGGTCGACGTGGTATGCGAGGACCTCGCGGTCATTCCGTTCCCTGCGCGCGCGCTCGCGTACGACGGTGCGCACTTCTGGACCAACCATCGCGAAGCCGACCAAATCGTGGCGTTCGCGCGACCCAGCAGGTAGGCGTCGCATGACGGCAACACACCGCGGGCAGCCTTGTCGCGGCCCGGTATACTGGGGAGGTGACCGACGACTCCCGCGACAGGTTCCGCGCCGTCCAGGCCCACTTCGCGGAACTCGCGCAATACTTCCCTGACGGCTTCGCGGCAATCGGCGGCTTCGCCGTGTGGCTCCACAGCGCGCGCCTCGAGGACGCCGAGCGCGAGGGCACGGACGACGGCGACGCCATGCTTACCCGCCACGACTTCGAGGAACTCAAGTCTCTCCACGCCGTCGAGGACAACGAGCGGCTCGGCAAGCACCAGTTCCGTGCCGACGGCATCGAGTTCGATCTTTACGTCGAGTACGAGAAGAACGACATCCGCGTGCCGGTCACGGAGGTTCTCTCGCGCTCCGTCGTCATAGACGGCATCCGGGCGGCCTCCCTCGAAGACCTCTTGGTGATGAAACTCGACGCCGCGCTCGGGCGCGAGGGCAGCCGCCACGGGCGCAAGGACGATCGCGATATCGCCAAAATCGTCATGCTCCTGGAAGACCCGGACGAGCGCGTCCTCGCGCGCTCGGCGAGACGCATCTCGCGAAGATCGACCGCGTCGGCGCCGACCAGGACCTCTTCCGCGACATTGCGCGCGGTAACCCATTTGTCGGCTCGAAGCTGCACGACCGGTTCGCGGACCGGTGGGCAGCGGCGGCCGACCGCATTCGGACGATCCGGCGGCGCGACGACCACGGCGCAGGCGAGGGACCATGAGCGACCGGTATTCGGTTCCCGCGACCGTAACCGTGCGCGAACTCTGCCGCGCGGCGGAAATTCCCTACGCCATCGCCGCCGGGCCGGAGTGTATGGTGCGCTTGCGGGTCGGCGGCGGATCGTCGTCGCCGGAACGGCCGGGCACACAACGGCCGGCCTTCTACGTCGACGTGACGGACCTGCCGCGAGACGATCGCGAGGCAGCCCTACGCATCCTGCAGACTCTAGCGGTGGATCTCGATTGCTATGAGGCGGGC